>CAMLDJ010000043.1 GCA_946478755.1 uncultured Pedobacter sp. | reverse complement strand
TTAATAGCCTGCGATTCTTCGCGTACGCTTCTGGGTTTTAGAGGCAAGTTAATAGAGGAACTCGTTAAAAAAAATGAAGTCCATATTTTTACGCCGACAGTTTCCCAGCAGGATGTTACTGATAAATTGAAAGAACTAAAAGTCATCGTCCATGAAAATGGATTGAATGGCAGCAACGTTTCCATATTTTCCGATCTGAAGTATATTTCCCAATTATACCAGCTAATCAAAGCTATAAAACCAGACATCTTTTTTCCATATACGTTTAAGCCAGTGATATATGGAACGGCAATCGCCAAGTTTTGCAAAGTAAATTGTATAACGCCAATGTTAACCGGTCTCGGTTACAATTTTACCAGCCATGACGCTAAGAAAAGCATGGTACGCAGCATAACCCGAAATCTTTTAAAGTGGAGCTTGTTAAGGAATGATCGTTTAAAAATCATATTTCAAAATAAGGACGATTACCAGAAACTGATCGAAACCGGAATCATCAGTTATAAACACCAGGCATTTATAGTTAATGGTTCTGGGGTTGATCTGGCACATTACCATTATTCTGTTCCCGAAACCAAAGACATTACTTTTTTGATGATCGCGCGTTTAATAAATGCTAAGGGCGTTAAAGAGTTCTATGAAGCCGCTAAATTGGTTCATGAAAAATTTTCGGGTGTAAAATTTAAGCTCATCGGTCCTTATGATGACAATATCGACTCTATTGATAAGGAACTGTATTCCTGTATACAATCGGGTTCTTTAATTAAATACCTTGGTGAAGTTGAGGATGTGCGCCCGCATATTGAAGAAGCCTCTGTATTGGTTTTACCATCTTACTACGGCGAAGGCGTGCCAAGATGTATACTTGAGGGAATGGCGATGGGCAGGGCAGTTATTACCTGTGATTCCGTCGGCTGCAGGGAAACCATCAATACTTCTTCGAAACACCCTAATGGTTTCTTAATCCCTATAAAAAATATAGCAGCACTGGCATCGAAAATGGAATACTATATAAAAAACAGTCAGGACATCCTTGTTTATGGATTAAACGGCAGGGCTTATGCAAAGCAAAAGTTTGACGTTAACCTGGTTAACGCAGAAATGCTTAATATCATGCAAGCCGACTAAAATTGGTCATATTCTATATCAAACATCATATGCAAGTTTCTAAATGTCAGGTGGTAACCGCCATCGATAAAGATAAATGGTCATACTATGTGAAAAATTCAGTTAGTTATGATGTCTATCATACGCTTCATTATAATGCACTGGATAAAACAGATGAACCAATTCTGTTCGTGTATGAGGAAGGTGAAACCTTTATTGCCATACCACTTTTGAAAAGAAAGATAAACCATACGGCTTTCTGCGACTTTACTTCCAGTTATGGTTATCCAGGCCCGGTGTCTAATCAACCAATGGATAGCCTTGATGACAAGGTGGTAGAGAACTTTAAGTATACATTTATCGATTTTATGCAGCAGAATCAGGCTGTTAGTGTATTTTCCAGGCTAAATCCCTTTATTAAACAACGTTTTTTGCTGGATAAAATGGGTGGGATCAGGTCAAATGGGAAAACGATCTACATAGATCTCACACAGTCACTGGAAGCGCAAAGGGCCAGGTATCACAAAAGGCTGGGCCGACAAATACGCCAGCTGCAAAAGAAAGAATACGTTGTAACACAGGCAGACACACCAGAGCAGGTTCGTTTGTTTACAACGATGTATAACCAAAACATGTTGAGGCTAGAAGCGCAACAAAGTTATTTTTTTAGCGAGGACTATTTCAATTCCCTATTGGGGAATGCAGATTTCAACAGTAAGTTGATACTCATATATGAGGGAGATGAAATGATTTGTGGAGCCGTCGTAGTGTGGTCGGATGGCGTGATCAGAAATCATTTGTCAGCAACGAGTGCATCCCATGTCCACTTATCTCCCAGCAAACTCCTTACGGATGAAATTAGTTTATTAGGCAGGCAGCTTGGCATGAAGTATTTTCATTTGGGTGGCGGAGTAGGAGGTAAAGAAGATACCTTGTTTCACTTCAAGTCAGCATTTTCCGACCTTGTCTTAGAGGACAATATCTGGTGTTTTATTGCTGATCAGCAAGCGTATAACCAGTTGGTGAAAGAAAAGGATATTAAAGCCGATCAGGGTTATTTTCCCCTGTATAGAAGCATATAAAAAAGTCAAATATATACTAATGAAAAATAAGTTCAAATACGCGGGCGCTACAATTTCTGAATTTGAATGCGCAATCAGTCAATATGGCTGGATTATTTATGAGGACGCTCTAAGTGATGAATTGATCAACGAGATCACAGGCGATCTGGTCGATGCCTATGATACAAGGCGACAGATCCAGGTAGACAATGGTATATATACCAATATGGAGGGAACGCTTCATCACATCCTGGAACGTGATAATTTTGGATTGCATTTCCTGGAGGAAATGTTCTGTGACAGGGAAATGCGAAGTTTCTTAGAAGGCAATTACATTTTAAACGGAATGAGTGGGGTAATTAACATGAAAAGCGACCGGCCCTATGTTCAGAATGTGCACCGCGATTTGAGAAGCTTTACAGGGTCACTGAAGATCATGATCCAAATGATTGTGTTATTAGATGATTTCACGATCGATAATGGTGCAACCTGGTTACTTTCCGGTTCACATAAGGCAGATATCAAACCAGATGATGAATATTTCTATGAAAATGCCGATCGGGCGATCGCAAAGAAAGGAAGTATTATTTTGTTCGACTCTAACTTATGGCATGCTGCGGGCAAAAATTATACTGAAGAACCAAGACGTGTGCTCACATTAAGTTTTACAAGACCATTTTTTAAACCGCAATTTGACTTTCCCCGGTTCCTGGGATATGAGTTTGGCGAATCGCTGAGTAAAAATTTAAGACAGGTTGTTGGCTATAACGCGCGTATTCCAGCTAACCTGCAAGAGTTTTATCAACCTACACATTTACGGATGTATCAACCCGGACAGGGTTAAATAACCAGGTTTAAATTCACTGTAATATGCATATGCACAATTCAGAAGTTAAAACCCTAGGCGGCTATTTTCAGTTGCATGTCTGTGAAGGCAGGGAATATTATCCAGATCTGATCAAATTAAATACCTCGAGAAATGCATTGGCGTATATCCTTAAGCTAAAGGGGTATACCAAAATTTATATTCCATACTTCACTTGCGAGGTGATCCTGGAGCCCATGCAGAGATTAAATATTCCGTATCAGTTTTACGCGATCAATGAGCGGCTGGAACCGATATTTGATTTTCAGATCGGTCCGACAGAATGCTTTCTATATACCAATTATTTTGGCCTGAAACAAAAAGCGGTAAAAAAAATAAGCCAGATCATCGATAATCTTATCATTGACAATGCCCAGGCTTTTTTTTCAGAACCGATGCCTGAAACCGATACCTTTTATTCCTGCCGTAAATTTTTTGGTGTGCCAGATGGGGCCTATCTGCAGGTCAATACACCCGCCCGCTTAAGACTTGAAAACGATATTTCGGCCGATCGGTTTTCTCATCTCCTTAAGAGTATTGATCATGGTATAGAATATGGCTATGCTGATTTCATTGAAAATGAAAGTAATTTAATCAATAATGAACTTAAAACGATGTCCCGGCTAACACAGGCCATGCTTTCTGGCGTAGATTATGAAGCTGCTAAACATAAACGAATCGAAAATTTTAACTTCCTGCACAAAAATTTGTCATCGGTTAACGAATTCGAATTTGAATTTCCAGATTCCACGCCGGCAATGCTTTATCCGCTACTCATTTCAAAAAAAGGTGTAAAAGAAAAACTGATTGAAAGAAAAGTATTTACTCCTACGTACTGGCCAAATATTTTTGAATGGACAACAGCTGACATGCTTGAATACAAGCTGGCTAGAGATATCGTTTACTTACCTATCGATCATCGCTATGATCTGAACGACATGGCCTATATACTTGATGTGCTAAGAAAAATAATATGAAGCCTGCTGTTTACCTACGTCCCCTGATATTGGCGGATGCAAAAGTTTCCTGTTTATGGAGAAACGATGCCGAGATATGGAAGTATACCGGATTTAAGCCAGATAGATATATTTCCCTGGAAATTGAAGAGGAATGGCTAAAAAGCAAACTTAACAATTCGAATGAAAAGAGGTTTGCTATTTGTCTCGCAGAAAGCGACCAGTATATAGGTAATATTCAATTACTGGATATAACAGATGACGAAGCCTGGTACCACATCTTTATAGGAGAAAAAAGCTATTGGGGACAAGGGATCTCGCAAAAAGCTACCAAGCTTATATTATCCTATGCTTTTTTTGAACTCGAATTAGAAACGGTGCTGTTAGAAGTTAATCCGTTAAACGCCGCAGCGTATAGCGTTTATGAAAAAATGGGTTTTATTCCTTTTGGCGCAAATGAAAAGAACGGGTTTATAAAAATGAAGCTGAATAAAAATGAATTTGAAGTAATAAGTAGTCATCTGTCTGTAATGAACTGATCAAACAAATAAAATCCAATATGACCTACCTGAAGTTGTTTATTTTGCTCCTGATTTTCTGCAATCTTCCGAGCTATGCTTTGGTGCACATCAATCCGGCTGTGGCGTCAATGTTAAGTTATTCGATCTTTCTTTCTATTATTGCCTATTATATGTTGGGCAATAAGGAAATGCCCGTAATTCATTTTATACTATTTGGGCTTTTGTTTGCCTTCATTTCACTGTCGGTTGGTGCACAATTTTCAGACACATTTCTGGTCACCTTTATTAAGTATTTTCTTTTTATAATAACGGCATCAACTGTGCTTAAAGATGTTAAAACCGTTGAAATATATGGTGTATTGCTTATCGGGGCTTTAAGTATAATCTATGAAGCCCTTTTTGTCATCGGTATCGGGGGCAGGTACAGTGGCTTCTACTTAAATCCTAATCTTGCCGGCTTTGCCTGTATATTAGGCTACACTTTTGGTTTAATCATTGAACAGAAGAAATTTAAAATACCAGGGCAGATCTTATTTTCAATTGCGGGTTTTGTCACTTTTTCAAGAACATTCTTATTGATCTGGGTATTGATCAATCTCTTATCTGTCCTGATTAGCTATAAAAATGTTTATAAACTTGTTATTTGTTTGGTATTATTTATCCTGTTTCTTTCTGTGGGAGATAAGCTGGATCTCAATACAAAAAGGATGCATGCGTTTTCCTCCATCCTGGGCGGAAAAGTAGATGATGACATGAAAGAGGGCTCCAGAACAGAGACCTGGGCACTTTATTATGATAAGATCATAAACAACCCACTTTGGGGTAATGGCTACCGGTCCTTTAGTGGCGCAATGGGGGGCGGGCAAGCAGACGGCGCGTTCATCATCAAAGTCGGGGTGCACAACACCTTTTTAATGATAATGGGTGAAGCAGGAATTTTTGCGATGCTTTATTTCCTGTGGATATACGGCTACATTTTCGTCAATGGCGTCAGATTTTTCAAAGTCAATCCGTCCATCTTTTTTCTGTCGTTTTCCCTGCTTTCCTTTATGTTAACCAACCATAATTATTTTGATAATTACTTAGTGCTGTTTACTTCTTTATGGCTATATCATGAAACTTATAACCTAAAGCACTCAATGAATAGCAGGAGAATGATGCTTGGTAAATCAGTACTTGATGCCAAGGATTCTAATTACCAGGTCCTTTTAAAGAACTGCCATTTAAATTAGTTCCTTTCACTTCTGGCCGATACGTCAATATATTGCCTATAGGCAGTGTTTTTTCTGTAAAATATTATTGTCGAACCATATAAGCCGTATTAACATATGATTAAAGTATTTACATTGTCTCAAAAAAAGGAATGGGATTTCTATGTTCAAAATGCCTTTGTTCATGATTTTTACCATACCTGGAAGTATCATGCCCTGGATAGTAGTGGTGTAGCTATTCTTGTAGTTTACGAGGAGGATAATGATTATATCGCATTTCCTTTTATGAAAAGAAAAATTCCTCAGTCGTCTTTTTTTGATCTAAGTTCAGTATACGGCTACGTAGGTCCAATATCCAACAAGGAAAATCAACGGCTGAGTGCCGAGCTGATAAATAATTTCAAGAAAGCATTTTTGGGCTTTCTGAAAAAAGAACAAATCGTCTCTGTTTTCTCCAGGCTTCATCCATTTCTAGCTCAGGAAAGATTGATGGCCGATTTCAATGGTATTTATGAAAATGGTAAGACGGTGGTCCTTGATTTGACTTTACCAATTGAAGCTCAACGTAAAAAGTACAATCAATCTACTTATTCCGCTATAAAAAAAAGCTGGAGAAAGGGGCTTCTGACTAAAGAGACTAAAAATACCGAAGATATTGATGCCTTTATTGAAATATATGCAGAAAACATGGAGCGCATTCAGTCTACCGATTATTACCTGTTTGAGCGGCAGTACTTTCTTGATCTGATTAATTCTAAAGAGTTTGATTGTCGTTTGCTACTCGTATATGCTGAAGATGAGGTGATGTGCGGCACACTCATCACCCTTACCCATGGCATTGTTCAGGGCCATTTAATTGCTACTAAAAGTGCCTATTTACACGAATCTCCTGCTAAATTTCTGATTGATCACGTTACCGTTTTAGGCAGAAATGAAGGAATGAGATACATGAATTTAGGGGGTGGCTTAGGCTTTAAAAAAGATACTTTATTTAGGTGGAAGGCAGGTTTCTCAGATTTGTTCTTAGATTATAAGAGCTGGCGCTATGTTGCTAACGATTCTATTTACCACACGCTGGTTAGTAAGCAAGGGATTGATAAAAACGCAAATATTGATTTTTTCCCTTTATATCGCGCTATCGGTAATGTCTTAACATGCGGTTATTTTCCATTAAATCTAATCTTACCATTATGAAAAATCTTCTACTCCGTGAAAAAACATACTCTCGTTGGTTGATCCTGCTGATTGATCAGATGATCATCTCCTGGACGCTTTTCATGTCCTTCCTGCTGATCAATAAGTTCGAATATGCACAGTTCTTGTATTCTAATTTCTTTATTTATACGACTTTATACAGTTTAATTGCCATCTGCGTATTTATTGGAATGCGTATACATACCGGTATCATCAGGTATTCAAACACCCAGGATATCGTTAGGATATTTATGGCAGTATTGTTAACCACCTTTGTTTTTACGATGATCAGCAGCGTATGGCTGGCACCTTATTTTGTGATCTCAGCCAAATGGTTTCCCGAAATTCTCATTATGAATTTCTTTGTGTCCTCATCGCTTTTAATCATTTTGAGAATTTTTGTAAAAGGATTATTTGCATACATAAAAGCCCTACAGCTCTGCGATAAGAGCGATAAGAAAGAAAATATTTTAATATACGGTTCTGACAGTGATTCCATCCTTGTAAAGAAGGCTTTAGAAGAAAGTAAATCAAATACGCTCAATGTGTTTGCCTTTGTTGACGATAACCCCAATAAGATAAACAAGCATATTGAACAAAAAAATGTATACCATTCCAGGTCAATAAGGACTTTGAGGGATAAGTTTGATATAAAAAAGATACTTTTTACAGGAGATGATCTAAGCATAAATGGGAAAAAGAATACGATCGATCAATGCATAGCGCTAGGCATAAAAGTGGTAACTGTTCCTCAATCTGATAAATGGCTGTATGGCAGATTAACTCCGAATCAGATCAAGGACCTTAAAATTGAAGATTTATTGCAGAGAGAGCCCATCGTACTCAAAAAAAATAACATCCTGCGGGAAATAGATGGGAAGCGTGTTTTAATAACCGGCGCAGCTGGCTCAATCGGGTCCGAAATCGTACGTCAGATCCTGAACTTTAATCCGGCCAGCGTTGTATTGTGCGATCAGGCGGAAACACCGTTACACGATTTACAGCTTGAGATTGAAGATGATTTTCCCGGAACTGAAACGCATGTCGTCATGGCGAACATTCAGAACAGATCCAGAATGAAAATCATCTTCGACGAACATCTTCCGCAGATCATTTTTCATGCAGCGGCTTATAAACATGTACCAATGATGGAAAACAATCCTTGTGAAGCGATCTTAACCAATGTGCTTGGAACAAAAAATATAGCTGATCTGGCCATAGAGTCGGGAGTCGAAAAATTTGTAATGATTTCTACAGATAAAGCTGTGCGTCCTACAAATATAATGGGGGCATCTAAGCGTATCGCCGAAATGTATATCCAATCCCTCAACAGTGAGCAGGAAGTAAGCATTTCGGACGAAAATGGTGTCAATAGTATGGCAGAGACCAGGACGAGATTTATTACCACCAGATTTGGAAATGTACTTGGTTCTAATGGCTCAGTAATCCCCCGGTTTAAAGCACAAATAGAAAAAGGCGGGCCAATTACAGTGACCCATCCAGAAATAACCAGGTATTTTATGACCATACCAGAAGCGGTACAGCTGGTGCTCGAAGCGGCATCAATGGGTAATGGGGGAGAGATCTTTATATTCGATATGGGCGAGCCCATCAAAATAGTTGATCTGGCAACCAACATGATCAAACTGGCAGGGCTGTCTCCCGAAGAAGACATTAAAATTGTATTCACGGGTTTACGACCAGGCGAAAAACTGTATGAAGAGTTGTTGCTGGTAGAAGAGCAAACGATATCAACCTATCATCCAAAAATCAAAATATCTAAAATCATAAGCAACAGTTTTATTTATGTTCAGAGTGTAATCGACGAATTGCTGTTGCTTAACACTTTACATAACGATTATGCTATGGTTAAGAAAATGAAAGAAATTATTCCTGACTATATCAGCAAAAATTCGAAGTACGAAAAAATAGATCACCTCATCGCTAATTGATGATTTTCAGCACTTTATGCTTTTGTTTTCGCTTTATTCTGATAAAATTTTGGTAAATTAGGGTACAGTCATCCCTGTTGATCCTGAACCGTTAAGTTTATTACTAAATCATTTATTATGAGTTCAAATGTGGGTAAAGTAATTGAACGCGTTGTAAGAAGAGATCATGTTCGCATCAGTGAGCTCTCTAGAAAACTACACGTTAGCAGAAGGACTATATACAATTGGTTCAATCAGGAATCTTTAAGTTTTGAAATCATTTGCAAAATTGGCAGTGCCATTATGCATGATTTCTCTAAAGAGTTTCCGGAAGAGTTTGCCCGGATAGATAGTGAGATAGGGGATAACATGAACGCTTTCGCGACCAGTGATCCTATGTCGACTGCGCCTCCATCGGGTTCAGTTGAGTACTGGATGAATAAGTATATCAGGTTACTAGAAAAATACAACGACCTGTTGACCCATAAATTCCCTACATCTGTTTGAAAAATTAAAAACATACCTTCAGCGCCGCAAGGTGTAAACAAAACACCAAAACAAAAAAAGGGTGCCCTTCCCATCGAAGTGCACCCTTTTTTGTTTTCTCCACTTATTAATTTACAAACCGCCCCATTAGGTAAGTGGACCCCATGAGGTCAAATGGCCGATAAGGCCTGGAGTTTAGTATGTATAAGCTGCGATTGGACTACGCTGATCACCGCATCAATAATATAATCGGTATCCTCGTTTGTTAGAGTCGGATAAATTGGCAGCGAAATTTCACAGGCATATTGTTTATAACTGTTTGGAAAGTTTGCAATATTATACCCTTTCTTTTTAAAGAAAGTTAGCATCGGCATCGGCACAAAATGGACGTTCACAATAATACCCAGTGCAACTATATCTTCAATCATCTGATCTCGTTGCACTTCCGTAATGCCTTTTATTCTCAACGGGAAAATATGATAGGAAGACTCTCTTGAGTAATCTTTCAGTGTAGGAGGGATAAACCAGTCGAAATTGCCCAGGGCATTACAATATTTTTGGGCGATCCTTTTTCGTTCAGGCAGTAAGGCATTCTTGTATTGTCTGATCTGTGCTAAGCCGATGGCTGCACATACATCAGGCATATTAATTTTCAGTCCCTGATATAGGATGTCATATCTCCAGTTGGCCCCTTTAGACTTCGTGTAAGCATCCTTATTCTGACCATTCAATGAAAATATTTTAAGGAAATTGTACTCTTCAATATGATTAAATTGCGCTGGCAGATTTAGACATATACATCCGCCTTCAGCAGTAGTGATGTTTTTCACTGCATGGAAAGAAAAAATGGAAATATCACTGCTTAAGGCCGCCGAATGTCCCATATAGGTTGCACCAATAGAATGAGCAGCATCCGAGATTAACAAAATCCTCCCTAACTGCGCTTGTTTCTCAGATTCGGGAACAAACAAGCTCCTGGTTCTGTTGTTTTTGATCACGGCTTTAATGGCGTTATAATCGCATGGCCAGCCCGCAATATCGACAGCAATTATTGCTTTTGTTTTCCAGGTAATGGCCATTCTTATCCGCTCAGGATCTATGGTCAGGTCATTCGAAATGTCAACCATCACAGGTGTGGCACCGCAGTGCAATACACATAGTGCCGTAGCACAGTAGGAGTATGCAGGTACAATGACTTCGTCGCCTTCTTTTACCCCAAACCATTTAAGCATCATAATGGCACCGGAGGTCCAGGAATTCACACAGACCGCCGTTCTGGATTTAGTTAATTTGACAATTTCCGATTCCAGCTGCTTTACTTTGGGACCGGAGGTGATCCAGCCGGATTTAAGGGTGTCCACTACTTCGTTAATAACATCCTGATCAATAAATGGGGGTGAAAATGAAATGTTCATGGCTTTAAGGTTTAAAAAGTTAATACAAGTTTTGGCAGCCTGTTTAATGCAGCTGCAGAACCACCCTCATTTTATTGAGTTAAGTTGTTGATTTCTGTCTCAATCTTGTCGGCGATCAGCAATCCGAAATCCTGTTTTTGTACAGGGGTCAGATCTTCGTAGTTCTGGGTTCTGATAATGATCCGACAGATCATATCCAGATCAGGAAAGGTTAAACTATGATAGAGTGGTAAGCAAACTATTCTTTTTACCACATCGTCACATACGGGCATTTTCACTGTATTAACGTACGGTAGGGTAGATAACGCCGGCGAAAAATATCTGCGGCAATATATTTTGGAGCGCTCTAGTTGGTCCATGCAGCGCTCTCTCAATTGTTCTGACTCGAATAGCACGGGGAAATACGCATAATTATAGTCATTCTCCTCCCTTAATTTTGGAAAGGCTCCTTTAATCGCGCTCAGCCTTTCAAAATAATGAAGAGAGAGCATCTTTCTTTTTTCCAGTATTTCGTCTACATGCTTCAGATTGCACAGGCCCATAGCGGCATGGAACTCACAATTTTTGCCATTAATGCCCAGGCCTTCAAATGTATCCGGCCCATTATGTCCGAAGTTCCTGATATAGATCATCTTTTTTAACAGATCGGGGTCTCTGGTAAAAACCGCTCCGCCTTCAATGGTATGGAACAGTTTCGTGGCATGGAAACTGGTGGTACTGATGTCACCGTAGTCGAATACCGATTTGTTTTTGTATCGCGTACCGAAACAGTGGGCCGCATCATAGATAACTTTTAAGCCATATTTGTCCGCTATTTCCTGGATTGCATCTATATCACAGGGATTTCCGTAAACATGCGTTGCCAATATCGCCGAAGTTCGCGGTGTAATTGCAGCTTCAATTTTCGTGGGATCTATATTAAAAGTTTCCTTATCTATATCTACGTATACCGGCTCACAGCCCTCCCATACAATACTGCTTGTCGTGGCTACATAAGAAAATGGTGTAGTAATAATTTCACCTTTAAGGGCTAAGGCCTTGATGGCCAATTGAATCGCGAAAGTGCCATTACAAACAAATAGTAGGTGTTTGATGTCTAAATACTCCTTAAGCTTTAACTCAAAGTCGTTTAACAGAGGGCCATTGTTTGTCAGCCATTGACGTTCCCAAATGCTGTTGACATATTCTTGATATTCTTCTTCCTTTGGAAGAAATGGTTTAGTTACAGGAATCATCGGTGTAAGATTAAAGTTTGAAAATCAGTTCGTGCCGGTAGCTGATCAGGAAGCTACCGTGTTGAGCAGTACATTGGAGACGGGGATATTGCTGACCAGGGCGCAGTTTAGATGATCGAAAACCATTAAAACAGTTTTCCCCTGCACCTTAATTACGGTTCCTTCCTGGTTATAGAAAATCCCGCTCTTGATCCTGATGCGATCGCCCAGGTGAATTTGCTGCGCATTAACAATTTCATAATCCGCATCTGTATTGTTCATGAGCTTTTCTATTTTTTCAATCACGCTGGCTCTGATCACCGCCGGTTTAGACATATAATAGATAAAGTTCAATACGCCCAGGGTTTGCCGTACTTTATATTCCTCCCGTTCACTGACCCAGACAAATACATAACCGCTAAATAGTGGCAGTTCAACCACCTTCTTTCGGTCAGCCCATTGATTGGTGACCTTTTTAAGCGGGCAGTACGATTTTATGTCCTGCGTTTTCAACAATTTGTCTACTTTCTTTTCCCACCTTGGGCGGGTGTAGACAACAAGCCAGCGTCTGCCCCAGGTAGATCTGGAGCCGAATTGATTTTCCATATCGAGAAATTTAAATTACCACGGAACACAGTAAGGTTAATAGTATCGGCGCAGAGCTTCGCTACATCACTTACATGACAAATAATTCAATGCTTAATCGGGGGATGATTCTTTTAGTTTCTTGATAATTCCAAACCGTAGCCATAACCGAAGCCGCCATATCCGTATGTCGCATTACTTTCAGGCTTCGCATCGTTAAAAACAACCAAAGGGTTAGTCAATTTCTTATAGTATAATATATCCTTTAATACATTTAGCTGCAATTTATCGGTATAATTATAACGCACCAGGTATATGCTCAGGTCTGTATAAGGCGAGAGGCTGAAGGCATCGGCTACCTGTCCAACAGGGGCAGTGTCAATGATCACATAATCAAATCTGGACTTTAATTCTTCAATCATTTGCCCGATTTTTGGATGCATCATGAGTTCTGCCGGATTTTGTGGTACGGGACCGCAATCAACAACCAGCACGTTGTGGTAATTTCTTGAGTTCGCAATAAGATCATCTATCGTGAATGTATCTTGCAATAAATAATCTGTAATACCTGTTTTAGAGCTGAGGTTCATCTTTTGAAGCAGCTGGGGCTCCCGCATATCGAATTCGAGTAATACTACCTGCTTATTTACCGAGGCAAGGGTTATTCCAAGGTTGATCGCAAAAAACGTTTTTCCTTCATTTTTCATACAGGAAGTAATCAACATGACCTGATCTGGCGAGCCGGAATTCATAAAATGCAGGTTGCTTCTGATGTATCGAAATAACTCAGAAATGGTAGACCGGCTATTGTGTTCTATTACAGATGCCTCATTTTTTTTGAGGTGGTTTAATACGCCCAATACCGGTGCGCCCGTAAGTAATTGGATGTCATTTACGTCTTTAACCTTGTTGTTTAATGCCGACCGCCCGTAAATGACCATTCCCGGTAAAAAACAACCTAAGAAACAGGCGCCAAGGTATATGAGTTCTTTTTTCGGCGATACAGGGATACTACTGGAAGCAGGCTTGTCGATGATCTGAGAAGTTGGCAATGTTCCCGAAAGGGACAAAGTCGTTTCCTCCCTTTTTTGCAGCAAATATTTGTATAAGCCGGCTTTTACGCTTTGTTCCCTGCTTCTTACCTGTATGCCACGTTCCACGGCAGGCACCATTCGGATCTTGGAATTGAATTTCGAACTCATTGCCTGCAGGTTGTTCCGCTCAATCAGTAAACCTTTCTTTATGTTCTGAAGGTTTTCCTGGATGTTTGCTTTCAGACTGATTAATTGTGCCGTGATGTTCTGCACCAAAGGATTTCCCTCCTCTGAAGTCCGCAACATCCTGATTCTTTCCTGCTGCAAATTGTTATATTTGCTGGTCAATTCGTTTAACGTTAGGTTATTGATGCTTAAAGAGCTGGGTACGAGATTTAAATTGTTGTTACTGAGATACCTCTCCAGTGAAGCTAGTACGCCAAGTTGTACATTTGTGAAAGACAACATCTGACTATATTCACCTGATTTTGTGACGTTCATTTGTGCTTCCATACCCACATCTGTAATCATATTGTTCTGCTTGTAGTTTTCAACATCCTGCTCAACAACAGATAAGTCTTCGCTTAAGTACTTCAGTCTCTTGTCTATAAAGTTGATTGTATTTACTGCAATGGCATTCTTCCTGATCACATTTTCTTCATTATAGGTATCAATAAGCTTAGTCAATATATCTACGCCCCTTTGGGGGATATTGTCATTAAGACTGATCTTGATCGTATTCGCCTCTTTTACAACAGGAAGAATCGTCAGGCCAGCCAGGTTGTACCCTTCGGCCATTAGGTTAAGATTTCTAAACTTAACCAGAAGCGTGCCTGTAAATTTATCGTTCGCCGGTCCTTTGCTCACTATTATTTTATACCCCGGTTTCCGTATCACTTCTTCGTAAGGCAATACCCAGCGTTGCTTTCCGTCAGTTAAGATAAACCCGTTTTTATTTAATGGGCTGATGGCTAATTTTTTACGGTATCCGGAAGCATTTATTCCAATTACCTTAACCTTTACAGGTATTTTATTTCCATATAGTTCCACATCCGATAGCAGGCCTTTTTTAAAATAAGAAGTTTCCAAAGAAAGGCTTTTTAATGTTTTAAGAATCAGGTCTCTGGAACGGAGCGCTTCCATCTCATTATCTGCTTTGCGGGCTGTCCTGAACATATTGAGATCGGTAAAGGCCGATTCTTTTAATTCACCATCTCCTTTCTTATCGTCTTCCACCAATAAAGTACTGCTTACTTTAAATCTTACTGGAATAGTTTGTAAATATACGTAGGCCCCTGTAATACTTAATCCAATACATAGTGCAAATACATACCAGTATTTCAGGTACTTTTGTCCAATTTCTTTCAGGTTCTCGACCATGGTTGGTTTTTGATAGGAAGGGTTCATGTCTTTATAATTACTATTGAAATCTATTATCTTATTAATGCAGTTGCCAGTACAGCTACGGCTGATATGCAGGCGGTTATGATTGGTAGTGCGCGGTTGTTCGAACTGTAGGTCTTTTCTTTCGATTTGTCAGGCTCCACATAAACGATGTCGTTCTGTTTTAAGTGAAAATATGGCGACTCAAATATGTTTTTATCATTAAGGTTAAGCCTTACCATATCACGTACGCCGTTTGTTTCGCGGATGACCAGTACATTATCCCTTTTTCCATAAACCGTCATGTCGCCAGCCATTCCCAGGGCTTCAAGTAAATTGAGCTCATCGCCGGGAATACTTACTGAAGCAGGGTGGTTTACTTCACCAATTACGGTGATTTTAAAATTGATCAATTGTGCGGTAACGATGGGCTCTTTAATTTGTTTTCTGAGTTCTTTTGTCACCAGGCTCTGTACCTCTTCGATGCTTAATCCTTCAACTCTGATGTCCCCTATGCGTGGCAGGGTGATCATTCCCTTGTTGTTTACCCTATACCCAGACTTTCCATATATCGAATTATTGTTAGGACCACTTACCATGCTAGCGCTCGTGGCATTTGCAAATAATACATCATATTCTGTGTTTAAACTTGTCAGCGATATACTGATCTGATCGTTTTTTTGAAGTTTCAGTTCCGGCAGATTGCCGATCTGGCTTTGGGAAACTTTTGACAGGTTGCTGAAGTATACTAGGTTTCGTTGCGGTGAGCAGCTCAGGAATACCAGCGAGATTGATAAAGCAAAATATAATTTTCTCATTTCGTACAGGTAAATAATTTCACTAAATGATATTGTTTAATTTGTTGAATAAAGTTATATAAATAATACACCAGGAGATGTGGGCTTAACCATGTTGTATCTCAAATTGTAAATGTTTACAAAAATTTCACGCTTAAAAACAGTAAACTGTTAAGAGGTTTACAAAGTTTACGGCCCGGAGGAGTACAATGTTTACACCTGTGAAGTTGTTGCCACAATTTCGCTGCTTGGAGAATCCAAATTTGTAGCAGGGAAGAGGGACTGGCATGGTAAAAACTGAAATCTTTGATGGGCTAAGAGAGGTATGCTGGTCTTTTTCTAATAATGATTATAAATGATATTACTGGTTATAAGTTGATTAAATGGTAACGCTAAATTTTTTTTAATTTAATTTAGCAGAATAAATTTAAAATTCTATCTTTGCACCCTCTTCAAACAGGAGATGATTCCGTAGCTCAGCTGGTAGAGCATTACACTTTTAATGTAGTGGTCCTGGGTTCGAATCCCAGCGGGATCACCAAAAGCCACCAAACAGGTGGCTTTTTTAGTTTTATATGAATTGGATTCGAACAGAAGGGCAGGCCGGGTTCGAACTTCCTCTTGAGTGGGCATGTGCCTGGCTGGTGCGAGCGAAAAATCCCAGCGGGATCACCAGATTAAAATTAAAACTTTGCAAATCAATAGATTGCAAGGTTTTTTTAGTTTTACTGGCAATATTGCTGTCAGTTTTCGTACTGTAAAATTATATGTTGCATCGACTGCAAAAAGAGTTTTACACATTCTTTATAAGACTTAATTGTGCTAGGAGAATATCGCTGCAAGTGAATACCTTGACAAAAACTGCAACTATTCTTTCGTTATCCATATTGATTGAAAAAAAAATATTTTTTGTTTCGCCAATTATGAATTTCACTATTTCTATATTTTTAATATTCAGGTTTTTAATATATTTAGACATTATTTTTACGCAATTCGGATATAGTATTTAATTGATTTAATTGGCGAAATGGTATTGCGTTAAAAATGTACTTAGTGGCAATTATATCACAGAGACACGAATCTAATCCAATTAATAAAAAAACTCTACTCAAAAAAATGGCACGAGCAATATTATTAAAAGAAAACGATAATGAGAGAATCTACGAACTTTCTAATGGAAAGACTATGACAATTCGTATCAATGATCAATCTGAAATCTCATACCTTGAGGATGGAGAAGAAATAGGTAATTATGAAGACTTTGTATTTATTGAAGATGAATTTGATTCCTCAAAATATCTTTTAGCAAGAATGTATGTCCCAATTAAAGGCCAAGGATTAGGTCGAGCTACAAATAGAAGATGCTAAAAATAAATAACATAAAAATCACAGGTATTGGACCTGTTAAAAATTTGGAACTTACGTTTGACAATCATTTCAATATTATTTGTGGACAAAATGGAATTGGCAAAACGACAATTTTAGATTGTTTAGCTCAATCATTTGGTATAAGCGATACTTCCGTAAAAAGAACTGCTGGTTTAAAAAATGGCAATTGGTCAATAGATATATTAATTAATGGAAATACACAGAAGAATTCTTTTGATGTAAGTTCTTTTCACCCCAATGAAAAAACTTTTAATAATTCGCATGGGTTTTATAACAACTCTAATGATGTAATTGTATTTAAGACACACCGAGATATTCCTTATCAACACTTAGCTTCATTAAGCACAGACCCTCAAAAAAATATCAATGAATTTGCTAGAGAAACAATACGAGGTTCACTATCAACAGAATGGAACAAAAGACCTTATGAGAGAAGGGCTTCCAACCTCTATCTATTCTGCAACATCTGCCACAGTAATTTTAACTGACACTGAATATGATATTTTAAAAACCAAATTGACTTCGTTGAATTTTTGGGACGTTGAATTGTCTCAACTTGAAATTGACTTGATTAAAACAGCATTACAACTTGAAAAATAAAAAAAGCTACAGCTAACATCAGTTTAGCAAAATGTCGAGTTTAGTGCAGAACTCAACGGCAGTTGCTCGATTGGACTTTTGTGCAAAATAGAACTTTATTGCTTCGATCTCCACCACTTCGCAAGCTGAAAACTATTAGCGGTAATTTTAAAACGACCTGAAAATTGACACTTAAAAAGAAAAAAACAAAAAGGAAATCGGCTGGAATTAGTTTGATACCATTTTTAATTATTGCAGGTATAATCGGACTTACTTTGACAGTTTACATTGGTTACCGAGCTTCTATTAGCGACGGAAAATTATTTTCAATTGGTTTAATTGCATTATTTGCAGGACTTCTTTTTGAGAGTTTTAGAGTTTCGGACAACTGGAAAACAGTAATGGGAATTTTTGTTGGAACTTATCTATTCAGTCTGGTTAGTTTTTTGCCTGGTAAACGCGAACATCAATACAACTTTGAGAACCATATAGAAATGTGGCCCTATTTCTTCATTTTTATTTTTGCATTGTTTTTTGGAATTGTACACAAGGACAGAGTTACTGCAAAATTAACTGAAGGAATTACGTTGCTACTTTCGATTTCATTAATCTACTGGGCATTTGATTACGGATTTATAAATTACCATAACTGGTTTTCAATTTCCTTAATGATAATTGGATTGGTACTTTCAATCTATTCCATAATAAACGCATTGACACATATCCAACTTTCAAAAATAAATAGACTAACATTAAGTATTTGGAGTACTATTATAATGTTTGCGTTTGCGATTGACAACATCATTCGTGTGTTTAGCAATCCTGAGATTGAAAGTTCAAAATATTTATCAGATGGACTTTATATTGGTATCCAATATTTTTTATTGGGAGTTTCAGCTGTCTACATAATGCAAAACTATATGTTATTAGTAGCTTTTTTACCAAGCAAAAATGGCAATTATAAAAACGACCTTAAAGAAAATAAAAAAGATCATATTGAACGTTACTCTGACGAACAAGCAAATGTCGGACATGCACTTTTTTGCATTGTTTTTACTAGTACAATTTATTGGCTAAATCATAAGTGTCAAATATTGCCTAGACATACTATGATTTGGCTTGTATTCTTGGTCTTTCCATTAATTTTAAATCTGACAACAATATTAAATAGACGAAAAAACTACCGCTAACAAGCGCTTGGCAAAATGCTAGGCGTAACACAGTCACAAACACTTTAAGAAATATGGATATAAAAGATTTAGCTGCATATGGAGGATTTACTTTGGGATTAGTTAACCTAGGTATAACTATTTATAAAGAATTTGGCAAGAAAGCGAAACTTGAAATAATTGAAAGCGATTTCCTAATTAGGAATGTTGATAGAATAGATTATGATTTTCAGATTGACTTACGCTTTAGAGCAAAAAACGAAAGCGTTTACATAAAAGAAGTGCTTCTTCAAAATAGACAATATTTTACAGGCAATGTAATTGACGACAAACGAGAAATAAGACTCAATATCCCAACTCCTTTTCAAAATTGAAAAAGAAGCAAATAAGTCAGTTTCATATGTTGATCGCTTGTCAAAGCCTAGAGAGACGGACGGCTGGGAAGAGTTTCCAAAAGATGGATGGTCACTCCGCATTTTATATGATAAGAGTGAACTAATTTATCAATTAACACCAACAATAATTTGATTGATGTGCATGCGCCTGAGTAGGTATTGCTAAAGCGGGATTGAAAGGCTTCGATTGGACTTTTGTACAAGGTTCAACTTCTGTTCTTCGATTAAACCTTAGTGCTAAAAACCCCCGCCTTCGGCAATACACAGACCGTTAGACGTCTTTATAAAAACAGACAACAAAATAAATGAAAAGCAATATCAATAGACGGACAGCAAGCTTAAACGGAACGTTGAAGATGTGAAAATTGTGTTTTAATTAAAATCGATTCGTTCCCGTTTGTCTATAACATACGGGAACGTGTCTCACTACTGAGACAACTTTAAAGATGCAATGATTACTAAAGATGTAATGGTTACTATTGTCTCGTTATTTTATGGTAACAATGTTTTTATAGGCTGCAATTTTTTGATAAAAATAACAAGCAAATTAGAGCGAAAAATGTACCTTACGCATTCCGAGATTACCTGGCATGAAGAATTTTATATTTTTTTTTACCCTCGTATTATTGTCCTTATTTTCAGAATGTGGTTTTTGTCAAATAGATTTAAGTAATTCCATTGATTCAACTATTCGACTTACAAGTCCGAGGTTTTTTAACGGAGTTATCCTGATTTCAAAAAATGGCAACTCTATATATCAAAATAGCTATGGATACAGCGATTTAGCTAAAAAGACTGCCCTTAAGATGGACGACCAGTTCCTTATTGGTTCTATTAGTAAGCAGTTTACTGCAACTTTAGTGTTAAGGGAAGTACAGGCAGGACAAATACAAGCTGATCAAACTATCCGCTATTATTTACCAGATTTTAAACAAAAATGGGCAGATTCAGTAACTGTCCAACAATTACTAAATCATACATCAGGTATTATCGATTGGGATAAAAAGTTGGCTCATGAACCTGGAAGCAAATTTTCGTACTCGAATATTAATTATTCAATATTAGGTAAGATCATAGAAAAAATTTCTGGCAAGACCTACGCGGCACTTACAGCGGATCTATTTGAACGGTGCAAATTGAGATCCTCCACAGTCCCGCCTGGCCCTGGCAGAAAAAGTAACGATAGAAAATTGGTAAAAGGTTATTCTGAAACCAACAATGAAAAGTATCAGGAGACTGATATATTAAATCTATTGGATCTGCCAATGATGGGAGTACCTGCATCAGGTATGATTTCTACAGCTAGCGATCTGAATAAATGGATGTACTGTTTACATAATGGAAAATTTTTAAAGGATAGTATCTACCAAATGATGATTACTGATGCTGTTATGCGACCTCACAGGTGGGGAGAACTTAAGTATGCTGATGGTATTCAAGTAGATCGCCTAAATGATATATTGGAACTCAGTATGAGCGGTTATGTCCCTGGCTTTATCTCAACAATGATTTATTATCCAGAAACTAAAGTGAGTATAGTCGTACTCGAAAACATATCGCCTTCCCCTTCGGATATGAATCGAGCGTTCTATTTTCATGATCAGATTAGAAAAATTGTTAGATCGTATTTAGTCTCCTTAAAAGAATAGTATTAACGCTCAGCAACTATTAATGGGAATACCCAATGGCAACCAGAACAGATTCTTAAAAGTTGACGAGGCGACAGAGCGTAGCTGGAAAACAGGAGAACGCAGATGGCTTGTCAGAGTATTTGAGTATCTTGAAATACCCCAAAAGATTCCGCTCATATTTTTGAATCCTGATTAACAATAGGTAAAATTCTGGCATCTATTATCTTTTGCTGGTCATGGGCCCGCAGTAAACCATGGATCAATAAGTCATTAAAAAAGACAGAAAATCTCTTCGCTCCTTTAAAATTGAGATGTTCCAAATCTGCAAATTCATCATTCTGAAGCGGAAAATTTTTAAAGTCAAGAAAAGGGAGATCAGGATATCTGGTCGCCAGTATTTTTTTGAAGGTCTTTTCATTCCGGGTTCCCGGATACTTTTCATGTAACGGGCTTCTCAGCAATATAAGTTCTATTTTTTGGGCCTTGCACAACCCTACAATTTTATCTAGATAGGCTAAGTTCTCCCTTGGGAATAATTCCTCTAGTTTATTTTTGTCGATTGCCTTGTCCTTTAATCTAATCAGCGAATCTATTTTAGATTTCGCCAGATACAAATAACCACCGGTTTTTCTGGTGTAATCGTACTCCTGTAAAGCAATAACTTTAAAATTGTACAGGAGTGTCTTTATCTGTAATTTCAACAGGCTTGTGGGATTTTTTTTCATCAGTAAACTGTTGCCCGGATAATCTATAAAGGGCGCATAAGTATGGTATTTATGAGATAGAAACATGGCGCTCCAAATCCAGTCTTCCATTTTTTTCTCCAGTTGATTGTTGGTGAATTCTAAAAAGATGCACTTGATATTTTTGTTTTGCTGCAGCAGCTGGTTAATCTTATAATAAGAAAAGAAATAAGATTCGCCCGACTGCGAGACGTTAACCGTGTTTACAATTAATGAATCATTAAAAGCACATTCCGGATGGGAATGTCCGATGATGATTTTATCCGCATGGCCCGAAATTTTGAAATTAGATCTGTTGCCAATGTAACTCTCGGTTAACCACAGTGCTGTAAGCAATAAAACTAACAGTATTAAACTGAATTTGAGGATTTGAAGTGTAAACCTTTTCATCTTAAAATTGAAAATAAATGAACTGCTGTTGAGGGCCGGCAAAATAGCATACGGCCAGAACGATACTATAATAGGCCGCCCATCTGAAGGGCGTCGGCCAGTTTAATCCTATTTTACTGAGGGCGTAAGGCCCTTCACGGCCTATCCATTCTACCCCAAGAAAGAACAGCACCCACAGTACTAATGTAGAGGGTAATAGGACCGGTACTGAAAACAGGGAAGGCGAGCAGATGTTGGCAATGTAATTGAAAGCTGAGCCCAAACTGTCAGACCTGAAGAAGATCCATGCAAAAACAGTCAGGCCAAAGGTTAAGCAAATGGAAAAAAGTTCCCTGAAGCTTGGTACCAGCTTTCCTGCTGCCACAACATCGAGGTGGCTTCTGTTGGAGCTGAGTAGGATGGAAGGTATGATGTATAGGGCGTTTAACAAGCCCCAAACAATAAATGTCCAGTTTGCGCCATGCCAAAATCCGCTGACAATAAATATGATGAAGATATTTCTCACTTTCATCCAGGTGCTGCCCTTGCTTCCACCCAAAGGGATATATAAGTAATCCCTGAACCAGGATGATAAAGAGATGTGCCATCGCCTCCAAAACTCGGCAATGTCCCTGGAAAAGTAAGGAAAAGCGAAATTTCTCAGGAGTTCTATACCAAAGAGCCTTGCTGTTCCAAGGGCGATGTCAGAATAGCCCGAAAAATCACAGTAAATCTGGAAAGCAAAAAATATGGCACCTACAACCAATGTACTTCCGCTGGCATGTGCTGAGTTGTTAAAAATGGCATTTACTGTCTCTGCAGAGAAATCCGCAATCACGACCTTCTTAAATAGTCCCCACAAAATTTGCCTTAGCCCATCAATTGATCTTTCATAATCAAAAGACCTCTTTTTCTTAATTTGCGGCAACAAATGTGTCGCCCGTTCAATCGGGCCTGCAACCAGGAGCGGAAAAAAACTGACAAAGACCGAATAGTCAATGAAATTCCTTTCTGCCTTGATCCTGTCTTTATAAATATCTATCACATAGGATAAACCGTGGAAAGTGTAAAATGAAATTCCAACAGGTAAGATCACTTTCAATGTCCAGGGATTTACCTGTAAGCCCACCTGCGAGATTAATTCTGCAAAAGATTCAATGAAAAAGTTATAATATTTAAAAACACCTAAAAAGCCAAGATTGACGGTAACACTTAACCAAAACCAAAATTTTTTACTTTTTTGCCGGCCTGCCCTGCACATTTTCAGGCCCGTAAAGTAATCGAGCAGCGTTGAAAAGATCAATAGAAATAAAAAACGCCAATCCCAGCAGGCGTAAAAGAAATAACTGGCCAGGAGCAGTAAGGAATTCTGATAAATAAGCTTCTTTTTCTCCAATAACCAATACAGGATTAATACCACTGGCAGGAAAAGAGCGAAATTTATCGAATTGAATAGCATGTTTAGATCGGATTTAGGTCATCCAATTTAAATTTTTCTTTTTGGAAAGGAACACCCGGTTCTGCTTTTGACCAGCAATTGAACACAATATGTTCATTGTTTTACAACAATTTCCCGGTTATCCGGGTCTGGTTCACAGGTTAACCAGCAACAGGTCGTCGCATTCCCTTACTCACCCCATTGAAAACCTTTAAAGAGAAATGTGTACAAGACTCAGCCTCTAATCTATTTTACGGACAGGTATCTTCAGTAAGCGTACTGCATGACTCTTTTTGGTGTCTCCCCAATCGTAAGTCTTTTATATCACATCTATTTGTTGCATAGAGTAACTACCTGATGTAGCTCCACTGTCGGCCTTCTTCGGGTTGAATTCAAGGCCAATCATCTGCAAATTTGAGATAAATCGACAAAAAGTTGAACAATTTATGCAAATCAAATTCATTTAATTTGATGCTAACAAACCAAATATAAACCGGCTGCATACTTTTTCTGGCTATAACGTCAATTGTAACTGCAGCATAAAGACCACTGTATGAAGACAAATTTACTTTTCTTATTAATTACCGTCCTGATTAATCAGGTCAGCAGGAATGGCAAAGCCGATTGCTTAGTCGCAGGGCAATAGCTTAACCCGACACAATAAACCCTAATCTTCTTACCCAATATATTTCTTAGGATCGCCTTCCGGACGGCCCGGATGGTTCATGTGTTATTGACTTGCTGTAAAATCAATCGTTTTGCGTATTAAAAGCCTGAGATTTTCGAACAAGACAATAATATCCGGATAGCCGGTCAGAAATATTAAACTCTATCGCATGAAAACCAAATTGTTTATCTCAGACGGATGATTTCGGATGCTGTATCTAAACCGATCAATCTGGATCAATTAAATCCGGAGTAAGCCGGCCTTAGTCGGATAAAAGCAAAATGTAGAAGAACAAACAATTATAAAAAAGATGAAACCTGCATAAGCTTACCGCTTACAAAACACAAAGAACCGAGTTTACGAGCTCATGAATACAAATAAAAACTATAGATACCAATGAATAATAAGCTTTGCAAGCTTCATCACCATTAAAAACCAAATTATATACTAATGAAAATAAAAAACAATGTCAGGCGCTGGCAAATCCATTGGATGTTGCTCGGGTTGATGGTGCTATGCTTAACGCATTGTAAAGAGGACGACGTGAAGCAGGAAGCTGCATTCGATCCGTCTAAGCCGGTGGTCATCACAGATTTTTACCCCAAGGAGGGAGGGGTAGGAAGCAATCTTGTCCTTTATGGAGAGAATTTTGGAAATGACCTCTCTAAAGTTAAAATAACTATCGGGGGAAAAACCGCCAAGGTTGTCGGAGTGAATAACAATAGCTTGTATTGTGTCATTCCCGAAAAGGCTTATGAGGGAGATATAAAAATAAGTATTCTTGACGGTAACCATACTGAGCTTGCTCAGGCTGCAGCCAAAGAAGAGTTTGTGTACACCAGAAAATGGCTCGTTTCCACCTTTCTCGGGAAATATTATCAGGTAGGAACTGATTTTGAAGAAAAAGAAGGTCCGTTTAACGACTGCGGGGCATTTAAGGGAATAAGGTGGCTCTCTTTTGATCCAAAAAATCACAATCATCTCTTTTTCTCAGCCGATGCGAATAGTAGTCGCTTAATTGATTTCGAAAATCAATATGTGAGTTACTTTAGAACTACGCTCGACAATGTATCCATTTTAAACTGGAGGATTGATGGAAACCAGGATATGATTGTCTCTCACAACCACTCCAGCGATACCAAATATGGCAACTACCTATTTAGCCGTGAATCGAACTTTGTTCAGAAGCAAGCAATAGAAGTTTATGCGCGCGGCGTGAACGGGACGATGATCCACCCGCAAAATGGAGAATTGTATTATTCAAGGTACAGGGCTGGTGACATACGCAGGTATGATTTTGCGACCAAACAGGATAAATTGGTATTCTCAAATCCCTATAGTGCGGTGGCTGTTTATATGGTCGTACATCCGTCCGGAGACTATGCCTATTTAGTGGAATATGAAAAGCATTTTATCATGCGTACTGATTATGACCGTGCAACCAAAACGTTTAAAACCCCTTATACGATCTGTGGCGGCGCAGGTACCTCAGGCTACGCAGATGGAATAGGTACGAACGCCCGTCTGAATGGCCCTGTCCAGGGTGTATTCGTAAAAAATCCAGCTTATGAAGTCGCCGGAGGGGATCAGTACGATTTTTACTTCTGCGACAGGTCAAACCATGCCATACGCATCCTCACCCCGCAGGGACGGGTAAGCACTTATGCCGGCCGCGGGAATAATGGTACAAGCGGATACGCCAACGGTGATTTACGTACAGAAGCACGATTCAACAATCCTCAGGCAATCGCCTATGACGAGGTAAAGAAATGTTTCTATATCGGCGATTCCGGCAATTGGCTGATTCGCAAAATAGCACAAGAAGAATAGATAATTAACATACACTATATAAATGATGAGATTTATTTTACTAACATGCATGGTGTTGGTCGGGATTTCCTTTAATGTTCTGGCCCAGGAAGAGGTGATCGTTAAAGGAGTGGTGCTCGACGAACAAAGCCTGCCCCTGATAGGCGTAAGCATAGCCGTCAGCAACATGCCAGGGTTGGGAACGACCACCGTTACAGATGGAAAATTTAGCATAAAGATGCGCCCCTTTCAAACACTGATCTTTACCTATATCGGTTACGAAAAGAAAGAGGTATTGGTGAAAGAACAACGTGTTGTCAATGTCGTGATGAAAGAAACTGACGCCAGCAAATTGAACGAAGTAGTCATTACCTCTACTGGTGCTCAGAAAAGGGTATCGGTAACCGGGGCGATTACAACGGTAGACGTGGAGCGCCTGAAGTCAAATCCGTCTACCTCTATGGCAGATGCATTGGCAGGAATTGTACCGGGGATCCAGGCGATGCAAACGTCAGGAAGACCCGGTAGTGTGTCCGAATTCTGGATCCGCAGTATCTCAACCTTTGGAGCCAATAGTTCAGCCCTGGTATTGATAGATGGCTTTGAACGCGACATGAATGAAATCAATGTGGAAGACGTTGAATCGTTTTCCGTATTAAAAGACGCTTCTGCAACCGCTATCTATGGTAGCCGGGGGGCTAACGGGGTAATATTGATCACCACCAAACGTGGAAAAGAAGGAAAGGTCCAGATCAATGCCAAGGTGGAAGGATTTTACAATACCGCGACTAAACTCCCGGATTTTGCAGATGGATACACCTATGCAACGATGGCCAATGAAGCTAAGGTGACCCGAAATCAGCAACCGCTTTATTCTCCCTCAGAACTGGAAATACTTCGCCTGGGGTTGGATCCGGACATGTTCCCGAATGTAGACTGGATGGATGTTTTGCTGCGGGATGGCGCTAAGAGTCAACGTAGTTTGCTGAATATCAGCGGCGGTGGGAAAACCGCCCGTTATTATGTATCCGGAAGTTATCAGAATCAACAGGGGATGTACAAAGTTGATGACGCTTTGGGTGATTATAATACCAATACCGATTTCAAAAAATATACCTATCGTTTAAGCGTAGATATGGACATCACGAAGTCCACCTTGCTGAGGGTAGGAGTTTCCGGTTCCCTGCGGAAACAGAATGACCCGGGAGTAGGAACAGATGCGATCTGGACCTCGCTGATGGGATATAATCCGATCATGATGCCGCTGCAATATTCAGATGGCAAAATACCGTCATGGACTGGAAAAAATGACAACCTTAATCCCTGGGTGCAGGGGACAATGACCGGATACAATGAAAGTTGGAGCAATAATATCCAGACGACTTTAAACTTAGAGCAGAAATTGGATTTTATTACCAAAGGACTTCGGTTCATAGGAAGGTACGGATACGACACCTATAATAACAACTATATTAAGCGATTTAAACGGCCAGAATTGTGGAATGCCAGTCGTTATCGTAATACAGATGGTGAACTTGTATTTACACGCGTAGCCGAAGAACAAAAAATGACCCAATCCGCCGGCTCGGACGGAGACCGGAGGGACTTCTTCGAATGGGATCTTTATTATGACAAAGAAATTGGCTCCCATCAGTTCGGAGCGGTGGCGAAGTACACACAATCTTCTAAAGTGTTTACACAAAACATCGGCTCAGATCTCAAAAATGGAATAGCCCGCCGCAACCAGGGCCTGGCTGGACGCGTAAGTTATAATTGGAAACATCGATACCTTGTTGATTTCAATTTCGGATATACGGGTTCTGAGAATTTTCATAAAGATTACAGGTTCGGATTCTTCCCCGCCATATCTGGTGCCTGGAATATTGGAGAAGAGTCTATTGTGAAAAACTTAGGATGGGTGAATATGTTCAAGATCCGTTATTCCTATGGAAAAGCAGGGAATGATGATCTGGGTAAAGACATTAGATTTCCCTATCTGTACAACATCGAGCAGATGTTTACAGATGTTAATGGAGTTCTAGTCCCATCCGGGGGCTACCAATTTGGAGATTATGAGTCTTCCAGTGCTCCATGGGGAGGTATCCGCTATACTTCCATCGCATCTCCTGATGTTTCATGGGAAATCGCGACCAAGCAGGACCTTGGAATCGATTATTCCTTTTTCGGGGATAAGTTCAGCGGGGCCATCGATTT
>CAMLDJ010000042.1 GCA_946478755.1 uncultured Pedobacter sp. | reverse complement strand
CAGGTCCGGTAACGTGCGGACCGCCGATTTTAATAGTCGGAAGAGCTTTTCTGGCACCATCCACGGTATAATCATATAACTTCAAATATTCTTCCAGGGTGCCGCCCCAATAGGGACTATCAGGTTCATTCCAGAGCTCCCAATACCAGCTTTCGACTTCCTTTTTTCCGTACCGTGACACCGAATGTTTTACCCATTCATAAACCAGCCTGCTCCACTTGTTATAATCTTTTGGCGGGTATCTCCAGCCGGTGTGGATGTCATTGTAGGGGTCTCCAGGCTTCCAGTGATGCCGGTATGGCTGTGGCTTAACAGATAAAGCTTCGGGCATAAAACCAATCTGGGCCATCGGCTTCATCCCCCTTTTGATATAGGTATCAAAAATACTGTCCACCACGGTCCAACTGTATACAGGATTTCCTTTCGCATCTTCTGTGTACATATTGGTGCTGCCCCATTTCAATGCCGCCGGAGGTCCGTCGTGCGTAACCATCAAGCTGTGTGTCCGGATGTAAACCGGCGTCGGACTTAAAGCAGCAATTTCTGAAAGCAGCTTTTTCCCATCCTTCATATAGGTATAATTGGGTTCGTCATAACCAAACCATGCCCATGCAGGATACATTTTTCCGGTTTTCTGCTGAAAGTCTACATCAATAACTGCGTGTTCTGATCGTTGACCAAAAGCAGCCTGAAGCATAAACAGATTGAAGACCAGTAATATTAGTCTTGTATATAAAGTAAGATTCATATCGTTAAAATTCCATTTTTATAATCAGGTTGTTTTTGGTATCCTCCTTTAATATAACATGATTCTATAAAATTAAGGATTAAATTTAGGTGCGAAATAAAAAACTGACGACTCTACATAGCCAAAATCATCCCCAAATAGGATTCCTCCATTAACCAAAAAAGATTGTGGACTACTTGCGAGAACAAAAAGGGGGACTGCTTAATTCTGCATCCCCCCTTTTCATTCTAATTATCAATTTTATTACCATTTGAACGGCAAATACCAGTTGTCCATAGTCATTAACCTCGACCTTACCGTAAAAGCGTTAGGATTACCGTCTTTTAACAGCTTATCATAGATTTTATCAGCCAGGTATGCCGGATCATTTCTGCGGCGCGCAATGCGCACCAGGTCAGCCCAGCGGTTCCCTTCATAGGCTAACTCACGACCGGCTTCATCAATAAGGTTGTTTTCAATGGATATCGTACTATCACCAACCACGGTTAGCCTGGATAAATAGGCTCTGCCTCTTATTCCCCCATTTCTGTGCCACGGATCTCTATATCTTGGATACTCACCATTTCTTGCAAGAAAATCGTAAGGGAACACATCGTGCGTCTGCTCAATATTGGTTTTATCGGTGGCACCCTCCACCGTATATGCTGACCTTATACCATAATTCAGTAAAGCATCGGCAATTTTATGTCTGTTGTCTCTGTTTGCAGCTTCAGCGTACCTTAGATGTAAGGTTGCAGCCCTGTATAAAAACCAATTGCCCTGCTTTTCGAATAAAACTTTTGGTAAAAAAGTTTTATCATCCAGGTAGTTATACAAATATTTCATAATTACGGGCCGTCCGTCGTTTTCATTAACAGTAAATCTTTTACGGGCATCATATGGAATTCCATTATTCTGTGTTTCCGAATTCCAGGAGTTCATGGCCTTTACAGAGGGTTTCACTAAATACTTTCCACCTTGAATGGAAAAAAGATCGATAAAAGGGTCTTGCGGTGAAAAATTTTTATCAAATGGCAGGGCCCAAATCCATTCTGTATTCCATAACACATCTCTGTCTCTTGCAAAAATAGATTTCCAGCCTTGTGTAGTACTGTTAATTAAAGCAGTTGCATCCTGCTCACGGTATCTGATATAGCCCACACCTAAATCATTATTAGATGCCACTTCATTATATTTCAACCTATAATTATCGAATTTTTCGTTGTCATTTCCGCTGGTAGAGTATGTTTCCAGCACTGTTTTATAATGTCCCGCCGCTGCAGTATAATTTCCCTTCCATAAATTTAAATCGCCTAAAAGACATTGTTTATTAATAAAAAATTTGGCAGTGTTATATCCGTCGACATCAGTAACTAATGAGGTACCTTGAGGATAAAGATCCTTAAAAGGCAAGGCTTCTGTGAATTCAAGTAATTTATCTAACAGCTGATCAAAAGTTAGCTTCGGAAATTTCGATGCATCCTTCAGATCGTCAATATTTTCCAGCGGATCTGTGATATAAGGCACGCTACCGAACTGTATTCCCAGTTGCAAATAGACCCATGAACGTATCGCACCGATATCAGAATAACGTTGTTTATATTCGTCATTGGTGAATTTTTTATCTGCCAGCATGAACTTGAAATTTGCAAGTACATCGTTACAGTTCAGAATTACTTCATAAAATGCTTTGGGGCTGGCATAAGGATTATCCATACTCACCTGATGTTCGTTGATCTCGCGAAGGTGCGGATCCGAATTTTGTGTCACGGTCATTAAATCTGCCCTCAGCTCATTCAATATTACGTACTGCTTAGCCAGGTTCATAAACTTTCCGTAAACACCCAATACAGCTGCATCAGCATCGTAGATATCTCTGTAAGTCTGTTCTTTTGTTAAGCCATTCTGAGCATCTACATCCAGAAATTTTTTACAGGAAACTGTTGTTGAAAGCGCTATTAGTAGTGCCATACAACTAAACCAAGTTGCTTTATTATATTTTAATTTCATCATTTCTAATTCTAAAATTTGCTGATATGATTAAAGTCCTAATCTGAAACCCAATTGAAAAGTTTTGTATTGCGGAGTCAGACCAATATCTACCCCTTGTGCAAATAAAGATCCGCTTGCACTAAACTCCGGATCATAACCTAAATAATCAGTAACGGTAAAAAGATTGTTGGCACTTAAATAAAACTTCGCCGACTTGACAATCTTATTTTCCAAGGGCACTGTATAAGTTAAAGCGATCGTTCTTAATCTTAAATAAGAACCATCCTCTATCCAGCGGTCGGAAAATAAACTGTTTCCCATTGGATCACCCCATATTGCCTGTGGTGTAGAAGTTTGCTGCCCGTCTGCCCTCCATCTGTTTAGGACTGCAAGGGTTTGATTTTCATATCCTGACATTTTCTCAAGGTTGTTTCTGGTAGCATTATACAGATCGTTGCCCAGAGAAAAGCTAAACAACGCGCTTAACGAAATTCTTTTGTAGGTCACAGCGCTACTGAACATACCTGCCCATTCAGCATTTGGGTTACCGATTACTGTTCTATCTTTTTCATCAATTATTTTGTCATTGTTTCTGTCCGTGAAATGTACATCACCGCCTGAAAAAGGAACTAAAGAAGCGTCTGGTAGTCTTTTCATCAAGCCGGAAGCAGCTGCCTGCGCACCAGTGGTAAATATGCCGTTACTTTCCAGACCATAAAATAAATTTGCGTCCTGTCCCTTTTTGGTAATATAAGCTGCACCCCCATATTCAGTAATAATTTCGTCCACAGGTAAACTGGTAACTTCATTTTTATATTTTGACAGGTTTATACCAAGATCTAATTTAAGGGAACTGTGATTAATGACCCTGCTATTAACAGAAAATTCATACCCCTTGGTTTGCATCGCTCCGCTATTATTAACAACATAGCTCATACCCGTATAAGCATTAGCGGGCTCAAAAATCACCATGTTATTGGTGTTATTGATAAAAGCATCAAAACTCGCATTGATTCTTTGTTTTAAAACCGAGACATCCAGGCCTAAATTGGCTTTCTTTACTGTTTCCCATTGCAGATATGGATTTCCTATATTGCCCCTTACCAGGCCCTGGGTGCCTAATAAATTCTGTGAAACATAATAAGACCTCGCGGTAGAATTGCCGATATCATCATTTCCGCTAATGCCGTAAGACACCCTCAGCTTGAGCAGGTCAATGGCTTTTTGGTTAGCCATAAAATTCTCTGACGAGATTAGCCAGCCGGCAGCAATTGATGGCATATAGGCAAATTTATCCTGACCTACACTTACTGCACCTTTTTGTGCCAGATGGCCAAACCTGCTTGAACCGTCCAGAGCCATATTTAAAGAAATAAAATATTTGCTGAGGTAATTATAATCCGCCCCAAAATATAGGTTTATCCAGTTCCATTTACCAAGTGAACCGCCGATCTGCCTCAGGGTTGCGGTACCCGCGCCTACACTCAGGAAATCATCAGTAGGCGAGTTATATCCTAAACCATAATCACTCTCCGCTTCATTTGTCTGCGTACGCAACCCTAATCTTACTTTTAAATTGTGCTTGTCCATGTAAGATTTCGCGAAATTCAGATAGGTATCATTGTACATTGAAAATAGCCTTTGTATCTCACTGCCAGATCTGTTTAATGCTACATCCGTCGTCAGCGTGTCACTGGCAATCCCTTTGTCCGGAAGAAAGAAATTTTCTCTCGCCTTATCGTATGTTAAACCTAAAATGGTCCCCAGATTTAAATTTTTACCTAGCTTATAGCCAAATTGAAGATTACCTGAAAAGCGATACGCCCTGTTGATCCCCACGGTTTTATCACTCACCAGTACAGATGGATTGCTTACGTTAAAATTGTCGGTATCAGCCAGGTTAGGAGATCTTTCTCCGGTTGACGAATACTCATTGGTAGCTAAAAAAGGTGCTTTTGTTAAACCCAGATATAGGGGACTTGTCCTGGGATACAGTCCTTCATTACGAATGTCGCTTTGGTTATAGTAAAATGACAAATTGGCCTGCATGGTCAATTTGGGCGTCAAATTCAGATCACCATTCAACCTCATATTATATTTAGACTGTGTAATGCCTTGAACAATGCCTTGATTATCTAATAAACCCAGGGAAAGTGCGTATCTGGCAATATTGTCTCCTCCTGTTACTTTCAAATAATAGTTTTGGTTATAGCTATTGTTCATCACCTCGTCTTGCCAATGGGTGTCATTATGGTAGGTATAGTAAGTCTGACTGCCGCGGCTATCATTCATGAAGGGCTGTGCCTGAATCTCTGACTGGGCCAATCCTTTCGTCTGTAGTAGTTGAGACAAGTAAGTTCGGTACGCTGCAGCGCCCATTAAAGGTATGCTTTTAGGTTGTTGGTTAAATCCACCATACACACTGAAGTCCATCTTCGTTGTCAGCTCTTTGGTATGCGTAGTCCTGATCATCAAAACACCGTTCCCACCTTTTGTACCGTATAAGGAAGAACCGTCTTTGATAATGGTTATGTCCTCAATATCCTTAATATCGATGTTTGCAATCTGTGAATTAAAATTATTGCCTATAAGTTCGGAACTATAATCTTCATTATCATACAGCATGCCGTCGACAACAATTAATGGTTTATTGGTGGCATATAAAGAATTAAATCCCCTAAGCCAAAGGGTCGCATCGCTGTTAGCAGCTCCAGATCTTCTGGTTGAATATAATCCTGCAACCCTGCCCTGCAGAAAAGTTCCTGGTGTTTCGTTTGAGGTTACCTCCCAGCGGCTCCTATCCAGAGTTACAGTTTTTGCAGCATATGGTGACTGGCTTTCTAAGATGGTTCCGTTGGGCAAGGTTATCTCATTGTAAAATGAAGCATATCCATCTTCATACAATGAAATCACTACTTTCTTTTTTCCCCTTAAAGCATGTTCTTTTGTTTGATACCCCTCATGAGTGATGAGAATGGTACTGTTTGAGTAAGGTACCTGTATCGAAAAATTACCCTTATCATTGGTAATAGCAGCGGAGTAACCCGGTAATGAAACGTTTATTCCTGACAAAGGCTTACCGTTTACCGCATCTTTAATATGGCCGGTGATTTCTTTTCCGTGCTTATGCTGAACGGTCTCCTTTTGCTTAAGGGTATCCTGCTGGGCTAGCACACTAAAGCTGAATACACTTAAAGTAAGCAGGCAACTTAATCTGATTATATATTTAGAGTCTATTTGCATCTTAAATTTATTTTTTTTATAAATTATTTTATAACCGGCACTAACTTTACATAATCTAACGATAGTGTGTTAACCCCGCTTGACGTACTGTTGTTATTTGCAGCAATTAAAGCCAGCGGGATATTTCCAGCGGTATTTAAAGTGAATTCTCCCAGATAAACTTCATTATAATTGGCGATGTTTACATTGGTATAAGGGTAAAAAGCAATTGAACTTATGACTGTTCCATTTGAATCCTTAACACCACCTACCATCAGCCGTTGCTGAAAAACGTTGGTTTGTATGTCATTAATGGCACGCCAGTAAGCCTTATACTTTGTACTGTAAAGTACAGGAGTGGTATAACCAACTTCAAATAATGGAATACCATGATTTTGTACCATCAAGTCATGAAACAGTACATTAAACGGATCTATTTTTTCTCTGTAATAGATATTCCCACGTTTATCACCAGGAATAAAGGCCCTTGGATTTTCACCTTCTACAACTGAGGTAACCAAACGTTGTTTTAAGTTGACACTCAGATCACTCATAATATAGATCACCCCGTTGCTTAAACTTACACGTTCCACAATGCTGGCACGGTCAATACCGACTTTAACCCCAAATTTAGAAACTAATGTATCCGGAAGTTCTGTTTGCTTATACTCTCCATCGAAAATCAGGTCCCGAATGGTATAATGCTTTGCTAAAAATTGAGTAGTGTCAACCCCGGGTCTTATAAAATACGGCAGTAGCTTATTTGTCTCTGTATCAAATCCAGAATTTTGCATTAAAAAGAGCGTGAATTTCTTGTTTTCATCTTTTATATTGTAGGTCTCTTTAATAAACTCATTATCCAATAAGGGCTGACCAACATCCGACAAGCCATTAGGATAAATATGAATAGAATCTAAAGCACCAATAAATGCCGCCTGGTGATTGGAAGCAGCATTTGCTTCGAGGTATTGCCAGATATTCAATTTCGGCTTAACAATACCGCTGATCACATGATATACGCCGTTGGCAGCAAACTTATTTGCCTGGATTATATCTGCATCACCGATATTGTCCTTTAAAAAAAGGATATGTTTGCCGTTCAGCATACGTATCGACAAGGAATCGGTTGGCGCATCGGTACGGTAGGCAGTAAGTGCAATATGGTTAGCTATAAAATTGTTCAGACTGGCAGTATCCGCAATAATACTGGGATCCATGTTGGCTATAGATGCATTGTCAGGAGCGAAAACAGTAAATGTTTTGGATGATGCCAGGATCTTATCGTATCCGCTTTTTACCAAAAGCTTATCAAACTCAGAAACGTCACTATTTTTGGAGAGCTGATCGAACAAATTATCTTTAATTACCGGATCTGTAATTTCATTATGCAAATCCCATTTTTTGCTACACGAATACATTCCGCTCATCAGGCATACAACAGCCAGGATCAGGTGTGATTTTTTTAAAATTCTCATCCTTTATGGATTATGTGTTTTTAATTTAATTTTAGTCTATTGATATACAACTTCGCCGTTAGGCCCGAACTTAGGATTCAACTGATCCATGTCTACCGGTATAAATTGGATCATATCAATTAAAGAATGGACGTTGCTATTCGATAATGCATCCAGTCTAAAGATGTGTCGGTCTGTTGTTTGAATGTCAATGATACCAAGGAACCTGCAATTCCAGTTAGAAGTACTAAAGGTTAAATTATTCTTGTACCCCTGAGCTTCCAACTCGGCAGGAGAAAGAGTGGTATTTCGGTATTCCCCGAAATTTACTGTTCTGGATAATGGCACCCCATCTATGGTAGCACTGCAGACATTACCTTTAGAACCCATAGCCCTGAAACTAATCCAGACTTTATATTTTCCTTTAATGACAACCGGAGTTTTGAACTCTACCCAAGGCACCACAGCAGTTCTGATATATATATCCAGATAATCGGAAAAATAAGACCCTGCCGTACTTCCTGTATTGGTTACTGCATAGCTTACAATATTTGTTGCGGCGCCACCCAAAGCAATATCTTTAATTTTTCCTGCTACAAAATTCTCCCCTTTACCCGGCTGTCTGAATATACCAGGCAATTGGCGGATTTCAGGCTGGTCCGCCACATCCCAATAAACAGGAGTTGGCATCCGGCTTTTAATGAAAAAATCGCCTTTTACAAAGTGCAATACTCCGTTTTTGGTGGTGACATCGCTGTTTACTCTATCGGCAACTACGCCTTTTTCCAAAACGCCGCCAAAAGTTTCCTCATTGAATAAAATAGTGTCTTTGCTTAGCTTAACTGTAATAACCTCCAGCGGTGCAGAAGTGACATGGGATGTAGCTGAAACGATATCAGCCATGTATTTTAAACCAGGTAATACCCTGTAAGCGATATACAAGTTTAAACTGTCTGAAGGATTGGCCGGATCGCCCGTATGGGAATATTTTGCCTTTAGATCCGCAAAAGAGTTAATTCCATTTTCCCGGTAAACGGCATCTGTTTCGGCCAATACCGAAACATAGCTACCTACACTGTCTACAAATGTTAAGGGCTTATTTAACTTAGCATCCCAGCCAGTGGCCTTTAGGGCCTCTGCAAAAATTGTAAGTGAAGAATTTGCTTCGATCTCTTCTGCTAACGTTCTGGTAGAGGGGATCAATACACGATCTATAGCATGTATAATTCCATTGCCCACCCGTATATTGGACTTAACAATCCTGGAAATTTTATTGATGGTGATTTTAGTGACACCCCCTTCGTTTTGTGCACCTGTAGTTAAATATTGCCCCAACATGGTTGCAACAGCAATTTTGCCATCGGTAAAAGCTGTTGTCGAAATGGTATCTTCAATAAGGTGCAATCTCACAAGATCTTTTAGCGTCTCCACATTTACGTCCTCCAAGCTGCTTTTGCCGATGTCGGATAAATAGTTTTTTATCGCATCATTTGTGGGCGTAAATAAGGTGTAAGTACCATAAGCCCCCAGATAAGATGACACGCCCGTAAGTTTTAAGATCTTTAGAAATTCAGAGTAATTCGCCAGATCTTCCTCCAGATACCCGGTTATATTAACACTTTCATCCGTTGTTTGAGAGAAATTTTCTTTTTTGCAAGCCTGAAGCCCTACCAAGGTCAACAGGATAAGGAGGACCATCGTCTGCAGGCTTTTTGCTTTCAATAACTTTTTCATGTTCTTAGATTTAAAATTTATTGATAAAAAGGATTTTGTACCAACACTTTATTTGTTAGCAATTCCTGGTAATAGATGGGAAGGTAATGGCTGTTTACATCCCTGTATTTGGAAATGATGCTTTGCTGCTTATCTATTGGCGCACTATAGGTCACCATGTCTATTAAAAGATCTAAGCGCTCATAGTTATTTCTTTTTGCATTTCTTAGTACATCATACCACCTTTTCCCCTCGAAGGCAAATTCACGGGCCCTTTCTTTTAGCAAATAATCGGTAATACCATTTTTATCAGTAGCCTGGACCTCCATTTTGGTTCCTTCCAGTGCCTTGGCCCTTGTTCTGATCACCTCGATGATATCCAGGGCTTCCTGCCCTCTTCCCAGCTGGTTTAGCGCTTCGGCTTTCATTAATAATATATCTGCATACCGGTATACAAACCAATGTGTAAAAGACTGGTCCAGTGTTTTTCTGTCATTTCTGTTCAACCCGATATATTTATAAATAGCATTATCTGCCGATACCACCGAGGCTCTATCCGCCCTGATATCTGCCTTTGTGTCATCCTCAAAATCAATCTGATAAATTTCTTCCATTACCCTTCCCGAGGCAATGTATCTCGGCCTTTGGAACAGCATGTAATAGAATGGATTTAATTGCTGAACGTCAAACTGCAGTTCAAAGATCCCTTCTGTTGAATTACCATTAGCATATAAAGTGGTAAACCAGGCGCCATTACCATCTACCAAACGAAACGGATTTGCCGGAGCCGTCACGATTTTATCGCAAGCCTCCAGGGCCTTTTCATAATTTTCTAACCATAAGTAAACATCAGCCTGAAAAGCATTTACAGTGTACCTTGTAATTCTGCCCTTATCAGAAGCAGTGTTTCCATAAGTGATCTTCGCTTTAGGCTCGGCTTCCAGCAGATCTTTCTCTACCTGTTTAAAAACATCAATTTGCATGGAAACCGGTATCTGAAAATTATCGGCATCACTTTTAGTAGCTGTTAATTTTAACGGAACATTACCCCAGGTACGAGCTAGTACGAAATACATATAGGCCCTAATGGTTAATGCCTCTGCCATGTAGCCGTCGAGTTCCTCCTGTTTAAAAGTAGGATCAGTTTTCATTACACCAGGTGCATAATCTATTACATTATTACAGTAGTTAATAATTCTATAGAAGCTTGTCCAGTCTGTTAATGAATTACTTGATAATATATTCACATTCATAATATCAAGTTCCTCGGTACTCGCACCTGGCCCTGGCGAAACCATGTCTGCCCTAAATTCCCCATACATAAAAAGATTTTCTGTTAAGGGCCTGCCTTGACTCGCCAGTAAAGAGGAATAACAGCCGATAACAGCAGATTGAACTTGCTCCTTAGTTTGCCAGAATTCCGACCCGACAATTCCATCCTGCGGCTTCAGATCTAACCATTTATTGCAGGAGCTTAATCCGCCCAGGGTTAGCAAAACTAATGCGATTATATATATATTTTTTTGTATCATAATGATGCTTCTAATAATTAAAACCTAGTTGATAAGCCAAATGTTAAGCGCTGTGTAGGCGGAGTCCTGGAATTATCCAGGGCTATTCCAAAAACTCCCTTGCTCATATTTACTTCAGGATCCTGACCTCTGTATTTTGTGAGGGTAAAGAAGTTCTCTCCTGTTACATATATCCTTAAGTCGGCGAGTTTTATTTTATCCAGAATTCCTTTTCCGAGTGAATAACTTACGGTTGCAGATCTGAACCTTAAAAATGATGCGTCTTCAACATAACGGTCAGATCCCAACCAGTTATAGCCTGTGCCATAAATTGCTCGCGGCATATTGGTTACATCTCCTGTATTTCTCCAGCGGCTTAAAACAGCAGTACTTTGGTTGTCGTACCCAGCCATATTTGTAGTGAGCATATCTGTTTGGTTGATTACCTCATAGCCTAGTCTGTAACTAAAAAAAGCACTGATTCTCAAACGATTCTTAATATTAAATGTTGGCCCGAAACCTCCCGTAAATTTAGGACTGCTATTACCCAGATAAACCACATCTCTGGCATCTATATTGCCATCATGATTGATGTCTTCATATCTGGCATCTCCTTCCTGAAACACATAATCTGTTGCAGGATAATTGAAACGCATGTAAACGGGCTGTCCATTCGGACCTAAAATTTTACTACCGTCCTTATCCAGTGCAATAGTGGCATCCTTATCGGCATAAACACCGTTAAATTTGTATCCATAAAAAGAACCATAAGGATTATTTACTCTTAAAAAGCGCTTAAAACTTCCGTTCCGATCGGAAAAGCCTTCCTCCGATGGGAAATATTCAGATATTTCACGTATAATATTTACATTTCTGGCTATGTTAAAACCAAAATCTATCGTGAGGTTCTTTGATTTATAAGGCGTTGCATTTAAACCAAACTCCCAGCCCTGATTGTCTAGCTTACCATAGTTAAGGTCCAGATCATTAAATCCGGAGACAGAAGAAATCTGCAGATTTTCCAATAAGAGATCCGTTGTTCTGTTTTGATAAAGGTCTACATCTACGCGAACCTTGCCTTTAAACATGTCGAGATTAAACCCTATATTCTTCCCCGTTACCGTCTCCCATTTCAGGTTACTTAGTTCTATATTTGCCGGATAAACACCAGGCATGCCCAAGTAGTTAGACGGGAAATTTCCATATACATTAAAATACATGTAATCATATCTTGGCGCCTTACCAGACTGTCCATAGCTTAACCTGAAACTCAGGTCATCAATGAACTTAAATTTCTTCATAAAGTTTTCACCGGACACCCTCCAGCGCGCGGAAACAGAAGGAAAATAACCATACCTGTTATTTGGGCCAAACTTAGAGCTGCCGTCTGCCCTTAAACCTACATTCACAATGTATTTATCGACATATTTATATTGAGCACTGATGAGTGCACCAACACTTCTGGACTCTCCGATGCCAGTATTCAGTCTCAGCTCTGTATTTTGAGTCCTGGACGCATTTGAGGGATCTGTCAATAGTGAGGAGGCCGTATTAGAGGTGAGCGCTTCGTGGCTAACTCCTCTGTAATCGTCAGCCTGTAAAGACAAGATGCCTTGCAATCCATGCTTGCTACCCAACTGTGGAACATATATGAAATTTGCTTTGGTTTGTACCCTGAACTGATCCAGATCAGAATCACCTGCTCTGTTTACGACAGTTTCTGTATAAGGTCTGCCAGTAGCTATCTGAGGTAAAAAATTATTCACCTTGCTGTTGTTGATATCAAACATGACCGTAAAATCTGAGAATAGCACATTTGGCAGGATATCGTACTTAAGGTTAAAGATCGGAACAATTCGTTCACCTTTTTGACGGTTGGATGCATATTCTCCCATTGCTGCAGGGTTGTATGTCCTGCTGTACGACCCTTGAATGTTAGATTCAGGAGAAAAGAAATTCGGGGTTAAATTACCATATTCATCATATTCATACACCCCCATATTTGGCATTTTTGTATAAGCTACACTTCTTAAAGCATCGGCAGTGTTGTTGGTTCCATTGACATAATTTCTGTCTGTAATAGAGTGGGTATAGGCAATATCTGTTCTGAACCTGATCCTGTCGGATACGGTATAGTCTAAATTTAACCTTGCACTAATCCGGTTCAAGCCTGTACCAATGGTCACGCCTTTTGAATCCAGATAGCCAACAGACGAATAATATCTGGCTTTTTCCCCACCTCCCTGTATGGAGATGGTATGATCACCTGATGTACCTGTCTGTGTTATTGCATCTACCCAATCCGTATTATTGCCGTAGTTCTTGTACCAATAAACATCACTTGGATCGTACTGGAATTCTTTAACCGAAAGTGTATTTAATGGCGTTCCCGTTCTGTTCATAAATTCCTCTGGAATCAGCTGAGAATATTGATCACCGCTTAACATCGGTATAGCTGACGGAATTTTAGAAAACGATCCTTTAAACGAATAATTTATAGTCGGTGCACCTATTGTACCTCTTTTAGTTGTAATGAGCAATACTCCGTTGGAAGCTCTCGAACCCCAAACTGCTGTTGCAGCGGCATCTTTTAAAATGGTGATGGTTTCAATATCTGCCGGAGCTATATTTAATAGTTGTGCATAGCCATCCTCATCCGCTGTTCCAAAATTAAAATCAGAGGGCACAGTCGTTTCATAAGGCATCCCATCCACTACGATCAATGGCTCCGCAGAACCGCTAATAGATGATGTACCTCTTATCCTGATCGACATGCCAGAGCCGGGATCACCAGAATTTGCTGAAATGTCTACCCCCGGAATTCTTCCCTGCAGGGCTTCATCTATAGAGGTCGACTGCAGTTCCTGCAGTTCTTTGGCATTGATGGTAACATTGGCAGTGGTAAGATCTCTTTCTTCGATATGCATTAATCCGGAATTACCCGTCTTCGTTGTCGTAATGTTAACGGCGTCCAATTCCTGCAGATTGGATGCGAGGGAAATGTTCAATGTAGTCCTGCCATTCAGTAAGATGTCCTGAGTTTTGTATCCGATAAAGGAAACGGATATTTTATGAGATGCATCTTTTATTTTTAATGCATAATTGCCATTGATATCTGTAACCACTCCCGTAACGGTACGTCTGTCTTTATCCAGCTCCACTACTGTCGCTCCTATAATTGGCAATTTGTCTGCTTTGTCAATTACTTTACCTCTCAATAATAAAATACCAGGAGCGGTAGCCTTTGGTGTTTGCGCTACTGTTTTATTTGTGCTTAACAAAACACAAACCAATAACAAAAAACCTACATAGTAACTTTTGTATATCATATCTTTTTTGTGTTTAATATTTAAGGAAATTATCTATTAAGTGTATCATTGTTCGATCGGCAAGGTGATTGCTGGATTCGTTGATTACCCTTGCAGTTCTAAAATTCTTGTCGGTAAGCACCAGATTAAATTTCTGGTTGTTAACTTTTACAAACACCGGCTGAGATTCATCGTCTTTAAAGAGTGTTTCGGAGGATGTAACGTCCTGATTTCCGTCAGGAGCTACCGTATTTTTTGCCAGAATGTGGTACAGGATAAAGGCTTCAACTTTTTCTTTATCCGCCGCGGTGGAAGGGTTATTAGAAGCAGGCAATGACCCATCAGCTATCGCAGCTTGTATTGCCGCTGCATTAGGAACTAGAATAGTATAGGATGTGCCTAAACTAATACCTTTGATGCTTCCTGCCGCTGCATTATACAAAGACGAATTTTTTAGATATTGAAAAAAGGCGTTAAACTGCGACCCTGGCTGCGCCGCAAGGGCGGCAAGCTTTAAACCAACTCCCCGCTCACTAAATTCGAGTAAGTTATCCGTATAATAAACTCTTCCATTATTGGCTATTTCAGCGCTTCCCAAAATTTTAACGACATTGCCGAGGTCTTCATTTCCAGCAGCATATACCGTATTGGCATTCCATTTAATGTACTCGCCCGGGATATCCCTGTCGCCAGATCTGATATAGCCACTGCCCGACAGATCTTTTAACTCGTCTTGTGACGTATAAACAATGCTGTTATAGAGTATACGCTGCATCCTGTAGTTGGCGAGATTACCGGTTACCAAATTGCCTGTTGGCGAAGTATAATTCCATTCAGACCGAATAATATCATATTCAAAACCAAGGTTTCTAAGCACCTTATCAGACATCATGAAAACCGTGAACTTTATGGCCGGATTATTAATAATCCGCTTATATTCCTGATTTAAGGCCCTGGTCATTAATGTATATTCAGGATTTAAATAGGGCTTACTGTATACGGTGTAAAATACATTAGCTTCCTGTACCTTATTTGTACCGTAAAAGAGTCCGTTACTTAGTACTTTTTTATCAACGATATTTGTGTTTTTATCAAACCTTGCCGGTTCTTCTAAAGCGTTTATTGCCGATTCGAATCTGCTTGGCCATGCTGTAGATTGCCACATGTGTGCATTTATCAGGTCAACAAGGATATATTTAGGCAACTGATCTAAAGATTTGTAATGTTCCAGGACCTTGGTATCGATAAAGCTTTGCAGCACTTCATTTGTAGGCACAAACATGCTATAACCATCGGCCTGCCCGTCATTATCTTCGTTTTTCAAATAGTTTTCATTGTTCGGAGAAAAAGCCAATTCAGCGTCGTATACTTTTACATACACATCTTCTGTACTTCCGGTTAATATCTGATAGCTTTTTGTAGCATCACTATTTTTAACATAAGTAACCAGGTACTTATCTAAAATGCTTTTAAACAAACTGTACTGAGGTTTTTCTTTCAGGTACTGGTCGATACTTGGCATTGGCAGGTTCACATCGGTCACTTCATGAATAACACCGTTTTCTGCTATGATATCCGCCGTTTTAACCTGACCGCCCAATACGTTAAACCCGCTAAACGCGAGGCCTGGATAAAAATAAGTATAGTCCGTTTCTGGTATGGTTGCAGCACTCATAAACTTACTATGAAAATAGGTGATGTATTTATTGTTGTTATCGCCATTAACATAATATGGGATACCGCTGGACACTACTGCGTTATTACGATTTGAAGCCACAATAACCAATTCCTTTCCATCGATATTCTCCTTATAGAAACCATCGTAATAAGCGGTCCTTCTTTTAAAGGCTATGTCTGGCACCCAACCAATTCTGGATTGATAATCGGAAATATGATCAGTTTTAAATGCATTATACACCAAAGCATACTTTACAATCTTCTCTGCCATTTCCTTGCTTATCTCATTTACATCCGTAATGGACCTTTCTCCCATAAATTTTTTGAAAGCCTCATCATTAGGAGCAAACATGGTCCAATAACCAGACTTTCCTAATATTTCTTTATATCCCGCCTTATCAATACACATCAGCAAACTGCTGAAATTACCCCTGGTCTGCAGTTGCTGATAAATAGGATCCGCCAGTGTTTCCGGGCGCCCATAATAAGCATCAAATTCTTGCTTCCTGCAGCCCGAAAAAGCGACAACAAGCATTAGAACGACAATTAAACGTTTTTTGAAAGGTTTATCCATAGCATTTTTCATTGAATAAAAAACACCTTAATGACCAACTGTTAAGTAAGAAGCAAGAAATCTGCAATCCGCAAAAGAGGCGCATATGCGTACCGATTCCAGAAAAGAAAGTAGAGGTTTTTACATACAGTTTTATTTGGTTATTAACGGCGGTTAACTCGTGTTGTTTGGTTAATGGTTATTTGGTTACTTGGTTATCTGGTATTTAAATTAAAAGTATAGGATTGTTGCACGACTTGCAACCTGCTTCATCCTGCCTAACCCGGATCAACCACCTAATTCCAACCGCATCTAACAAATAAACGTTTCATTGACGTTTATAAGCCTGTTTTTTACGGTTTCCGAAAAAAAAATTGATAAAAATATTTTTATATTTCTTTTTAAAAAAAAGAACCGATAAATATTATCGGTTCTTCGCATGATCTTATATCATCTTATCTAAAAATAAGGTGAAATGGTAACAGGCCCGATTAAGCCTGAGGGCATCACCTGCCAACCTGATGCGTCAAAAGGCTCATAATTGATATTCACGAAGTTGATCTCGTGATAATTCCTCCACTGAATTTTCTTCTGGTCCATGTAACGGATCCGGTTGGCCATCAGGTTCAGGACTTCAATTTTAATAGTATTGCTTCCGGCTTTCAGGTACTTGCCTATACGGGCTTTAAAGGGAATGCTCCATAGGATCCCGACTTCCTTTCCGTTGATCCATACCTTCGCACTTTCGTCAACCTGGTTCAGGTTCAATACATATTCTCTGGCTGTCTTTTCTGGCAGGTTAAAGCTGCTGGTATATACCCCGGTGCCTGAAAAGGCCTGCAGTTTGGGATCAGACAAGGTGGTCCAGGAAACCAATTTATCCAATTGCTGAGCAGCAGGAAGTTCCGGACCGCCTGCAGTAAAGTTGAGCGACCAGCGGTTGTTGAGCGCGATCTCTTTTCCTGGTTTATTTAAGTAAGTCCAGGACTGCCCTGCAGCAGGGGCTTTCTCCGTCACTTTAAGGATCAGCGCTTCCCCGGAACTAATTTGCAGCCTTACTTTAAACTGTCCGCCGGCATGATTTGTAGCCGCCAATCCAGTCATCCCGCTCTGCGGATCCATAATCATTACCGAGCCTTTTTCATTCAGCGGAAAATCGGCATCCATGTCTTTAGCCGTATGGTTCACGATGTAGTAATATTTACCGCCATTAAAACTGCGGCGGATAAATTGCAGGCCTGCATCTACCAGTTCTTCCGGCTTCAGTGCTTTAAAGGCCAGGGCTTTTTCTACATTTGCCGACAGCAATATCAGGCCCTTGCCTGTTTTATACTGTTTCACTCCGTTACCTGCATCAGAAAATTTCATACCCGCCAGGATTTCCTTCAACCGGTTCCTGCGTGACTCCAGCTGATTCAGGCCCGGAACATCAGCCGGCAATTGCTGAAAAATAACTGTTGCCCCATCTGCTGCCAATTGCATTGCTTTTTCAAGGGTAGGCAGCGCAATCATGGTACATTGAGGAATGATCAGTACTTTATAAGGGGAGGCCTTAGGTTCAGTGCTTACTAAGCCACGCTGTACGACCGCATTTGTCAGCAAGCGGTCGGATGCAAAATCAAGGGAATATCCGGATTTCGACAGTTTCTTAGACAATTTATAAAAAGGGGTAGGATGCAGCCACTCGTCTATATTATGTACCTTAACGGCCACGTCCATTCCTTTTGCATGGTTCCATACGTCATAAACCGGCCAGTAGATCAGCAGTTCATTATCAGATTTACCGGATTGAAGGACTGACTGGCATCGGGTAATGTATTCGTTTAGTCCACCTATCTGGGGCCATAAACTGTTGTTCGGATTAAACTCTACCGAAGCATAGAACAGCCAGCCAGGCCATACGGCATCGTCGGGCGAATTGGTTGTACCATGGTAAAAGATATGATTCACACCAGAAAGGAACAATTGTTCTGCCTCCGGCTTACATTGCGAGTAAGAAGTCTTGAAATGTTCAGTTAACCAGGTAAAGGTCTCGGATGACACCAGGTTCTTACCTCCCGTATGTGCTGCTGATGAAGCAAATTTACACATCATCGGATCAGGATCTACATTCCGTACATCCGCTTTATCTCTGCGAAGCCCTGGAATGGCGAACTGACTGGACCCAAAAGTTTCCGTTTCAGGAATGTCTACCGCCCCATACAGATCCAGCAGGTTGCCTGGTGAGCCGTGCGACTGGTTCTTGCTGATGGATTTATACCGATGCGCCCAGTCTGTCCAGTTATGCGTAAAATTAAACAGCAACAGGTCGCTCATCGTTTCCCTGTAATCGGATTTTACCCTGGCCACCAGGTCACTCACGGAATCCTTGCCGACCAGTTCCTTCAGGTGTTTCTTTAAATCGTAACCTCTGCGTTTCTGAAATTCATCGAAAAAAGTTGGTGTCCAGTTGGCACCGTAAACCTCATAACTGTCGTTAAAAAAAGCCCTGACTCCATTGGGCTTATTGTTAAAAGCCTGATCAAAGCGTTTCAGATAAGTAGTAACCGAATTTCTGTCCAAATGGTCCATGGTAAGCCCCGCTCCTCCTGGTGCTGCCCGCTTCACTTGCTGGCGTGTTTTTCCGGCAAAGGCCGCGTAGATCTTCCAGTTGCCATTTCCCGCGGTCCAGTTCAGTTGTCCGCCTGCCCCAACTTTATCATACAGATCAACAATGGCTCCATTACTGCCGTAAGCCGTAACTGCTTGTAATATGGCGGCATCCTGTTTGGCTTCTTTTACCTTGATCGGCTCGTTGAGTTGTTCCCCTGATTTCAGTTCATATTGCTGTACAATTAACTTGGTCGCTGCATTTTCCGGTTTTACCAAGGGTCCGCCAAAAGGCCAGCCCGTACCTGTATTCATATCCACACCCATACCCAGTGCATTTGATTTCTGCACGGTATATTGCAACATGCTCATCCATTTGGGGGAAAGAAAATCGATGTATCTTTTTTCAAAGCCTACCGCGCCATAGATTGGCGTGATTTCTACACCTCCGATTCCCGCAGCCTGGTATTTGGTTAAGACCTTATTTAAATTACTTTCGTCTACGGCATTGCCCATCCACCACCAGCGCGTCCAGGGTTTCATTTGCTTTTCTACAGCAGGCCAGCCACTGCCTGGTTTGGATAAGCTTTGTGCTCCGGCAGTCTGGAACAAAAATATAAAGCTAAAAATCGTGGTGATAACTGGTTTCATATCTATCATTTAATCCAGGTGAAAAACCTGCTCCAAGGGTTTGCAAACGGGCGATTGATCCGCATTGGTTTCCATAATATCGGCCATGTAAGCCCACCATTTTTGTACAATTGCGGTTCCTCCCAGATCTTGAGACGATTGCCCGTCCTGCTGTTGTACAGCAAAAAGTGTATCGGTCTCTTCGTCCAGAAATATCGAATAATCACTTAATCCACTTTGTTTTAGCAAAGCGACCAGTTCAGGCCAGATCTCGTCATGCCGCTTTTTATATTCCGCTTTGGCTCCCGGATTCAGCTTCATTTTAAATGCAATCTTTGTCATATATCCTGCGGGTTACTTTTTCAACTTATATACTTCTGATCCTGCGAGCAGGAAACAGCCCAATCCGTAATCTTCAAAATCAGGCATGCTGGTATAACTCACCGGCTGGCCGTCTTTCGGTTCTTTGCCGGTACCCTGCAGATAACCTAAAAAGCCGTTTTTATGTACAGCCTCTTTTACCATGGCATTCCAGCCTTTAATAAGAACCGGCTTATAAATACTTTCATCCAGCAATCCCTGATTAACTCCCCAGGCCATGCCATACACAAACAGTGCGGTTCCCGAAGTTTCCTTACCGCCAAAATGAGTGGGATCATGCAGACTTACGTTCCAGAAGCCGTCAGTGCGTTGAATAGGTACCAATGCCTTGGCCATTTCCTGATAGGTTTTTAAATATTCGTCCCTGTGTGGCGCATCTTTGGGCATAATTTCCAATACCCTTGCCAGAGCTGCAAGCACCCAACCGTTGCCACGTGACCAGTAGCAATCTTCCCCATTCGGCTCCTTATAAGGGGGCACGAAATCTTTATCCCTCCACCATAAACCATCTTTGGCATTGTACAAGCCACCGCCTTCTACATTTTTGGAATGCATGTACATTTTATACATATACTCGAAATATGCGTTGTCTTTATACAGCACACCCAGTTTTGCAAAAACAGGCATCCCCATTTGCAGGGCATCAATCCAGGTCCAGTCATCTATCTTGCCCGACTTCATCATGAGGTCTATAGAAGCTTTAATGTCTTTGACCCGCACAGGCTGCTGGTCAATGTTATAGAGATCCAGGTAAGTCTGACCGCAGCACTGATTATCCGCATTTCGTGTACTGATGCCATCTCGAAGTCCCCAGTTGTGTTTTTCACCCCACTGTACGGCATAATCATAGTAAGCCTTATCTGGTTTAATCTGGTACAAGCTCATCAGTCCTTCATAATACACTGCCCGTGTCCATATATTACTTGGCCGTTCCTTGTTGGTAATGATGGATTTACCTGCATCCGGCCATTTATTCATAAAGTAGGCATTGGTCAGCACCAATGATTTTAACACCTGTTTCTTTGAAGGATTCTTTTGGGCAACGCTGATCTGCATCCCCATCCCAAACAATGTCAGTGCAATAACAATTTTTTTCTTCATCATGGTAATGTAATCTACGGTATTAAGTTTTAAATTTTCTTAGCTCTGGTCTTCGGTTTTAACTCATCCGGACTGTCTTTTGTGTAAGTATTAAACATTTCCCTGGAAGGCTTTTCGAACAGGTTCTTTATGGTGTCAAAGCCCACTTCAAAATTGGGGGCAAACTTGTCTGATTGCATATAACGCTGCAGGCTAAAGAACAATTGCTTTGCCACCGGAGATCTATCTTTTCCAGGTGCAAGATTGGCGCTTGAAACCAGTAGTTTACCTTTCCCTACCCTGGCCTCAAAGATCAATCCCAGCCGGCGGTTTAAAAACCAGGTATCAATCGGTTGTACAATTGGCTTAAAGCCTTTAGGAAAATCTTCCAGGTTCATCACCTGTGCCTTATTTACAATTTCCCACCACTGCATATCACTATGGCAAGATGTGGGGAAATCTGAAAATGCAGGATGCTTGGGATTACATACAAAACCTAAAGTATGTGGTGGACGCATTTTAAACCAGGAGGTATTCCAGAATACAGGCAAAAACGTCTGCACCACCTCTTTCCCCTTCAGTATTTTACCGGAAGCATTCAGAAACACATTTCCACCTTCATCAAGGATTTTCCTTGCTTCGCCATCCAGACTGTCGCAATAGTAAAAACTGGTTTTATATTGTGGTAGTTCTGCAGGGTATACCCAGAAGTCCCAGTCGTTCGCAAATTCGGTACCATCAATTGCAACCTCAAGTCTGAAGCGACCAGCCTTTTTTACATCAGCAAGTGCAAATTTAACATCGCCAATCTTTATGCAATTGATTATTTCCAGTGTTTTCGGTTCAAAACTTCCTTTGGCTGCAACCTCCCCATTTTCATCCCTGATGCTCCAGGACAAAACGGCATTTTGTATGGGCGCGCGACCATAATGGGCCACTTCAATAGCGGCTTCAAAGGTTTCGTTGCTTTGAAATACAAACTTCGGTATCCTTGCAAGTGGCACGGTACTGTTACAAAAGCGACTGAACTCTTTTGCTGTGATATATCCCTTCTCGTCCCAAAAAGCATCCAACACGCCAACAAGGGCAGTTCCCTGTCCCGGATAATCATTTAACGACAACAGTTGGAAACCACTGTAGCCCGGTGTCCGCAATGCTTTTTCAATTTCATTTTTATAACATAGTGCCTGCAGTTTGCCGGACGCCATTAAAAAGTCTTCCGCCTGATCGCCCATGTCGTGATCTTTCAGATCTTCCTCGAAGAGCTCAAAGTTCCGGGCCTTGTAAGCACCGGTGTATTTTTTTATTTCCCGAAAATTAGGGAATACACAATACTGCCCCATCTCATGGGCTACAAAAGGCACGTTAAACTGAGCGATCTGTTTGCTGTAGTCTGAGACACTTTCGGGCCTTCTACCCCAGTCCAGGCCCCTTGCTCCTGCCCTTACCATAAACTCGTTGTTTGGAATGACTGGCCAGCTGCCTCCCACGGAAGCTCCGGTATACAATCGTCTGGAATCCTTTGCTTTCCAGTAATTATTAAATTTCGTCAGGTATTCCACCTGTTTTCCGCGTGGCTCATTGCCATAAGCCAGCATACAGAACGATGCATAATTGCCATAGTTTTTCGCCATCCGGTTTGTTTCATCGTAGATAAACTGGTCAATGGGCTTGCCATCACCAATAGATGAACCATGATTGGCCCAACTTGGCCCTTCGGGTTGTAGGTAAAAGCCCATCTGGTCGGCTGCGATAAATGCCGCTTCAGGCGGACACCAGGAATGGAAGCGCATATGGTTCAAGCCATGTGCACGGGAGATCCTGAAAATCCGCAACCATGATTCGACATCCATTGCCGGATAGCCCGTTAAAGGGAACTCACAGTTATTTACCGTTCCACGTAAAAAGACGGGTCTGCCGTTGATTTCAAAATGTCGGCCGACCGCCTTAAATTCGCGCATACCAAATTGCACCTGTTTTTGATCTTTTCTTCCATCTTTAGTTACGAGATCGGCCGTTAACCGGTATAAGGCCGGATCGAACTCATCCCAGGTGACGATCTTGTCGCCCATGGGCAGCTCTATCTCCACCATTGCTATGCCCTTATCCATGGTGAATGGAGCTGTAACCGGTTTTACCATCAGGATAGATTTTGTATTGAAACTTGAAGCAGAAAGCATGATCTTTCCCGAAGACGAACCCCCATCGCTTGATTTCAATTGAATCTTAACCTTGGCGGTCTTATTTTTCAGGTCCGGGTAAACCTGGATATCCTCAAAATATAAGGAAGAACCAGCCCTAAGCTGCATCCTGCCTACGATACCATTCCAATTGCCTTGCGTATGATCGGTCAAACTGTGGGAATCCTGACCAACATTAATGGCTTTTATCCGGTTGTCTACCCTGATGGTAAGGGTATGCTTTCCGGCTGATAAACCAGCAGGCAGCTCAAAGTTTTGTGCCACAACAAAGGTATATTGGGGTGTACCCAGTTCCGCATCATCCAGCCAAACCCTGGTTTCCGTATGTGGATATTCCAGTGAAAGCACTACCCGTTTTCCTTTCCAGCTGGCAGGAATATTAACTTCTTTTTGATACCATGCAGCTCCGGTATAGTGTTTTGCCGGTGTTAACCAGAATGGGATCTTGATGTTACCTTCTGCTCTGAACTTCGCCAGACGTGGATTGTAATACCAGGAGCTGTCGTAAATGCTACCTGTCCATTTGGTTTTCAGCGTGATTTCGTCCCCTTTGAAATTTTCTGCCATAGATCCGGGCAGTTTTACTGTTTCGGGCAATTTTGTAGTAAACCATTTATTTTTAACACCGAGATCAGCTGTATCCATTTTAAATTTCCATTCCCCTTTCAGTGAAATGGTCTGGGCCTTTAAAGCAGACGATAGCAGCAAAATGAGGCAGAAGCAGCTCAGGAAACCTTTAATAAATCTATATGGTGTTACGTGCATAGGAATGAGTTGAGCGTGTTTCAGGCTATTTACATTTGGTTTAAGCCACTATTATAAGATTAAACCGTCAAATACGCAACCTGTAGCATCCTGCCAGCACCTAATGTAAGGTTATTTTACTGCCCATCTGCACGCCTGATATCAGTTTTTCAGATAACCCTTTAACGAACAATGTTCCTGCATTTTTAGCCCTTCGACGACCGCTGCTGCATTTAGCTTTGCTCCTGCCTCATTGGTATGGGTATGGTCTTTTTTTGTAAAAAGTGCATCTACTTTTTCAGCCCCCAATGCAAGGTATTTGTCTTTTATGAGCTTATTGAGCGGAACAAAATTTACCTTTTCAGCGTTTGCGACCGCTTCAGCCCAGGCGGCATAATTGTCGATTGCAAGTACAAGCGCTCCATTTTTTACCGGGTTGCGCGGAACCGGAGAACATACTATAGCTGTGGCGCCTTTGGCCTTTGCTTCCTCGATAAATTTGCGCAAGTAAAATCCGTAGGTATAAACTATTTCTTTCTTTTTGGTGATCGGGTTAAAGATCTCTTTATTTTCTGTCCCTATTCCTTTTATTGTACCACGGGCGCGCGCGGTATCATCAAGTGGACTACCGTCGTTATGGCCAAATTGCATGATTACATAATCGCCAGGCTTTAACCTAACCAGCACACTGTCCCACAAGCCCTTGCTCCGAAAAGTCCGCGTGCTGGTGCCACCCAAGGCATGGTTTTCGACATTGATCTTATCCAGGTCAAAGAAACCGGCCAGGTAACTTCCCCAGCCCCACAAAGATCCATCGCCTTTTCCTTTTCCATTTTTAACGGTTGAATCCCCGATCAGGAACAATGTTGGTTTCTGCGCTACTTTAACTATTGTGCAAGCGGTAAACACGGCAAATGCAACAATTAATAGAAAATTGATGTAGTTTCTGTTTGATTTCATGATATGATTATTTAAGCAGATATTCTTTTAACGGACAATCTAATTCCTTTAAACCCTCAACTACCGCTAAGGCGTTGAGCTTTGCACCCTCCAGGTTGGTGTGCGTATGATCTCCCGGAAAAAAGCGCTTCACTTTTTCGGGTCCCATGGCGTCATATTTATCTGCGACAATCCTGTTCAAATCTATAAAGTAAGCCTTTTCTTCTTTGGCAACTGTTGCCGCCCACTTACCAAAATTTTCAGCTGCACGCAGTACCTTTCCGTCTTTAAACTGGTTACGTGGAATCATGGAAACCACTATAGGTATAGCCCCTTTCGCTTTTGCTTCACGCACAAATTTACGGAGGTACCAGCCATAGGTATGGACGGTTTCCACTTTACCATCGGGCCAGGTCAGCACTTTCGTTTCCTCCCCGGTTCCTTTTAACACCCCACGCCTGCCTGCTTTCGTTGTATCGGGCACACTGCCATCATTATGGCCAAATTGCATGGTTACAAAATCACCTGGCTTTAGCGATTGTAACACTTTGTCCCATCTACCCTCAGAAAGGAAGGTGCGGGTGCTGCGCCCTGCCATTGCATTATTTTCTACATGGATCCTGGTGGTATCAAAAAGCGAGGCAATGGGTGTTCCCCATCCCCAGGTTTCCTTGTTGGCATTGCGGACGGTAGAATCACCGATAATATGTAAAGCTGGTTTTTCTGTCTTTTTAAAAGCAAAAATGGTGGCTACAGTTAACAGCCCCAATAAAATGTTCTTTTTGTTCATGGTTTATTTTATGTTGATGGTCACTTTAGCTTCTTTTAATCCGGGCGAACTTGCCTTGACCTCAATTATACCTGAAGCGGCCCGGGCCCTGATGATCGCCTGGCAACGTCCATTGAAGCTTAGTCTGTTGTTTGTCTTGTATTTCTCATGGCTGATGATATCCCCATTATCTACGGCGATAATCCCTCCGTTTGATGACACATCAAACGTAATCATTTTTGAGGCATTCGGACAAAGAACGCCTTTTTCGTCCACAACTTTTGCCCCGACATAAACAACATCATCCCATTGATTTGATACCGTGTTCTGTCCTGCTTCCAGGATAATCTGATCAGGTTCGCCTGCAGTCTTATGCAACTCTGAGGCCACCTCCTTGCCTTTATTCCTGCCGACGGCCCTAATGGTACCTTTTTCAAAGCTCAGGTCCCAGTTTCTTGGACCATCGTTTTGCGGTTTACTTTTAGTCCCCTGCGATACCTCGTTCAAAAACAGCTCCACCTCATCGCAATTGCTGTAAACTTCCACTTTGGCCACATCATAAGTATCGAAATCTGTTGGTGTCCAATTGCTGACCCAGGCTCCGTTTCCGGCATTATCTTCCTTGCGGACAAGGTGCACCACTGGCTTGTCGGCCCACCAGCTTTGCCGTTGCAGCCCTTCCGGCCTCCAGTTTCCGCTATGGTCAAACAAACCCTGGTTGTTGGCAATCTGGGGCCAGTCGGCCTCTCCAAGATAATTAAATCCCGTCCAGAGAAATTGCCCTGCCATGTATGGCTTATCCCTTAGAATAAGCCATGTTGCTAAGGTATGTCCATTTTCTGTACCGAGGGCTTTTGTTTCCGGATGTGCTTCATGAAAATCTACCAGTTCCGTTTCCCTGTAATTCTGGCCAACGATATCCATGGCTTGAGCAAAACCGTTGCTGTACACTTTCGATGACGATGGACGGAATAAGGCCATGGTAACCGGTGTGCCCGGACTAAGCTGATGAATCAGGTCCTGGAGATCTTTATATTTCTTAAATCCTTCGGGACTGTCAAGGTTGTCCCTGATCTCGTTACCCACACTATATACCACAATAGATGGATGGTTTCTGTCTCTCAACACCAGATCCCTTGTATCTTTCTCCCACCAATCTTTAAAATATAGATTGTAGCCATTCTCTCCATTGTTTTTACGCGCAGTCCAGGTATCGAAGGTCTCATTCATGACCATAAAGCCCATTTTATCGCAAAGGTCCAGGAAATCAGGTGCCATAGGATTGTGCCCTACCCGGATGGCATTTACCCCTACTTCTTTTAATAATTTAAACCTTCTTTCCCAAGCTTTTAAGGGAACTGCAGTACCCAGAGCCCCTGCATCATGGTGCAGGCACACACCTTTCAATTTAAGATTTTTACCATTAAGCCAAAATCCGCTGGCCGCTTCAAATTTGAAACTACGGATACCGAAGGTATTTACCTGATCGTCAATGACCAGATTCCCGGATTTAATTTTAGTGAGGGTATGGTACGATACCGGATTTTCAACATCCCATAATTTCGGATTGGCCACTGCAATATCCTGATCTACCGAGCCATTCTTACCCGCAGCAATGGTTAATTTCGACTGACTGTTCCCTACAATTTTCCCTGCATGATCAAGCACGGTGGTTTCAACGGTAACAGTCGACGCTTTAGTAGACTCGTTTACGATATTACTCTGTACTTTGACCACAGCTTTCTGTACACTAACCTGTGGCGTGCGGATGTAAACACCCCAGTTATCAATATGAACCGGATCTGTGGCGACCAAACGAACGTGCCTGTAAATACCTGCGCCGGCGTAATAGCGCGAAGCTGGCTGTACAGAATTGTCTGCTCTGACAGCGATCACATTTATTTTACCGGAGCCAAAGTTGAGGTACTTGGTCAGGTTATAATTAAAACCGATATAGCCGTAAGGCCTTTTCCCTAAATGATGGCCATTGATCCAAACATCGCTGTTGGCCATTACCCCATCAAACTGGATAGTAAAGGACCTGCCGGCTTGCGACTGCTCCAGTTTAAAAACTTTCCGGTACCATCCCACGCCTGTGGGAAGATAGCCCCCGCCCCGGGCAGATGGATTGGTCTTCTCATACTTTCCTTCTATACTCCAGTCATGCGGCACATCGAGCTTTCTCCATTTCGAATCTTCAAATTTTACCCCTTCAGCACCTTTTACATCATCATTGATGAAAAGCCAGTCTTTGTCGAAATTCGTTATAGACCTGACCTGTTCTTTAACCGCCTGTGCAACTGCAACCTGCCACAGGCAAGCCATAGCAATGATCAATGAACTGATTTTTAGTTGTTTTGGCATAAGCTGGCTCTCTTAATTATTATTTATTTTTTGTTTGGCGCTATCACTATGATATTTGGCTTCGGCGCTTGTTTCATTCCATATCCGAAATAGAATCCGGGATGGGGCGGCTGGTTATACCCCACATTCTGCCAGGCTATGCTCAATCTGTATTGTGGATCATGCATTAAAGTATAGGTTCTGTACGTTGCCGGAATAGTACTGGTATATATGCGGAGGCTTTGGTTATCGTAAGCTCTAAAAATAACCTCTTCTCTCCAGTCGCCAAAAAGATCAGCACTCAAAGCAGGTGTAGATTTTGAACCATTATTGGATACACAACCATTTG
>CAMLDJ010000041.1 GCA_946478755.1 uncultured Pedobacter sp. | reverse complement strand
GGCTCATCCCTCGCCCCGCGAACCCGGGGCGCCGCCCCGGTGGGCGGCGCCGCCTACGCTGCGCACGGGGATCCGCTGCCGGAGACAACGCTCTCGCTCGCCAAACAGGCCGACGCGGTGCTGTTCGGCGCCGTGGGCGACCCGAAATACGACAACCTGCCGCGCGCCAAGCGGCCGGAGCAGGCGATCCTGGGCCTGCGCAAGGAGCTCCGGCTTTTCGCCAACCTGCGTCCCGCCGTCGTCGACCCGGCGCTCGCCGCCGCGTCGTCGCTGCGTGCCGAGCTGGTGCAGCTGGCCGCGTCCCTCGACGCGGGCGAGGCGTTCATGGCTCTCTCCAGCGCCTACGCTTTCAGCTACAACTACTGATGTAACCAGAGCAGTTCCTTTTGCTAAATACCTGGATCTAACATCAACTACAGGAGTAGGAGGCAAAAGTTTTCCGTATATGCGATATTCAGAAATTTTGCTGATCTATGCGGAAGCGCTGAATGAAGTAAATACAGGTCCAAACACAGAAGCATATAATGCTTATAAAAAAGTGCATGACCGTGCGGGTTTAACTACACCTTTAATAAACACTTTTGGTTATCTGACTTTTAAAAATGCTGTTTGGCAGGAAAGAAGGCTTGAATTTGCTGCCGAGATTCAAAGAAGGTTCGACCTTGTCAGAACAGGACGTTTGATTAGTGCTGTACAGTCCGAGATTTCATTCGGTCGTGTTCCCGAGATCCAGCCTTTTCACTATCTGTTACCAATACCACAAGCTGTAATTAATTCAAGCCCTTCTGTAACACAGAATCCGGGATACAATTAATTATAATAAATACATCAGAGCGTTAAGCCGGAAGCACTTTACAGCGCAAACATCTAAAGGATATATGTGGCAGGACATTGGGTTTAACAACTGCCAATAATATTAGCAGCAGATCAATTATAAAAGAATTTTAGACATGGATTTTTTAAATGGGGTTAACGCCCTCACTTTAGTTTTTATCGCCTTATTGGTATTTGCTATTGCCTATAGATTTTACGGGATTTTCCTGGCCAATAAAGTATTAAAGCTCAATGCTGCAAACGTAACCCCTGCAATAGAATTTTCAGATGGAAAAGATTATGTGGCCACCGACAGGAATGTACTGTTTGGCCATCATTTTGCAGCCATAGCAGCCGCCGGACCTTTGGTAGGCCCGGTGCTGGCAGCCCAGTTTGGTTACCTGCCGGGAACACTATGGATTTTGATAGGCTGCGTATTGGGAGGCGGGGTGCATGATATGGTGGTACTCTTTGCATCAGTAAGACACAAAGGAGAAAGCCTGGCTACCATAGCAGGAAAAGAGATCGGTACAGGTACCGGTTTAATCGCGGGAATAGCCATCCTTTTTATCCTTATCCTTACCCTGGCGGGCCTGTCTTTAGCTTGTATCAGCGCTATGCATGAAGCTTCCTGGTCTTTGTTTACCGTAATTGCGACCATGCCCATTGCTGTGATCATGGGGTTAATCATGCGCTACCGGAAAGACAGCGTTACCCTGGCAAGTATCTTCGGGGGGATCATGCTGATTGCCTCTATAGTGGGAGGTCATGAGCTGATGCAGATCCCCGCCATCAGCAATATTTTCCACTGGAAGATAGAAACCATATCCATAGCGATAACAGCATATGGCTTTCTAGCATCGGTATTACCTGTCTGGTTATTATTGGTTCCAAGGGATTACCTATCTACCTATTTGAAGATAGGAACGATCCTGATGCTGACAGTAGGAGTGATATTTGTACATCCAACACTGCAAATGCCGGCACTTACCCAATTCGTGAGCGGTGGCGGTCCGGTTATTGGCGGTCCTGTATTACCTTTTATTTTTATCGTAATTGCCTGCGGAGCGATCTCTGGTTTTCACGCCATTATTGCCACAGGAACAACTCCAAAAATGCTGACCAACGAAAAGGAAATCCTATTTGTAGGCTACGGAGCCATGCTGGTAGAAGGCTTTGTAGCATTGATGGCCTTGATAGCAGCCTGTACGTTAGTGCCTGGAGATTATTTCGCCATCAATACCCCAAAAGAGATGTACGAAAGCTTTATTGCGCAAAATCCAGATTTAAAGGCAGTAGACTTGGCCCATTTTAGTGAAAAGATTGGGGTAGAGCTACAGGGAAGGACCGGAGGGGCAGTATCCCTTGCAGTGGGTATGGCGCATATATTTAATAAAATACCTTATATGGATGATGTGATGGCCTATTGGTACAATTTTGCAATCATGTTTGAAGCGGTATTTATACTGACAGCAATTGATGCAGGCACACGGGTAGGCAGGTTCTTCTTACAGGAGATGATAGGGAGGGTAATCCCCAGGTTCAATGATAAGAACTGGATGCCGGGGATCATCATCAGCAGTCTGCTGTTCACCTTTTCCTGGGGCTATCTGGTGTATACAGGCAACGTAAGCAGTATCTGGCCATTGTTTGGGATCAGCAACCAATTGCTGGCAGCCTGCGGATTAATCGTTTGTACAACAATGCTCATCCGTATGAACAGGAAGAAGTACGCCCTTTGTGCTGCTGTACCCGGGGTGTTCATGGCGCTCATCACATTCTGGGCAGGTTACGAGCAGGTGCGGAATATGTACATACCCAAAGGCCAATATCTGCTGGCTTTTCTGGCCTGCACAGCCATGGTGCTGATGTTCATCGTGTTTGTGAACACTTTTAAAAGATGGTATCAATTGTCGAAAATGAAAGCAGGTAAGGTGGATGATTATGGAGACACGGTTAAAGAGTTAGTGGAGAGATGAGATCAATTAACAACAGATAATATCTAAATAGTCTATAAGCCAAATATACAACCATTATGAGATTAACAGTTACTAAGCAACTAAAAATGCCTTTGTTGGCATGTATGTTTTTATTGATGTGCATTTTACATGCTAAAGCACAATTCAATCATCCGGGGATACTGTTAAACGCTGCCGACCTGGCCAGGATAAAGGAACTTGCAAATTCGGGACGACAGCCATTTGTAGCGGGATATGGTATCTTGAATACCAACACTGATCCAAACTATGTTCCGGGAATTGCATATGAAGATGTTTACAGACATGAAGGAGGTGTAACCAGTCCAGCGTCAAGGGCACTGTCTTCCCAAAGTCAGATCGCTTATAGGAGTGCAATTATGTGGGTAATTACAGGAGACATGAGATATGCAACTATTGCTAAAACAATAATTAACAACTGGGCAGATACCTTGGAGACTTTTAGTGGCAGCGCTGCCAAGTTATGTGCGGCATGGTATGGTTTTGGTTTGGTTAATGCTGCCGAAATAATAAAGCATACACATGCGGGCTGGAGCAACGCAGATATACTGCGAGCGGAAGCTATGTTCAGGGATAAATTTTATCCGGTTATTGAAAATTTCCAGAGGGGGCACGCGGGGAATTGGGATACGGCCATTACCAAAACTATAATGGGAATAGGGATTTTTTTGGATGACGCTGGCATTTACACCAAAGGGTTCAATTTTTTGAGGTCAACCACGGATACTGCTAATGGAACATTGAACAATTACATTTTCGCTACTACCGGGCAGTGTATGGAAAGCGGCCGCGATCAAAGGCATGCCCAAATGGGCATAGGGGGCTTAGCGGAAGCTTGCGAAATAGGGTATAAGCAAGGTGCGGATCTTTATGGTTTGCATTCAAATAGGTTATTGTTAGGAGCCGAATATACCGCTAAATATAATTTAGGTTATAGCGTACCTTATACACCAAATTATTATGGAAATGTAATTTCTGATACATATAGGGGAGAGTTTCTTCCATATTATGAATTGATTTACAATCATTATGTAAACAGAAAAGGGATGTCTGGAACTCCAATTCAATATACCAAAATGGTTGTCGATAGAATAAGAGCAGAAAATGGAGGAGAAAATGGGGACGCAATATTATTAGGATATGGCACTTTTTTGTTTAATCAAGATGCTCCATTTCTACATATTCCAGTAGAAGGTGATTATCGAACCAGACTTGTTAGTAGCAGTTTAGGCACTCCATCACAATTTGAGGTTTACACAAGCGGGGGGAATTGGATAACTGCAACCACTGCTCTTGGATTAACAACAAATTTGTTAATAAGAGACGGGCATAGTGCATTGGCATCAGGTGCCAGGAGTTTAGCTGATCTGGCTGTTGGAGAAGGGTATGGAGCTATATTAAGTGCCGTAATCACTGGGGGAGCAGTATCGGCACTCAATATTATAGCACCTGGCCGTTTAAGTAGTATTCCTTCGTTATATTTTGCAAATGGAGGGCAAGCTGCCGGTTCTGTCAGTGCCGTAGCTGCCATTTCCAGCGTGAATGTTACAGGTGCTGATATCAAGAATACAGGATCGGGTTATACCTCAGCAACAACTGTCTCATTCAGTGGCGGTGGCGGAAGCGGAGCTACAGCAAAAGCGCTGATAGTTGGTGGCAAAATTAGGGGAATTACGATAACCAATCCGGGTTCGGGCTATACATCCATACCCACCATGTCTATTACAGGAAGTGGTACAGGGGCGATTGTTTCGGCAAAAGTAGGTGTTACAGAGGTTACATTAAGTAGCGGAGGAAGTGGCTATACCATAGCACCTAAAGTTATAGCGGGCACTTTCCTGAAAGTAAATGATGGTATTGCTGTAACCGTTGCAGAAGGTGTGTCTTTTCAAAAGGGATCATCTGTCTATACAGAGGGAGGTACCGGTATATTGAATATCAGAAGAGGAAACCTGACAGCAGAAGATGACGTTAATTTTGTTACTGTCTCTAATGCTTCCACTTCATCACTTACCACAAATTTTGGGAGTACTTCTGTAAGCACGATTAATACAATTAAGGGAACAAAATTTACTTTGGGAACATTGGGTGTTGAAGGCACCGCTATCCTTAAAATAGCTGCAGGCACTGTAATGAACACAGCAGGCCCTATTACAGTAAACAGCACATCTAAAATAGATGCCACAGAAGGCATCATAGGTTTTGTAAATTTCTCTCCTTTTGCATCGACAGCAAAAACCATTGCCAACAATACTTTTAAGACTGCAATTGTCAAAAAAATGATAGTCAATTCAACCGCTGGTGTTACGTTAGCTCAGAATCTGGTGGTAGCGGAACTCGATATGCAGGAGGGAGTGCTGAAAATTCCGGCAACTTCAACTTCAGTACTTCGTGTTTCAAAAGTTTTAGGCGGGAATGATAATTCCTATATTAACACCTTGTCAGCAACTACCGGTGCAATGTCAAAAGTTATATTGACCGGATTGACTGCTCAGGCGAAAATTCCTCTGGGAAACGCCGGAAGCTATCTGCCGATAACTATAACTCCGCAATCATCATCAGATTATGAGGTGAGCGTTATGAAAGGCCTCACACAAAACGGGCAGCCAAATGGTACTGTGGTTGCAGATAAAAGTAAATTTGTAGATGCAGTTTACCATCTGAAACGTACAAGTGGAACAGGGGATTTTACGGTAAGGCTGACGTTCCCTGCGAGCCTGAAAGGAAGTGGTTTCAGTGTGCCAGGTGTTGCTTTTGGTGTAGCAGGTTACAACGGTACTAACTGGACAGCTGTTACAGGTAGTGGTAACAATACAGAAAATTATGCAACAACAACTTTTAATACCAATAGCGCAGGCGTTTATCGGGTAGAGATAGATGAGGCTCTGCCTTTGAATTTTCTAAACGTAGAAATAAAGGCAAAAGACAATTTCAGGAGAGCAGAAGTGTCATGGCCAACCTTGCCGATGGTTTCCGTCAGCAGTGATAAGGGAACAGAAATCAGTAAAGGGGAAACCATACTGCTTACCGCAACAGGTGGCAGCAGCTATGTATGGGCAGATGCAGATGGTATTGTAAGCGGAAAGAATACGGCCGTACTTGAGGTACGGCCAACCCAGACGACAACCTATTCTGTAACCGCTACCCATGCCAGCGGCTGTACGGAACGCAAGGCTATTAAATTAATCGTGCTGGAAGATTTTGTGAAGATCAAGGCAACCAATATCATGTCGCCAAACGGTGATGGGGTGAATGATAAATGGGTGATCGATAATATTGACCTTTATCCGAACAACGAGGTGAGGGTATTTGACAAAGTCGGCCATTTCATTTATGGTAAGAAAGGTTATGACAACAGTTGGGAAGGCACCTTAAATGGAGCGCCACTGGCTGAAGGCAGCTATTACTATAGCATAGATTTTGGAACGGGCAAGCCACCTTTCAGAGGTTTCATTACCATTACCAGGCCAGAGTAAACAGCATAAAACAGAGATGAAACGATACATAAAACCTTAGTACTGATTACGATTAGCCTAATCATTACCACCTCGGTAAAAGCACAGTTGAACCGTTTATGCGGCCAGTACTATGTCAATCAATACCTGATCAACCCGGCCTTTGCCGGGGCAGGTGAGGATTTAAAGCTTAATGGTGGCCGAATTGACAAACCAGCACTGGTTTTTTACACGAATGAACGAATATTAATGCTTATTGCATAATTATTCCCAACTTCCTTTTATGGAAATGTTCATACTATCGTTTTTTATTTCCAAGTCAATAGGGAATATTATTTTATAGTCATCCATATTTACCTCACAGCTGCTGATATAACCCGTGACGTCTCCCCGCAACTCAAAGTGGTATGCATTCTTATACAATTTCATCGGCAATGATGGATGAATTATAAAAGTTGCCGGCAGAGTAAGGTTACTTGGATATAAATCTGTATGGGCGATGGCGGTCGATGTATTATCTTCAAAAACTTCAAAATAAAGTTGTTGGGTAGGAGCATTTTTGCTCCCATAATCATTCAGGGTTATTGTTTTTAGACTGAATTTTTTGTCGTCCTTGGCACAACTGACATAGAACAGCACAAGGAACAGTGCAAATATTTTTTTCATAGTTATTATTTTTTTAGGTACATAACGCTGTTTTCCATAACCTATGCCGGAGAAAGCCTCCGTGACCTTAAATAAACTGCGGTCCTGTTCAGGTATGGAAATAGGGCGATGAGCAGTAAAGTCGCAGCAATTATCAGCGACATCAGTTCGTAGTAGTCCATTGCAAAGCGAAGCTGCCCCTGTGCGTTAATGCTGCTCACCAAAAATTTGTTAGACGCCTTTGCCGCTGGCCCCGGGGCTAAACCATTTGCGACTAAGCGTTGCGATTGAGTTTGAATTGTTTGCCTTACTACAGGATCAATTTTTGTAAGGTGGTCCTGGAACGCATTGTAATGCCGGCTTCTTGAAAAAAGTTCAAAGTAATTGATGATCCCAATACTGACACAAAAACCAAGGTACCGGATCGCCAGGCAAATTGCCGATGCCGATGCACCTAATGATACAGGTACTGAAGAAATGGAATAAACAATAGTGGGGACCATGATCATGCCGACACCAAGCCCCTGGATAAACAAGGGTATGAAATAATTGTGCTCATCTGCCTGCACATCAAAAAGGAAAAACATGCTGCCATGAAAGATTAGTAATAACAAGAATCCAGGCAGCCAGGTGTAACGTATCCGTTTTTTTTGTAGCGTCATGCAACAGGCAACAACCACGCCTGTAATCAGTCCCAGGAGATTAAACAAGTTAATATAGGAAACATGCATCGGGTCAAAATGTAATACGTTAGCAAAGAAACCATTAGTAATTCCGGATGCAAAGCGGCAGATATACATCACAAATAATACCAACAAGCCAACCTTAAAGTTCCGGAAGCGAAAGGTACGCAGGTCAATATAGGGGCGCTTCATACTTTTCTGGCGCAGCATATATAAAATGGCAAGACCTGCAATAGCAATAACACTATATCTGATCCTTTGATCGCCCAGCCAGTAGTATTCCTGCCCGTAGATCATGACATAACCGAACAGGCAAAGCGCCGCACTGTAAATGAAAAAGCTTTGCCAGTCCAGCTTATACAATGGAAAGCGGACATTGAGCCGGATATTATTCATGGTAAGCAACAAAAGGACGAGGCACGGCAGGTAAGAGAACAACGCCCCTTTATACACGATATTAAAATTGTATGTGTCGATCAGGTCAGCAGTTACGAAATTATTGAACGGGATTGCGCATAGCAGTAAGCCAAAGAAAACAGAGAAGCTTATTTCCCTCGCACGCTCACTGTGCAACCGGGTAAACATAAGGGCCAGGGAAAGGTTTACGGTACTCGAGAAAAGCATTCCCTGGATAAACCTGACCGGGAAAAGGATATACAATTCCTGGGTATGATAGCAAATAAAGCTGGTCGCTATGAGCAGGAAGGTAAAAAGGATAAAATACTCCCTGGTGGCCAGGTAGGTAAAGAACCTACGTTCCAGGCTATAAAAACCAACATATCCTGCATAGAAAAGTGCAACAGCGAATTGGATGTCCGCGGGCTCGCTGCCATAGTAGCCGGCCGCTGCATTTATATTTGCCAGCGGAAGGAAGAACAGCACGATGCTCGGCAGGAGCAAGAGAAACAGAATAATTTTCACGAGCCATTCCGGAGCCCAGGATCGGAAAATAGGAACTATATTATCCATGATTCTGGCCTTTGGGTATATAAACATTTACATTCATCCCGACTTTTAGTACGTCAATATCTTTCCGGTCTCCATCAATACGGATACGGACAGGGACGCGCTGTACGATCTTAACATAGTTGCCGGTAGAGTTATCCGGCGGTAGAAGTGAAAAACTTGAACCGGTAGCCGGTGACAGGGAGATGATCGTCCCTCTAAATTCCCTGTCCGGGTAAGCGTCAGCAATTACCCTTACCGAATCGCCTATACGCATATGCTCCACCTGAGTTTCCTTATAGTTGGCGACCACCCATTTATCCGTTTCGTTGTTGACGATAAAGGCAAGAATTTCCCCTGCATCTATCATTTGCCCTACTTCAATGGTCCGCCTGCCTATCCTGCCATCATAAGATGCGGTAATTATGGTATAGCTTACATCCAGCTTATGCCTGTCTAGTAAGGCTTTTAGCCGCGTAGTTTCTGCCATGACTACGGCTTGCTCCGCTTTAATATCCTCTATGCGGGAAATGGCAGCATCATAATTATCCTGTGCTGACCGGTAGTCACTGGTATTTACATCCAATGTCGCCCGCATATTTTCTAGTTGCTGTTTAGTTGCCGCCTCTTCATTATAAAGTTGATGGTAACGGTCGTAATCGAGCTGTTGTTTCCAGACCTTTGCTTTTGTTGCAGTGACCTGTGCTTTGGCAGATCCGGCAGTCTTTTCCAGTGTACGGATATTGCTCTCCAGTACCTTTAGCTGTGCTTCCGACCTTTGAATAGATGCCTCTGTTTGCTGCTGTTGCAGGATATATTCCCTGTTATCAATAATGAGGAGGGTGTCGCCTTTCTTGACATGCTGGTTTTCCTCAAATTTGACTGCAACGATGAAACCCCCTGCCCTTGAAATAACAGGGTTTACATATTCCTCGACCTGTGCATCGTTAGTCTGTTCATACTTATAATATCCCCAAATGGTAAAAATCCCCCAGATCACAAGCACTATTACTATAATGCCTGCTATCCATCCGGTGATCTTTGTAATCAGCCTGTCTGTAACGGTGTATTTCTTATTCATTGTATATTTATAGAACGCCTGTAATGTTTTGGAGCAAATAGTATTTGTTTTGTGCCATGATGCGGGCCGCCGCTAGTTCGAAGCGGGTTTGTAGTACCTGCAGGTCAGCATCCAGCAGATCAGTGACCAGCGAGGCCTGGTTGAAATAAGTGTTTTTGATAATGCGGGCATTTTCCTCTGCCTGTACAACATTAACCCCTGCCACATCAATCTGCACCATTGCTTCTTTATAGCGCAGGAATGCTTCTCTCACCTCCTGGCGTACTTTATCCTCTGTATCTTTGTGAGCTTCTTCTTCCAGCTCCAGTTCCAGCTTTGCTGCCCTGACTTTATGGATATTATGGTACAGCCCGGATATAGGGAAGGATGCCTTAAGGCCGGCAACGCCCAGTGAATACCAGTATGGATTGTATGGGAACAGGAATATTTGAGGGTTGGCGTAATAGAACTCCCCGTACATGCCGAGTTTAGGGCGCACGTTGGCCTTTACCTGCCTCAGGTGTATTTTACTGAGTTCTGTCTTTTGTTCTGAAATATGATAGGGAAAGGAATGGTGCATCGCTTCGGCGAGATAGTGCTCATAGGTGATATGCTCATCATGATGCGTAATCAGGTCAGTGGGAAGAATAGCTCTTTCATCCGGCTCACCAATAATAATATTTAGCTTCTGGCTTGTGATCAATATGTCGTTTTCAATGGTCACCATCGCCATCTTCCGTTTGGACAACTCAAGCTCCACCCGTAATACATCGCTTCTGAGTACTGTGCCGTTTTTGTGGAAGGCCCTGATCTCTTTCAGTTGCTTTTCCTGGTCTGCAATATCCTCCATGATGAGATTTCTGAAAATAAGGGACTTCTGTAAGTCGAGGTACAGGGCTGCGGTCCTGTAATGGATGTCGGATACCGCCTGGTCTTTTTGGATCAGGCTGATCCGGTACAGCGTTTTGTCCTGCTCTATTTTCAGGTTTGTCTTATTGCCATTATAAAGGTTGAGATAAAAATCCGCACCCGCCCGGTAGAGGGTATGGATAATTTCGTGTTGGGTGGGTTTAGAAAACAGTCCATGCTCATAGATAGGGATATTGGTTGCTTTTTCTGCGCTGCCCATCACGCCAATTTCCGGGTATCGTTCCACTCTGGCATCTGTAACTTCTTCATGGGCAATACCGGAGGCTTTCTTTTTTATTTCCACCAACCGGCTGTACTCATCTGCTTTTTGCCAGGTTTCAGATAGCGAGATCTTAAGGGTATCATTTGCCGGATGAATTATTTGGCCATAAGAAGGAAAAACAGCTCCTGTAAACAATAAGCCGGATAAGAATGAAATTTGTCTTGGATTCATAATCTGGCGGCAAAATTATAAAACTGTTCTATGTCTCATTTCCCTAAATGCGTCAATCTTATCACCATTCCAGCCAATTTATTTATCTTTGTAGTATAAGCAACATTATTTGCTTCATAAAAGACTATGGGATTAATTGCCTCCTTACCGGAAATTGATACAGAGAAAAAGAGTGTGTTCGTAATGCACGAAAAATCTGAAAAGCTAATACCGCTTCATGCCCATACAAAAGGTCAGCTAAGCTATGTCGAGGGTGGGATTGCTTATATCACGATTGACTACCGCACTTATGTGATACCGGCTAGACATTTTTTCTGGGTACCGCAAGGGCTAAGGCATATTTTGCGTATCGGTTATTCGGCAACAGTACTGCGATCCCTGTATTTCTATGCCCATGATGATACGACGGACCCTTTTTATTCCAAGCTTGGTATTTATCCGGCAAGTGAGCTACTGATTCAGATGATCAATTATACCGAAAAATGGGACGGCAGACACGTTAATAGTAAAGATGAGAATTTTGAATTCCTGATTGCCCTTAAAAAAATCTTGCCGGAGCTTAATAACAAAGCACTGCCCATAATACTGCCGACAACGGATAATGAGCAAATGCAGAAGATCATAAAATATCTGGAAAAAAATATGGCTGAACGCCTTACAGTAAAAAACGTAAGCAGTCGTTTTAATATCAGCGAACGTTCCATGTCACGGCTCTTTCAAGCCACACTGCAAATTTCCTTTCTGCAGTTCCTGAAAACGCTTCGCATGATCAAGGCAATTGAACTGATCCTGAAGACACAAAAGCCGATCGGTGAAATTGCATATGCAGTCGGATATATAACACTTAGTTCATTTAGTGATACATTTCAGGAATTTACCCATTCGCGCCCCACGGATTTCCGAAGAAATTAAACGGTGAATATTCATACCTTTTTATAAATCACAATAGCCGGAGCGCGTTCAGGGCAAAGGAGCTACAGTCAAAGGTCATTTTTCAAAGGTCACTGCCGTAGGATCTGCACCTTTTGCAGTAACAATATCCGAAATACTCTTTACCATAGCATCCGGGCCGCAAATATAGAACTGCTTATCGTAGCTGCTTACGTGGATGTCAATAAAGGGACCATCTATAAAATCGTGCAGGTATGGGCCTTCGGAATCGTCCGTTACGATAAAGATGGCATTGTCGCCCAGGATTGTTTTCAGTTCTTCTTCATAAATAATATCATGTGAAGTTTTATTAGAGAAGAACAGTTTATTGCCGGCGGCGCGGCCTTCTTTATAAAGCTGGCGAAGGATAGCAATAAAGGGAGTGATACCCGCCCCGCCCGCAATGAAGTAGCCCGGACCTTTATATTCAATTGCTCCCCAGGGCTCATCAATGATCAACTCATCGCCTGCTTTTAGTAAACCTATTTGTTTGGTCACGCCCTCATGGTCCGGATAGCTCTTGATGGTAAATTCGAGGTATGGGTCGTCATTGAGGCATGTAAATGTAAAGGGCCTTTTTTCATTTATCCAGCCGTCCTTATTGATGGCTACTTCTGTTGCCTGGCCAGGTGTAAAGCTGTAGCCTCCTGGTTTTTCCAGCTGTATCCGGTGGACATCATGGGTTACCGGGGAAACTGAAATGATCTTTAATTTATGTTCCATTGTATTTAAGTTTTAAACGGCTAACATTGCATATAGCCGGCTGTTTTTTCTTCGGTCAGTATGATCTCATTGTATTTAAACCTGCTTTCAAACAAAGTAACAACAGGCTCATTCACGGATAGCCTCGAGAATGCCTCATTGACGAACATTTTTGCAATGCGTGTCGTAGCTGCTTGTTGTTGTTCATCGTAAAATGTTTTATAGATAAATTAAATTTACTACTGACTGCTAATTGAAGGATTGCTCCAGTTCTATAGATTTAGGGAACAGGATATTATTCTCCAGGTGGATATGCAGGTGCAGGTCATCTTCGAATGCCCGCATGCTAAAGTAAGCAGCCCGGTACGTATTACAGCCGTCAGCCGGAACAGTATACTGATTGCTAAGTTCCTTTATCCTGCGCAGCCGGTCACCTTCCGTATCATGTTCATGCATCATCACCCGTATAGGGTTTTGTATCGTGCCAAAGGGTGCCGCCACGTCGTTATTGCCTGCCTGCTTTGCCTGTACCATTTTGCGGATAAAAGGGAAAAGCATCAATTCTTCCTTCTTCATGTGTGTGGTCAGTTCCCCGGCTGTCGCGTCGAAGAGTTTTTTTATTTCCGTAAGCTCAGGGTGCCGCTCCCCGTGGGCCCTGATGATCTTTTCAAGGAATGACTGGATAACCGGTATCTCTGCAGCCACGTACCTGTGGTGCCTCTTCTCAATAAAATCAGCCAGCAGGTCTAATGGCCAGGATTTATAGTCACTTACCGCCCCGTCCTTGCGGATGGGCGCAGTTAACACCATTTCCAGGTTACTGATGAGCCTTCCGGAGTCTATGGCCTGTTCATTGCAGGCTGTTTCGATGGTACGGTTGCCGTTACAGCAGAAGTCTATACCTTGTTGTTCAAATATGGCTGCAGTACGGTAATCTTCTGTTACTACTGTGCCGATAATACTTTCTTTTGTGATATTCATTTCGTTTCAATTTTTAGTGGTTTCTGTAATAATGGCGACGGAGAATGGAGTCCTTGTTCCGAACCCAACGAATTTACCTCTTCATCCGTCCATAAGGCCGGGAAAAACTTCCTTTGCTGGAATCGGGGGTGCAGGTATTTCTTCCATGCAGAGCCGCCTGTAGCTGCTTTATTCTCTCCCTTGCTATCGAGATAATGCCTGACTATATTCATAACAGTGGTGTTGCAGGGTTGTTGCGGTAAAATTCTATCTTGGAGAGAAACATGACAGCCATTTTATCACCGCGCCACTTAGCTTCATCTGCTTTCTCTCCGATAAAATGATTGTCAATTGTTTCATACCATAGCGTCAACCAGGCCTCAAAATGTTTTTGTTCCACCGGTAGCTGTGCATGCGGCGGGAAAGGACTGCCATAATAAGTATGCTCGCCCAGGAGCACCGTCTGCCAGAAACGGTACATTTTTTCCAGGTGCTCCGGCCAACGGTCTTTAATGACCCCGTTAAAAATCCCGCCCAGTAACAGGTCCACCCTGATCCTTTCATAGAAGGTATCGACCAGGAGCCGGATATCATCCATCGTCGTTATATCTCTCTTGCTTTCCATAACTTGCTATTGTGTTATTGATAGATAACTAAACGCGTAGTACAATGCCCATCCCGCGAAGCCGATGATCAAAATCCAGACCCACCAGGGGATACTCTGTGGCGTCTCGCTGCCTTCAATGAGGAATGATTTCTGGTCCCCCTTGCCATAGGCGTTGATCATCAGGGGCAGCACACCGTCCACTATGGAGTTTTCCCTGATTCCCTCTATAGCGATGGCAGGCCCGTTGCGAACGACAAACGGAATTTTACGAATGCCTTCCTTGCCGGTCGGATCTTTGCTGACGATCCTGAGCACATGGTCGCCATCTATAAGCTTGCGGGTATCCAGCTCAAAGCTGACCGGTGACTGCACCTCTGCAACAGGTTTGGTGTCATCGTCTATAAAAATGAATATGGTGCTTTTCTCACTCATCTTACTCGAGGTTTAAAATGAAACGTTTAATATGGCGCTCAGACTTTTCCCCCGGCCGTATCAGCCATTTGACTGAGAAAAACAATGTAAGCAGGACTATGGCTGCTGTTACCCAGACGATCACGTAATCCCATTTACCTTCAGGCCCGGCGCCATGTGTCAGCCCCCTCAAAATTTTTGGCTGGTTGCGTTCACAGACCGGGCAAGCCAGCACCCATAGGCTATTGCACAGCAGGAGCAGGGTAAAAAAGAGCTTTCTCATTATTTCGCAGCTTTAAGTTTTACAAATTCGATTATCTTCTTTATTTCTTCCGGCGTTACCTTCTTACCGTTATTGCCCCAGCTTGACCGTTCGTAATTGATCACAGCGGCAACTTCCTGTTCCGTCCATTCCATGTTGGTGCCTACCGGCGCCATTACCCCGTATTCTGCTCTCGCATCGTACCCGTTCATGATAATGTCGACATACAGCTCCAGGTTATCACCGGTAACTACAGAGCTACCTTTCAGAGGAGGGAAAGCACCGGGCAAGCCTTCACCATTGGGCTGGTGGCAGCTTTGACAATTCGCAGTATATAATGCTTTGCCATCCGGCGCAGCCGCTTCAATGCCGGCTACTTTTTTCTCCGCTTTTTTGTACAGGAACGCTGGGGCGGCAGTGCCATCCGGCAACTTTGTTTGTTTGAGGGATTGCAGGTATGCGATCAGGTACATCGCATCTTTTGTTGCCACTATCTTTCCTTCACGGCCCGCCAGGTACGCTGCAGGCACATTGACAACGACATCCGATTTGGACGGTTGTTTCTTAATGGTAAACAGCCAGGGATAGGCAGGCATAATAGATTCCTTGACCACAATACGGGGATTATATAAGTGCACCAGGTTCCAGTCCTTACTGGGCTGCCTGCTGCCGATGTCTGTCAGGTCGGGTCCTGTGCGCTCCGTCCCCATCAGGGTAGCGGTGTTACGCCAGATATCGGTACGGTGGTTATCGGCGTAATCGGCAGCAAGGCTTGGGCGCGATCCCCACATCTTATCCATGTCTATGTTCCTGACCTGTTGTGTGTGGCAGGCCACACACCCGTTTGCAATAAACAATGCTTTGCCTTTTATGGCAGCCGCACTTAGTTCCACTGCCCCGGGCAATGGCTGATTATTATCCTGGTTACGGACCGCTGGTATAACAGCTACCAGGATGGTAAGGCCTACAAAAAAGATTGTGGCAGTACCAAAGAGCTTTTTATGGTTATCAAAAAAATCCATTGTTGTGCGAATAATGTTTATGCAATCGTTTGGGTGGTATTTCATCAAGTTTTTCGATAGCAGTTTCCCGTACATCTACGATATACCTGCCTGCCATCATCTTATACATGTTATAGGCAAAGAACAGGTGCGAGAGCCACATCAGGCTGCCGCCAATAGCCCTCCATAACCAGTAGGGAGCCATCAGTACGACACTATCAATAAAGGGCTTTCCTTCCATCCATAGCAAACCTTTCATCGTACTGCCGTACATGAGGGGGATGGTATAAAACATCAGCCCGATGAGTGCCAGCCAAAAGTGCGCACCAATGGTGATCTGCGGGGCTTCCCTTCCGGTTATTCGTGGTACAATCGCATAGGTGCCTGCCCAGAGTAAGAAGCAAATAATACCGTACATAGTCAGGTGCGAGTGGGCCACAGTAAAATCCGTAAAATGCCAGATCAGGTTGGTGCTGCGGAAGGCTTCTGCCGTCCCCTGCATAGAACCTGTAAAATAAAAGATGATGCCAACCAGGAAGAACGGAAGTGTATAGCTGTCCTTGATCTTATACCATGCCCCTTTAAAGGTCATTATAAAATTGGTGGTGCCGGCGATAACCGGGATAGCCATTCCTGCACTGCCGACAATAGCTACTGTTTGCAGCCACCAGGGGATAGAGCTGAATACGAAGTGATGTGTTCCAATCAGGGTATAGAAAAGGATCTGCGTCCAGAAGGCGAGGATGCCGAGGCTATAAGAATAGATGGGCTTATTTAGTTGCTGGGGCAGGAAATAATAGACGATGCCGAGCGTAAAAAGCATGAACCACATACCTACGCCCTGGTGCATATAGTAGCCTTGTATGATCGTTTCTCCAAGGCCATTTTGCCAGTAAGGGACGTAGGCAACGACCGTGATCACAATAGCAAAAATGATCGCTGCAATGATATACCAGTTGGAGATATAGATTTCCTTGGTGGTGCGTCGGGCAATAGTCTGCAAAAAGTTGATGAGGGTCAGTACAATACCGATGGCAAACATAAGCATGACCGGCCAGATATATTCCCGGTATTCCCCCCCGCCATTGTTGACACCCGCCATAAGGCAGATAGTGCCCAGGACAACAGCTGCATTGATCAGCCAGAGTGCATACCAGCCGTATTTCATGTTAGCCAGCTTTGTATTGCTGACACGCGGCACAACGTAATATCCCAGTCCTAACATACCGAGCGATGCCCAGCCCCAGAATACAGCATTAGTGTGGACCGGGCGCAGGCGCCCAAAGCTGAGCCAGCTTACGTGGTCTGCATCCGGGGCTACGAATTTAATCCCGAGATATTCTCCGATGGTCGTTCCAAACAGCAGCCAGAAGGTAGCGCAACCCAAATACCACAGGATGAGGCGTGATAATGCAGGATCAATACCCGGACGTTGCAATGCTTTCTTTTTCACGGCAACAATAGGCAAGCCGGTATGGCCATTGATCTGGAGCAGCCCTTTTTCGTCTTCTGCCGGTTGGCTTCCGGATAATTCCTTGTGGCTGAGATGGTAATCCAAGGCCGCCTTGCGCCTTTTGAGTGCTGTACTGACATCTTCTTCCGGCAGGGAGCGCAGGTAAGCAGCCAGTTTTTCGGCTTCCTCCAGGTTCTGGGTGTTTTTAGCCTGGTTCAGTACATGGGACACTTTTACGATCAGTAAAATGACACCCGCCAGTATCGGTATTGCCAACAAAAACAGGGTAATGATAATGCCTGTTTCATTAAGCAATGCATTTGTATTGGGTTTGTCCGTGCTTTGCGCCATAAGCTGCCCGCCCGGCACAACAGACAATGCAGTAGTGAACAGCAAAAGTAGTCCTGTATTGGTTTTGCCGCGCTCTTTATAGCCTATGAGTTTACCGATCTGCTTACTATTCAGCTTGTTCGCATGTTCTTTAAGAAGACGCTTTTGTTCCTCCGCTGTTTTCTTTTTGTAGCTGTCCCGGATGCTATTTACTCTTTGCTTCAGCACCAGCGCGGCGAAAAACACTCCAAGGAGTAACACAAATAGTGCCCATATAATGATTTCCGTCGAGCCAAAGGAAAAGTCTGATGGAGTCATTTCCTGGGCGGTGACAGGAAGTGATTTCAGCACAAAGGCCGAAACCAGAAGGGGAAGTGCTTTTAGGAAAGTGCTTGATCTCATGCTGTGGATATTAATACCTTTTTATCTTTTATTTACTCAAAAAAACTTTATCGTTTCAAGAAGGGCAGGCTTTTATCCAGCTCTTCGGTAAACTCGCCGAGTTTGGTGTTTTCGAGCTTTGCTGCAGGCCTTTCCTTACGGTTTTAAATTCATGGTGAATAGGGCAGGGGTGCGTTTTCGAACATTGCTTTTTGATACCCATCTTTTTGCCGCCTTTAGACTTGAGTGCTATGAAGATCATGGCACGGATGGCATATTCACAGGTCTTTGAAAACATTTTGTTCCTTTTACACAGCAAAGTTAAAACAATCTTTTTAATAAAAGACAAAAACATCCTTTATTTTAACGGTGGTTATAAAGTTTTTAGAGTATTGAATGTTAGGGCATAAATTTATCATGACAACACAGCATTATGCGAAAGTTCGGAAGCAACGCATAAGTGAAAATATGAATGATGTTAAACTGTTAGATACATTCACCATACCTGTAACAGCTCGACTTAAAATCTGGTCAGAAGTTATGGATCTGAGTAAAACTCCAAATCAATAGTCGCATAACATCACAATAAAAGCAAGATAAAAGTCCCGGATGTCGGAAAGTCTCGTCAGACAAGCTCTCAGCATGTGGGGATTTTAGTAATATTCCAGATGATAATCCATTTGCAGGTACTTAATTTCATTTAAGAATTGAGTATCGCGAATGAGCTTGCCCTTGTTGTCGTATTCAATTCGTTTAACGGTGCTTTTACCATTTAAGTTTAACAGTGAATCTGTTTCATTTTATTTTCATATTCGCGAATTAGTTTTGGTACTATAAAACATTAAATATGAAAAAAATAGTAACAATGGCCCTCTCGGTAATGGTGTTTACCGGAGTGATGGCCCAACAGAAAGCGAAACAAGTTTCCTTTAAAGCAAAGAGCAATGAGGAAGTTCTATTGAACAACAAGAACGTAAAAAGTTCACAATCTGCTAACGCCGAGATGACTTCAAATGTACGGGATTTGAAGTCAAAAGCCGAAGCGAAGAACAATATGACAAAGCAGAAGCTCAATGAAACAAAAGAGACTATCGCCGCAAAAACTTCTGGCGCTGAGGCCTCAACAAGCAGCGTATTAGCAACCGGTGCAACAGCTAACGGCAACTCAAATGGCGCAGAGATAGGTACCGCAGCACAATCAAATGTAAATGCTGAAACAAAAGGTATCATTGCTGGAAGCATCACTACGGTTAAAAACCAGGGGAATGGTGTTGTAAAAAAAGCAGGCAAAGTTGGTAACCGCCTTAATTCCAGTGTCAAATCAATTTCATCTGATGTAAAAACGGATGTAAAAGCTGTCACTGATGTTAATGTTAAGCCGAGGTCAATCAATACCAGCGTAAAAACCGCTACCGGAATTAAACTTTGATTACTTTAAATTCTAAATTTGGGGAGCTGAAATGGTCCCCAAATTTTACTGATAATGAGATACTATCTAATTTCTTTTTTCACAATACTGATTATCGGTTGTACTAACGGTGCCTACGCGGCTAAACTGAGAAATTTCTCAATAGCCGTGAATGTGCGGCAGGACACATCCGGTAACGCGAAGCGACCGGAAAAGAAACCTGCGGAAAAAGACAAAAGTGAAGCCTTATCTCAAACTGAGCGTACTTTAAAAACGGTGCCTAAAGCTAAAAATAAAGCCATTCCACGGACTGTCGCGACGCCCTCAATAAACATAAAGTCGCCCCGTATTGCTCCTGTTAAAGTGAAGGTCAATACGCAGGTAAAGATTAAATTATAAACCCATGCGAAACTTATTTACTGTCTCGGTATTTCTATTTATAACTATTCCTTTGTTCGTTTTTGGACAATCAGATACACTGTCCGGTGAAAAAAAGAACACACTTACCTTATCTGCCGTTGTAAGTTCAAATGCAAACTATTACGGACAAACGGCACCTGAAACACTTCCCTTTTCTTATGTAGATTTAAAGCTAAGGACTGCCTTGGGATGGTATATTTCCGCAGGCGGATATCAACTGCTCAAGGAGAATAATTTTCCTTCGGAAACGCATCTGAGCTCAGGATTTGAATTCGATCTCAGCCCCGAAGTTGATTTTCAAATAGGTTATACCCGGTCATTTTACGCAAAAGCGTCCCCGCTGCTTCAGGCATCAAATCCAAATAGTTTAAGTTCAACCATTGGAATTAATCATCTGTTGCGGACTGAATTAGCAGCTGATTATAACTTTGGTAAATCAGAAGATATTTTTATATCGCTCGATAATTCTAAAAATATCTCCCTGGGACAATGGGGAGAAAAAAACACATTTTTTTTAAAACCTGGAGTTAGTATTGTTGCTGGTACGCAACGCTTTTACACCACTTACATTGAGGAGCGAAAACAGCGGGTAGGTCTTGACCCCATTCTAGATGTTTTGGGGGGAAATCAACAAGAAAATCAAGAAAATACGGAAACAACGACGGTATCTACCGATTTCAGTCTGCTATCTTACAACTTTAATGTTCCCTTGATTTATTACCGGGGCAAGGGAGCCATTATGCTATCTTACCAGCTTTCGGTGTTGAGCAAAAAAAATACCCAAAGTAACCGTTCAAATTCGTTTTTTTCTTTAGGTTATTTTTATCAGCTTTAATAACCTGATTTCAACCAACAAATGAAGATACTATTAGTAGAAGATGAACATTCCTTATCGGATGAAATCATAAACTTTCTGACCGAACTTCAGTATGACTGTTGCAGTGTTGACACCCTAAAGGCTGCAACGTCGATATTAGCAGATCGTTACTTTGATGTAATTTTATTGGATCTGGGTTTGCCTGATGGCGATGGGCTGAATATCCTCAAAATCATTAAAATGGACCAGGTTACTTCAATAGTTGTGATATTATCTGCCAAAGGTGACATCAAAGACCGCATTGAAGGATTGGAGTTGGGCGCTGATGATTATCTTCCTAAGCCATTCTCTCTGGCAGAACTTCATGCACGTATCCAGGCCATCATAAGAAGAAAGTTTGCAACACATGGGAATGTGTTGGAGGTAGGCGATTTTAGCGTAGATATGATCAGCCGTATGATATACTTTAAAGACCAGCAGATATCTCTCTACAGAAAAGAATTTGATATTTTATGCTACCTCATACTTAACAGAAACCGACCTTTGAGCAGAAGTCAGCTATATGAGTATGTATGGGGAGATCTTAGCATTTCTAATGGAGATTCCAACTACATTGACGTTCATATCAAGAATATCCGCAAAAAACTTACCACCTATGCCCCAACAGACTGGCTAGAATCTGTCAGGGGAATAGGTTATAAAGTAAACTTATCCAAGTGAAACTGAACCATAAACTAAACATCTACTTCGCGCTATCTAAATTGATCATCATCGGTCTTTTTATACTGCTGCTTCCTTTAATATTCAATTGGTATTCTGTCTATACGATTGACAAATTTCTGAGGCTACAGCGGGATGAAGCTTTTCAAAATATTAAGACGAATGGCCTGGATTTTTATCTTGAAGGATCGGATACCTACGGGAGTTATACCATGCTTAAAGATGATTATATTGCCATTCAGCATGTTGTACCCGATTCGCTGATAGGGCTCAAGGAAATCGAAGACCAGATAAGGATTATTGATAGAGATACAGCTGAATACAGGATATTGAAGAATGTGTTTACGCATAATAAAAAATACTACATTCTCGAAATAGGCCGTTCCCGTGAAACCATAGAGCTCTATAGCAGTTTACTTCAACATGTTGGATTGGTATTGCTATTCATCCTTTTCTTTATCACTATTATTTTGGATTTCTACTGCTCAAGGCGATTGTTAAGACCGTTCTGGTCCATAATAGATAAGCGGCTATTGGGGCAGGAATTTCCCTTTGACCTCAATTTCTCTCCCATTAAAACAACAACTGCTGATTTTATTTTTCTTGATCAATCCCTGAAAGCCTTAATGGAAAGTACTACAAAAGCTTTTAACCGGGAACGGGAGTTTACGGCAAATGCTTCCCACGAACTTCTAACGCCAATTAGTATTCTGCGCGGTAAGATCGAAAACATGATGATTGATAAAGACTTAAGCGAAAAACAGGCGGTCAAACTCTCAGATATGGTCAACACATTAGATCGGCTTGGACGAATAGTTAAATCTTTGCTGCTTTTGGCAAGAATAGATAGTGGGCAATATAAAAAGACTGATAGCATTAGTCCGTATCAAATTCTGTCCGAAATTATCTCTGAGTTGAGCCCTATGCTGGAAGATAAAAATATTACAGTTCGCATAGCTGTTAAACAAGACTTACAATTTGATGGTGTGAACCAGGAACTGATCTTTCATTTATTCTATAACCTCATCAATAATGCCATTCGCTACAATAAACCGGGAGGCACCATCGAGATAAAGGATGAATATGTTGGCAAATCGTGCAGAATCTCGATAGCCGATACCGGACAAGGTATCGAACCTGACGATCTCCAAAATATATTTAGTCGCTTCTCCCACTATGAGGGGAGCGGGCGGCATGGATTAGGAATGTCGATCGTTAAAAGCATAGCTGATTATTTTGATATCAAAATAGATGTAAGTTCAAAGCCAAAAACTGGCACTACAATTAGTTTGTTGAAGCAGCTTGAATCGATCAGTTAATTAACGCAAACGGAATAGAAATTGAAACAATCGACTGCGATAAAAACTACCAGTTTTCTGTCCCTGAACTTATAAAAAAGATGTTAGTTAAATATAAAATCGATTTGACAAATTTGAAAGGAAAAAGAATTACAGTTCAGAGAACTTATAATAACCAAAAATATTGTTACGATTTATACTTAGGTTTAACAGATCATGAAAAAGGTCCTAGTAGACATCTGATTATTGATGGAAATACGGGTGAAACTATATTTGATGAAATCCAACATTACAACGCAAAGGGAGATCCAAAAATTTGAAATATTAGCTTTTTCACGACGAGATAATTTACTAAAGTATTTTTTAAATTTATATGTGGTCATTATATCTGGGTTTGAACTTTAAATAGAATGCAAAAGATACCGATAAGACAACTGACGCAAGTTCAGCAAGTCCATCTTATTGCCGGACAATTTAAAATACGCCGTGTCGAGGATATCATCGGTCATAAAGACCTGGTTCACAATTTACATAGGCATAGTTTCTTTTTTATTCTTGTATTGAAAAATGGGGAAGGTAGCCACGAAATTGATTTCGTTTCTTATGATGTACAAGATCATTCGGTTTTCTTTCTCCGTCCGGGCCAGGTTCATCAATTATTTTTAAAAGTTGGGAGCACCGGGTATCTCGTAGAATTTAATGATGCGTTTTACCATCCGCAAGATCTATTGGCTGGCCAACGCCTGCGAAAAGCAAGCAATAAAAATTATTGTAATCCAAAAAGCGACCGTTTTGAAAAGCTGTATGCTTCGCTGGATAACATGTTCCGGGAATATACCAACCGGGAGGATAGTTACCAGGATATGATCTGCTCCAACCTCGGTATTTTTTGTATCGAATATATCCGGGAAAGCCAAAGCCAGAATGACACTGTTTTACCATTACGCTCTTATGTACAAGAACGATTTGAGGATTTTGTTGAACTGGTCAGTAAAAATATCACGGCTTTTAAACAGGTAGCCGCCTACGTTGAAATGATGCACCTTTCGCCCTATCAATTGAACGAAATCACCAAAGCTTCTGTTGGTAAAACTGCTTCTGAACTAATCAATGAATATATTATACTCGAAGCAAAACGCTATTTACTGGCCACCTCAAACCAAGTCAAAGAAATCGCTGAAACTTTGGGATATGAAGATGTATCTTATTTCATCCGCTTCTTCAAAAAGCAAACCGGCTCTTCTCCGGATGTCTTTCGTCAGACTAAATAGGTGCCATCCTGCAGTGTATTGGTTGTTAATTGTTTACCAGGTTTTAATGATTTGGCCGGTGTGGGCACCAAACAGGCTTTTGCGGAAAGCAAACTCCAGCTCAGGCATAGTGGTGGGTATCTCCCCCGGGAAATACGGGAAGTATTGCGGTGAAGCCTCGATCACGGTCGGACTCACGGCGTTGATCCGGATACCGTTTTCCAGTTCGATGGCTGCAGCCCTAACAAAACCTTCCACCGCGCCATTTGATGCGGAAGCATTCGCAAAATTCCGTTGCGGCTCTTCGGTCAACGCGCCGGTAATCAGAGTGAAGGAACCTTTGGGATTCATGTAATGCTGGCCGATCAGTACCAGGTTGATCTGTCCCATCATTTTACCTTCTACACCTTTGCGGAACTCGGTATCATCGAGTTTTTTCCAGGGACCAACATAGGTCGGGCCTGCAGTGGAGATCAGCGCGTCAAAGCTGCCGACCTGTTGAAACATATTTTCAATGGAAGCGGTGGAAGTTATGTCCGCCTGTATATCCCCGCAGCTGCTGGCGACGCGGATCACTTCGTGTTCTTTTTCTAAAGCACTACATAAGTACTGTCCCATGGTGCCGGTGGCGCCTACAATGATGATTTTCATATTGGATTATGTGTTAAATTCTAAAAATGTATTCGGTGCCGTCCTATAGGCGTATTCCGGATCGCTATAGCGATCATCCCAAAATTCTTTTATCATGGAGTCAAAATTGTTCGGTGATCAATTGGCGGCTGACCATCATTCCGGCCGTTGTTCCTGACGACACGGCGTTGGCGACCGTCCGGTTTTTGGTGGTGCTATCGCCGCAGGCAAATATACCGGGAATACTGGTAGCCTGCGAGCCATCCACCTGGAGGTAACCATCTTCATTCAGCGCACAGCCCAGGAACTCCGGTAGCGGGCAGACCTGCCGGAATGGGGTTCGGAGGTAGGCTGCGGTTAGCATGGCTTTGGTACCGTCTGTAAATTGAATATGGCGCAGATAACCATGCGTGTGTTCCAATTGAGCGATGGGTTTTTCAACGATCTTGATGTTATGGGTGGCCAATTTCGCGTTTTGTTCGGCCGTGAAATCCGCCTGGCCATTGGTAAAGATGCTGAGATCATCGGTCCAGTTGCTGATCAAAGTGGTCAGTTCATAAGCCGCAATGTCGCTACCGATTATACCCGTCTTCTTGTTTTTAACTTCGAAGCCATGACAGAATGGGCAGTGCAGTACGGATATGCCCCAGCAAGCGGCAAGCCCATCGATGGCCGGTAGCATATCGCGGATGCCGGTAGCAAATACCAGTTTCCTGGCATTAAAAGTTTCGCCAGAAGCCACTGTAATCTCAAAGCCGTACCCTGTTTTTGCAGCCTTAATGGCTACGCCGTCTAAAATGCTTACGCTTTTGTATTGCTCGACCTGCTTCCGGCCAAGTTTAGCGATGGTAGCTGGTGTTTCGCCATCACGGGTTAGGAAATTATGGGAATGAGGTGTTTGCTCATTGCAGGGGTTGCCACTGTCAATGATGAGAACTTTACGTAGGGCTCTGCCTAAGGCCATACCAGCTGCAAGGCCAGAATAACTTCCGCCTATTATTATTACATCAAACTGTCTTTGCAATTTCATTTCGTTTTATTTTGATGTTACAAAATTAAAGGCAGTCTAAAACAGCAGATAGGACGATAAAGGAGTTATATGGGACTTAGCTAAAGTTGAAGTTGTTTACTTAGAGAATATTTGTATTCAAATATCTGAAATACTTTAAATAAACTTAATTCGGACGGTTATCTTTGGTGACGTATGAAGCGATTTGTTTTGTTCTTCTTTTTTATAACGACCCTCACAACTGCAATGGCACAATATGCAGAAATGGTGGGCAAACCTTATAATCAACGGCTAGATGTCATCCACCGGCTTTATGGCAATGTGGTAGGAAAACCTATCAGTCGACATGCACTGGCAGACACGCTAAAAGGAATGCGCGCTCTCGCAAATCGTTTTGGGGACAAAGAGCTACTTCTTGAAGCAGATTTATTAGATGCCTATTATGATTTTCGGACTATTTCCAATCAGTTTGTAACTAAAAGACTCGTCAAGCTGGAAAATGTTCTGACCAAAGGAATAAAGGGAAATGTCCTCTCCATTAGCTGTCGTGCAGCTGTGGTACTCGCAAGACACTATTGGGATGCACAGCAATACGAAAAATCCTTTGAAGGATATATCCGTTTGGATAGTATGCTACAATACATGGACGTTGTCGATTTTCCTGATAAAGCAAACGACCTTGAGGAGATGGGTAATGCTTACTATCAGTTTGCAGACTATGAAAAGGCGATTGTATACTTCAAACGCGTGGCCTCATTACCTAAAAACGATTTTTACATCTATGCCTGGAGACGCGCACTTAACAATATGGGATTGGCCTACCAAAAGCTGAACCAACTCTCGCGATCAGACAGCTGTTTCCGGCAATTGGCCAATGAGGTAAAAAATGAATCAGATCAATGGGAAGGTATCGCCGCTGGGAACTTAGGATACAACCATTATCTGCGGGAAGAGTACAATTTAGCCATTCCTCTATTTGAAAAAGATATACGTATTGCTGAAAAATATAAGGATTTTGGCCTTGCTGCCGGATCAGCTACGCCCTTGGCTGACATATGGTTGTATCAAAATAATCTTGTACTGGCCAAAAACTACCTGGACAAAGCGCTGAATTATATAAACCGTTCTGAACAGCGGGACAGGCTACGACTTTTGTACCCCGTCATGAGCAAGTGGTATATAGGCATGGGCAAACGTGCCGAGGCTGCGCGATATCTCGATTCGGCGCTGGCTGCGGATAAAAATTACAACAAAAAGTTCAGTGCGTTACTCATCTTACGGGCCAACCGGGAAGCAATGGCCAGTCAAAACAGGGCCGCAGAACAAAAGCACCGTGCCGAAAGTGAAAAAGAGGTTGGAAGACGAAATCTTATTCTTTGTGTAATGGTGGTGATACTCTTATTGGTACTTTTCCTGGCATACCGACAAAGGAAGATTGATGAGATCCGGCTGAAGAACCACGACCTGAAACTACTGAAGGCCGAGCACGAGCTAGGGGAGGCACAACAGCAACTGGAAGCTTTTGCGCGAGAAGCTCTGGCCAAAGACAGACAGATACAGCAACTCGAGCGGGAAGAAGAATCGGCAGACAACCGCAAACTTATTGAGCAACTCACCCAGCAGGTGGTACTCAACGATGAGGGTTGGCAACGCTTTAGTGAATTGTTTGGAAAAGTATATCCGGGTTTTCAGCACATCATGAAGCAAAAGTATCCCGAGCTCACTCCGGCAGAGATCAGATGTCTCACCATGGAAAAGTTGCGCTTTAACAATAAGGAGATGGCAGCCCTACAAGGGATATCTTCGAATGCAATGATGGTTACCAAACACCGCATCCGCAAAAAGCTTGGATTAACGAGCCAGCAGGGACTGGAACAATTTGTGACAGATATAATTTAAGCCCCTAAACTAATTCCCATCACATCCTTTCGCTTCAAATAGCTAAACCCACCACTTATGGCAACTGCGATGCAATTGTAAGGCTTTTGTAAGCCTTGAAATTTGTTATTTAGCGCGCTGTTCCCCTAAATTTGCTGTTTCTTAAATGCTGTAGAAATTAAACCAGCAAAACCAATCATTCGAATTGAATTTAAAATGAAACGCCAAATTGCTCCCCTAGACCTTCGATGGTTATTCGCTCTCCTTTTTTTTTTATCACTGAGCCTTTTTGCGAAGGCCCAAACCGTCACACCTACCAACGGTATTGTCTATGTAAAACAAGGTGCCGTGGGTGACGGCTCCAGCTGGGGGAATGCGGTTCCACAGCTTGCCGATGCTTTAAAGGCGGCCAAAAGCAACACTGCGATTAAACAGATTTGGGTTGCGAAAGGAACATACAAACCATTATATAGCCCGGAAGATGGGGCTAACTTCGGAACAAACAAGGACCGGGATAACGCCTTCCTGCTGGTAACGGATGTGAAGGTTTACGGCGGTTTCGACCCGGATAACGGCATTGGTGATTTAACTGATGACCGGATATTACCGTCTGCGGCGGGCGGTTCTGTTTTAAGCGGCGATTTAGACAGTAACGACGGCTCCGACGGTACAATTAGTGGGAATAATGCATACCATGTAGTGATTTCTGCCGGTGACGCAGGTGCTGCCGAATTAAACGGTTTTACGATTACCGGGGGTAATGCTGGTGGAAACTTCGATGTGACTATAAACTCAAATTCCCTTACCCGTCGTTCTGGCGGCGGGATGTATAATGCTTCATCATCGCCCACGCTTACCAATGTCAGCATCAGCAACAATACGTATGCAGACTGCGGCGGGAAGATTTATATGTGTTCAGCGTCGCCGACGGCGGGCGGGGGGGGGGGGAGGA
>CAMLDJ010000040.1 GCA_946478755.1 uncultured Pedobacter sp. | reverse complement strand
ACCTTCCAGTGCATAAACAGGTTTTCATGCCATTCCTGGTACTGTTTCCAGGGCTTCTCCGGCAAAGCATACTGACGGTGATAAGTGGTATCTAAAATAGCCCTGAACCTGTCCATGTTTTTGTGCTGAAATCATCTTACTCTGCCACATTATCCTCATCCAAATCCTCTTTTGGTTCCCAAAGCTCAATAATGTTCCCTTCCGGATCTAGCACATGGACAAATTTCCCATATTCATATTCCACAATCTCATCAACAATGGTCACTTTGTCCTTTTTTAATTCTTCTACCAGCGAAACGATATTTTCCACCCGGTAATTGATCATAAATGGCTTTGCTGAGGGATTGAAATACGGTGTGTCCTGCGGGAACGTGCACCAGGCAGTGGTTCCTTTTTTCGAGGGATGATCGGTCTTCAGCCACTCAAATGTTGCTCCATATTCAGTGGTAGGTAAACCAAGGTTTTTGGCATACCATTCGTTCATAGCTTGCGGATTATCGCATTTAAAAAACACGCCGCCAAGACCTGTTACCTTTTTCATATTTAAACCTGTTATACCCTACAACAATTTCCGTCTATTTTCGGACATTACCAAATCTGTTTAGAAATCTTTTAGGTCAGATTAGGTATGATGCCCATGTTAGGTATGATGCCCATGCTCTAGATCAGCTGCAAGCGGTTAGCGATAGGCTTAGGTTACAGCTGATGCAAAGATTAAATTGATAATAAAACGACTCAAATGGACAATACCAGGGTATACAGAATGTCTTTCGCAAGTGTTTATCCGCTATACATACAGAAAGTGGAGAAAAAGGGGCGTAGAAAAGAAGAGTTAGATTCCATTATTTTTCTGGCTAACCGGATATGATAAGCAAAGCTTGCAGCAGCAAATCGACAAGAAAAAGGATATTTTGAAACCTTTTTCGCTGAGGCACCAGCCATCAATCCTAATGTTTCAAAAACTACAGGGGTAATTTGCGGGTATCATGTAGAAGAAATCGAAGACGAACCGATGCAAAAGGTACATTATTTAGATAAGTTGGTTGATGAATTGGCAAAAGGGAAGACCATGGAGAAAATTTTAAGGAAATAAATCGGGCATAAAAAAGCCCAACTTTTAAAAGTTAGGCTTTAATGTTTCAAAACTCCCCTCTTAAAAAGCGTGACCTGTTGTTGCTACTAAAGCAGTCCCCGTACCGGTGTTTTCTTTAACCATTTTTCCATCAACCCAAATTTGAACTTTTATAGTTGAGCTTGATGAAGTTCCGGTACCATTTGCAGCAAACGCAATATAAGGTATCGATGCTGGTATAGTTAATTCTGCACTCGTATATGTGCTGCTGTTTACTGAAGAGTTTGTAGTTTGATCTCCACTTTCATTGGTGTAGGCAACGACAGAAATTGCAGCATCGCTGGAAGTTTCTGCTTTAAATGTCACCTTATGCGACCCTGATGGTGCCTCCTCCTCATCTTTACTACACCCAAAAAATACAACCATTGCCAATAACGGCAATGCCACAAGTAATAATTTTTTAATCGATTTCATAGATTTTGTTTTAATTGTTAAAATGTACAATCCATTATCAAATATATTGCCAGTAACCTTCTTTTGCGTAATAATACAGGAGAATTCCTAGGAAATTAATTGTAAATAAAAGTTATTTTCATTCATTTGTGACAAATCAAAACAAAAGGAAAAAAAAAGAAAATTTTATAAAATTCCTGGAATTAAACTAGGGGGATGTTCTGTAGGTTCGGGTATGGTTTGTCAGAAAGATAATTATAATCAGGTATACCTGCTTTCTTTTATAGCTGTTGCGGCGTTAGCAAAATTTACTGAATCCGTTGGCTTATCTGATTTGAATCGTTCCTGAAGGCGTATGGGGATTGAAATTAAAGATTCTGAGTTTTTTGAATAGCAAAAATCAACACGGCTTAATTTATATTTTTATTAATGCAAAAAAATCGAAAATAATCGAAGATAATAGTAACTTAGATCGTGACTTTAACTAGTTTTCGTTACTTGTCGAGAATTTTAACCAAATAGACCAAAAGCCATAAAGAACGATATGGGCAATAACTTAATAGACATATACCGCCTACCAGTTATTTTATTCGCTCTAATTAGTTTTAGCTGGACTTCTTTGTCGCAGGCCCAGATCAATTGCAAGGTAAGCCGGTATACCAGTGAATATGGCTTGTCTCACGACCGTACCAACTTCATCATGCAGGATCAGGATGGCTATATCTGGATTGGCGGCTGGGGCGGAATCAATAGGTTTGACGGCAGAAACTTTAGTTCATTTAAACATGGTTCAGGTGATATGGCCGGCGTCATGACCAGTCGCATAGATTACATCATTGATGACGGCGGAGGTAACCTTTGGTTGCGGGGTTTGGATAAACGGTTATACTGCTTCAACAAAAAAAGTGAGAAATTTTCTTCTTTGAAGGACATTAACCTGGGCGGAAGGGATGTACATGCAACTGATATGAATTACCTGAGTCCCGGTCTCGTAGGTGTAACGATTCACGGAATGGGGGTTTACCTGATTTCGAGCAAAGATGATCAGCTTCGGGCTATCCCTTTCCATACCAAGGCAAAAGGAGTCGGAAAAATAGCTTCCGATACTGTGGATTTTATTTTTTCAGATCAGCGTAACCAGATATGGATAGGTACCCATCGGGGCCTTTATGGGGTAAAAGTAGATAAGACAGGAGGCTATGAGCGAATTCCCCTGGAAAACGAATTCCTGACAGCCTTACATTTTACTAATTTTTCTGCGGATGAATCGATGATCTATCTCGGAACCTCCACCGGTCATCTGGTCAGCATCAACAAAATAAGCCATAAGGTACTGATCAGAAAAATAGCAAATGACGCTATTGTGGGGCTCAGAAAATCGAAAAAGAACTCCTCGCTTTATTGTACAACAGACAAAGGATGGCTTTTAACTGTTAATGATAATGCTGCAAACGCTACTAAAATCGATGAAAAACTAACTCCTTCCCCCATTTTCGAAGATCGGTCTGGTAATTTATGGATAGAGCCTGGTAAAAGAGGGGCGATCCGATATGTGCCAGCTACAGGTGAACTCAACAGGTTTCAAGACAGAGCAGATGGTATTAATAACGGGCTGGAAAAATATAGCGTTTTTCAGGATGATCTGGGACGCATATGGGTAAACATGAAAGGTGGCGGATTTGGTTATTTTGATGAGCGCAAAGCAGTGATTTCCGGGGCCTATCTTGCTGAAGGGGGGAGTGTTAATGGCATATTCCCTGATATGGTTAATCACTGCATGTACGATCGTTTTGGTGTGATATGGCTGGCAACTCATAAAGGAATAGTTGAAATTATCCCTCCAAATGCTAATTTCAGTCCACAATTACTGAACGACAATTCGAATCGACTGGCAAACCAGATCAGGGGCATGACCACAGATCAGTTTGGCCGTATCTGGATGGGGGCAAAAGATGGGAGCATTCATTTGTATAAGAATGGAGATTTGCAACCCAATCCCTTTCAGAACCTGCCAAAAAATGGCTTCGGCTCCGTATATGCCATACTGGAAGATGACAAAGGCACCATTTGGATTGGCACAAAAGGAAACGGACTTTTCAAGGCGGATCCCATCACTACCGATGGAAAAGCTTACCGGTTGAATCATTTTAAGCATCATCCATCTCAAAAAAACAGTTTAATCAGTGATAAGGTAGTCACCTTGTTCAAAGACAAAAACAATCGGATCTGGGTGGGTACCTTCGAAAGAGGCCTGGATCTGGCGATAGAAAAAAATGGAAACCTCTCTTTCGTCCATGTTGCCCAAAAGGTGAAAGGGATAGCGGAATTCTATAAAATCAGGAGCATAACTGCAGATAACCATCATAATCTTTGGGTAGGAACCACAAATGGACTAATGGTCCTTCGGCCAAATGGCAACTCCGAGCTGCCAAAAAAAGTTAAGTTTTATGCAAATCATGAAGAGGATCCCAACAGCCTTGGGGCCAATGATGTGCTGCATATTTTTTACGATGGAAAGCAGGGGATGTGGCTTTCCACTGCGGGCGGCGGATTATGTAAAGCAAATTATGCCGACCCCTTCAACAGCGTAAAGTTTGAAAACTATAATACAACCGCCGGTCTGCTAAATAATTATGTCTTAAGTGCACAGCAAGATCGAAACGGCAAGATCTGGCTCGCTACACAGATGGGGCTTTCACGCTTTGACCCGGTAAAAAAAACTTTTCGTAATTATGGCGAAGAAGATGGCGTATTCGTACCCACCTTTTCTGAGGCATCAGTTACCAGCTCCCACCAAGGCGAAATCACATTTGGAACAGAAAAAGGATTTTTAACATTTAATCCCTTAAATCTCAAAGAAAAGCTGAGAAGGGCGAGGAACATTTTCCATAACCTTCAGGTAAATAACCGCCCGGTTAACGTAGGCGATGCCGGATCAATACTTCAGGCAGGAATCGACAAGGTAGATAAACTCGTGCTTAAATATGACCAAAATACAGTGAGCATTGGTTTTGGCATGCTTGATTTTCGAAACGGTTTAAAGCGTCAGCTGCTGTATCGACTCAGCGGATTCGATAACAACTGGCATTACAGCGGCAATCAGCATCGCGCCACTTACACCAATTTGCCACCCGGAGAATATGTTTTTGAGGTTAAAAATCTAAAAAATGATTACTATTTAAATGGGACGACGAGACAATTGACGATTATTGTGCAGCCTCCATTTTGGCAGACCTGGTGGGCCTACCTGATTTATGCCATCTTGCTATCGGGGGCAATAACAGTTGTTTATAGAATTATTCGGACCATTTTACGCCTGCGCCAAAGTGTTGCCGTTGAACGTAAGGTAGCGGAACTTAAGGTAGATTTTTTTACGCAGGTCTCTCATGAATTACGAACCCCCTTAACCCTGATCTCCAATCCCATAAAAGCAATCATGGAAACGGAGCAGCTCTCGGCAAAGGGAAATCACTACATTCAGATGATCCATAGAAATGCAGGCCGGCTAACCAGATTTATGGATCAATGGCTGGATCTTAGAAAGATTCAGAGTGGGAAGGGCGAGCTCCACTACCAGACCGTTGAACTGATAAGTTTCACCCGAAAGCTTTCAGAGTATTTTAGAGGCGCAGATACGGAGAAAAACATCAGCTTTGCGATACGATGCGAGTTGGATGAACTCTATGTACAGATTGATCCTGAAAAAGTAGATGTGATGGTGTATAACTTGCTTGCCAATGCTTATAAATTTTCTAATCCTGGAGGTTTGGTAGAGATATTTATAAAAGCAGCCGATCATCATAATTTTAGCATCGCCATTAGCGACCAGGGAATTGGCTTGTCTCCTGATAAGCTGGAAGAGGTTTTTCTGCTTTATCATGTGGACAACAGAAAGGAAACCCATGCGATCAAGGGAACGGGCATCGGCCTGGCCCTTGTAAAAGAAATTGCCGGATTGCATCATGGAACTGTTGCGGCTTCCAACAATGAACACGGAGGGTTAACCGTAGAAGTTATCTTGCCACTAAAGGCAAAAATCTCAGAAAGTGCAACGATTGTTGCCGAAGGGAAGGGAGGAGAGGCCGTTGTACTACCTGAGAATTTGAATTTGCGCTATGCCGGGGAATCGACCATTGATTTGCCGTCCCACCCGGTATTGTTACTGGTGGAAGATAGCTACGAACTTCGGTCCCTGCTCACAAAAGAACTCGAAGAACATTTTAATGTGATCTGCGAAAGTGATGGCCTGGCAGGTTTTACGAGGGCGACTAAAATGCTGCCGGATCTAATCCTCAGTGACATTATGATGCCGGTAATGGATGGCATTGAAATGTTGGATAAACTCAAAAACGATCAGCGCACCAGTCATATCCCGATTGTGCTGCTCAGTGCAAGGGCATCAATTGAAAGCCAGCTGGATGGATTGCGCTACGGTGCCGATCACTATTTCACGAAACCCTATGATAAAGAAATGCTGGTTACGGCCATGCAGAGCCTGATCCGTCAGCGCCGCAAAATGTTTAGCCAGATCAAAGAAAATGTCGTTGATCCTTTACCTCATCCCGCTGCCATTACTGCGAGGGATGAAGCCTTTCTTAAAAAGGTAATTAAGATTGTGGAAGACAGCATGGCTGATCCGGATTTTAACATCGAATTGCTCGCAGACAAGGTGGCGATGGGTCGGACCACTTTCTATAGTAAGTTTAAAAGTTTAACAGGAACAACGGCTGTCGATTTTGTAAGGGATATGCGTTTGGCCAGAGCCAAACAATTGTTTGATGAAGGGGAAGAAAGGGTATCCATCGTGGCATTTGAAGTTGGGTTTAACAATCCCAAATACTTCAGTACCTGCTTTAAAGAAAAATATGATGCTTCACCAACCCATTATCTAAAGCGTTTGGCTGTATCCTGAGATTTTGAGGGTTTTTTGAATAAATTTGAACCATTTTAGAACAAAATTCGACCTCCTCATGGGTGCTGTTTAGCTATGTTTGTTATCAAGGAGACCGCTTTATTCGGAACCTGAAAACCAAGTATAAACATCTTTGCTGCATGAACTTATTGTTCAAATGTGAAATATGAACTGTTTTTCTTAAGGTTGATCAGGTGATTGAATTTTGCGTTTTGTAAACCAAAATGTTTAACCATTTCATTGATGAAAACTATGCAAAAAACATTACTCAGTAATTGCCATCGGAGGGCACTATCAGGTACTAAGTTGCTACTGGCCATGGCAATCTTACCGTTATCTTCTCTCGCAGCAGAAAGCGCTACAGTTGCTAAATCTACGAGCACCATTTTTTTTGTGCAACAAAAACTAAACGTTAAAGGGACGGTTGTTGATAATCAAGGTATCCCTTTACCTAACGTAAGTGTTAAGGCTAAAAATGAGGCTGTCACAGTCGCAACCAACAGTAAAGGTGAATTTAGCATCAATCTGGCCAATCAAAACAGTATACTGGTCTTTAGCATGACAGGCTTTAAAACGGTGGAAGTTGTCGCATCGAATAACATGCGGGTAGTACTGGCAGAAGATATTGGCCAACTGGAAGATGTAGTGGTGATCGGTTACGGTACTGTCAAGAAACGTGACCTTACCGGATCTGTAGTGTCGGTAAAACCGGAACAAATTACAGCCAGACCTGGTCCGAACCCTATGGAATCATTACAGGGAAGAGTTGCCGGTTTGGATATTACCCGCGCATCGGGACAGGCCGGAGAGGGCGTTGTCTTACAGTTACGTGGAAACAGATCTCTAAAGGCTAACAGTACGCCTTTATTTATCATCAATGGTTTGCCAGGTGACTATTCTACGCTGAACCCGTACGACATTGAATCTATAGACATCTTAAAAGATGCAGCTTCAACGGCCGTTTATGGTTCTGCCGGTGCAAATGGGGTAATTCTCATCACTACAAAAAGTGGTAAGGCGGGAAAGTTGAATATTGATTTCAACTCTTATTACGGAAATAACGGTTGGTCAACTGTTCCGGAGACTTTGACCAAGGATGAATATTTGGCTGCCAAAAGAGAGGCATATAAATATACTTATGATGCCGCAGCCAGAAAATGGGTTACAACCGGGGCGCAATGGCAGTCACCTGCAGATGATGAAGATATATTTGGAACTGACAGATATAATTTGTTCAACCAGGGCAATTTTGTGGACTGGCCCGATCTTTTCCTGAGAGATAAGCCAACCATACAAAACTACAGTTTAGCTGTTTCCGGGGGATCTGAAAACACTAAAGCTTATGTGTCGTTTAACTTAAATGATGAAAAAGGGCAGTATATTGGCGATGATTATAAGCTGTACTCTACCAATATGCGTTTAGACCATAAGTTGAAAAGCTGGCTTTCGGTAGGAGCAAATCTTCAGGCTTCTTATGTGGATAGAAATAAGGCACAGGATAAATTGGAAAACGCCATCGTTACAGACCCTTTGGTGCAGCCTTACAAAACTGATGGTTCACTCAATACCGAACTCGGCAGTAACGTCTACAATCTTTTATTAGACTATCAGCCCGGTGTTTACGGAAACGTGGATAACAATACTAAAGTATTTTTCAACCCGTATATTGAGATCAGACCGATAAAAGGTTTAACCATCCTGAGCCGTGCAGGTGTACACTTGAATTACCTGAATAGCTATCGTTTTGACGGTGTGGGTTCTGTAAGTTATACGTACAATAACGGACAGATTGCCAAAGCAAGAATTAATCAAAACCGCTATCAAGGTTATCAGTGGGAGAACTTGTTAACGTACAATTGGAAAATTCAAGATGATCATGATTTTACATTTACCGGTGTAACTTCTTACTATCATGATCAATACACTAACACCGAAATGAATCAAAGTAATATCGCCAATAATAATTTCAAATGGTACGGGTTTAGTGGAGATGTAAACACAACCGCCATATCATCTTATACGATGAAGAAAACCTTTGGTTTGTTAGGCCGGATCAATTATGCTTATAAAGGTAAGTACCTCTTCTCGGCTTCAGTACGCAGAGATGGCGCTTCGGTATTGTACAAAACCAACCGTTGGGATAATTTCCCGGCAGTGTCTGCAGGTTGGAGAATTTCTGACGAGAACTTTATGGCGGGTACAAAGAAATATATCAATAACCTGAAACTTCGTGCTACATGGGGTGTTGCAGGAACTTCCTATATTCCTGCTAATTCTTCTGCTAATTTCGTTGAACAAACTAATATGTCATTAGGTGGTGAGCTGATACCCATTTACCGCAATTCGCAATTTATTACCAATCCAGAGTTGGAATGGGAGAAGTCTAAAACTTTGAACATTGGCCTGGATCTGGGATTATTTAACAATCGTATTGATATGGCCTTAGATTATTACAATACAAATACTCACGGGGTAATTTATAACGTCAATTCGCCAATCATATATGGGGCATACAGATCTGGTAATACGCCGTATCAAACCTATCTCAATATCGCAAAAACCAACAACAAGGGTTTCGAAGTCACCATGAATACACGTAATATCGTGAGCAAGAATTTTGAATGGAGCTCTTCTGTTGCTTTCGCCCGTAATAATGAGAAAATTTTAAAATTAACAGGTGGCGTTGCCAATAACATTACAAATAACGTAACGGGGGGAGAGAACCGTATAGCTGGAAATTACTCATTGACCATCGGCGAGCCGATTGCTTCATTCAGAAACTTCAAAATTGATGGAATTTGGCAAATCGGTGAGGAAGCAGATGCTGCGGCACTTAATAGCCGTCCAGGCGATTTGAAAGTAAATACGCCAGGTCTTATTAAATTAGCCGATGGTGTATTTATGAGGGAAGGGACAGATTTGTATTATTATACTAATCTTGCTGATGCTCAGCAATTTAACCCTTCGCTAACTGCAGCGTCATCAATTTATAGTTATAACGCAACCAACGATTACCAAATTGTAGGGCATAATACTCCTGATTTTTCATTGGGTTTCCAAAATACGTTCAAGTTCAAAAATTTCGATTTAGGTATTTATTCATACATGCGTTGGGGTCAAACGATCAACTACGTAATGATGGGATGGTATCAACCGAGCGGACTTTCTACCAATGCAAGCCCAGCCAGAACTTTCCCTCGTAATTTCAATTATTGGACACCAGAAAATCCATCAAATGATTTTCCAGTAATGAATTTCCAGACTGGTACAAGTATGTTAGGATTTTCAGGACTGAATTATGTAGATGGCTCGTTCTTTAAAATCAAGAACATCAGCCTCGGATACACTTTGCCGGAAAATCTTGCAAAAAAGGTTGCCATGCGTAGTGTACGTTTTTACAGCACCATTACCAATCCATTGGTGATTACCAAAAGCCATCTGTTAAAAGACTACGATCCGGAAATGAATGGTGAGATGGATTACCCATTGACCAAACAGCTTGTGCTCGGCTTAAATGTCTCATTTTAATCGTTAAGTAATAGAAAAAGAAAAATATTATCAAATTATGATAAGGATGAAAAATCAATTTATAAAGAGAGCAGTTAGTGCATGTGGATTAGGTTTAGTGTTAATATTGACCATACCATCATGTAAATTAGATGAATACAATCCTGTTTCTTTAGCAGAAGAGGACGTGATCAGAGATTTTAACGGATTTAGATCTTTTCAGGCTAATATATATAATGGGCTTTGGGGCTCACTGATTGGTATGCAGTACGGATTTTTGTCTGAAACCGGAACAGATTTATGGACATCACCTACCAATGGTGTGAGCAACAGGCAAATTATGCAATATGAGCAGTTTACCAACAACTTTAACCTGGTAACCAATGTTTGGGATTTTGCCTGGAGCTCGATAAAAGATTGTAACAAAACCATGCAGATTGCCCCACTTATTAAAGATGGCAACGCCAATGATATCAAAACTTTGGTTGCTGAAGCAAAAGTAATGAGAGCATATTATTACTCTGTGCTGGTAACTCAGTTCGGTCCGATACCATTGATCACTACAGACGATCCGGTAAAAAATCTAAGCCCAACCCGTAATAGTGTTGCTGAAGTTTATACGCAAATCATCGTCGATCTGACATCAGCAGTACCAGACCTTCCGGTTACACCATACCAGAATAACCCTCAACGCGTAACCAAGAAATCTGCGCTTGGAATACTTGCCCGTGTTTACGCGCAAGGAGGTGGCGAAGGGTTAATGGAGGGAACAAAAAGCTACTGGCTGAGGGCAAAAGAAGTTGCTGAAGATCTGATTATAAATAAAGGAGCGTATGGTGCCAGTATGTATCCTGATTTTGGGCAGGTGTTCGCTTATGCTAATAATAGAAATAATGCTGAAGCATTGTTTACCGCCTACGGATTAAATCCATATGCTCCATCTTACGATGTCGCTCAATCAAATACCAAACCTAACCTTTACCTGCACTTTTATCCATCACTTGATGCAGCATTTGGCGGAGGTACAGATCTTTTGAAGAAGCGAGTAGGTTCGAATACTTCAAATGCGTATTATGGACGTTTAAATCAGTCGTTTATTGCACCCACAAAATACCTGATCAATTGTTTCAATGCAACGTATGATAAAAGATGGGAAAATTCGTTTGCGACAGCATTTACAAACTATTCTGGAGTACAGGCAAAAACCAACAATCCATCTCCTCCAACGCCTGCTAACGTAACCTATGATGAGGCTACTGTAACGTTAACGCCTGAGATCTGTGCCAAATATGGTATCAATCCGGCCTTTGCTGGTCAGAAGATTTATCCTTATATCGATGTAGACGCTAAAAATGCTTCGCAAAATGCAACATGGCAATATCCACCAAAAGTTTGGCCAAAAGGTATAACCACAGGGGCAACTTCTGCTTTGGTTACTGTAGCAAATGCCAATGTACATCCATATCCGCTGGATGTTGATGAAGATAGGTTTTTCGCATTTTTAAGTAAAGATCCGCTAAGCCCGGCAGAGAAAGCACTTCGTAAATATGCGGTGGTCAATATTGATGATCTTTTTGATCCGGCAGATCCGACAGGTGCCAAATACAAAAATCCTACAGGTAATGGATTGACGCCTATAAGTATGGCAAACCTTTTCCCGGCTTTAAGTAAGTTTAATCATAATTTCGACGGTGGCTGGCTGGGTGGTAACTTCCAGCAAAAACTTGGTAACATTATGGTCATGCGTATGGCAGAAGTTTATTTAATTGCAGCTGAAGCTACGCTTAAATCTGGTGGAAGTGGTGCTGTTGCTGCGGGGTACTTAAATGAGTTGCGTAAACGCGCATGCCGCAATCCTGCCGACTTTAATACAGGTACTGGCATGCAGTTAACCAATGCGTCGATGAACGATGTCTTTGATGAGTACGCACGCGAATTATGTGGTGAATTTACCCGTTGGGCACTATTAAAACGTCATAAAGCATTCGAGACACGCTTAGCCCAATATAATGCCAGGGCTTCAGCAAGCTTTATTGCCACAAGACACTACAATAGACCTATTCCTTTCTCTTTCCTGAATACAATTAATAATGGAAATGAATTTGGCAATAATGGCTATTAGTTAAACCCCCGTCTAAAATGACAAAAAAGGCTGATCATTGATAAAATGATCAGCCTTTTTTTTATGCCTTACATTTTTAGGATGCCGTGCGGTTTGTTGATTGTCATTTTCTTTAATTATCACATTTTCAGGCAACCATTTTAACGGCCCTTGCGTACCCTTATATAGAAGCAAAGATGACAAGCATGATTTTAAAATCCAGGAAGGATGATCTTGTTATGCTTTCAATCAGCGCAATAACGAGGGATTAAATTTGATTCGCATGAAAACTTATTTAACACACCGTGCTTACACCATTCTTGCTGTAGCCGGTATTTTTTTACTTCTTTTTTCCAACTGCAAAAAAAAAGATAACCGGCCTTCGACGCCACCAATTTATAAGGCAGATGTGGTATTAAATGGGGCTACCGAAGTTCCTCCTGTTACCACTACGGGTTCAGGTACGGCAGCAATTACCTATAATTCGGGTACAAAAATGATAGCTTATAACCTTACCTGGCAACTTGGTTCAACTACAGCTACCACAACTGGTATGCACTTTCATGGTTCAGAAACAGGCTCAAATGCAACCAGTTCTCCTATTGTTATCGAAATCCCGGGCTTTACCAGCGCCAGCTCAGGAACACTATCTGGCACAACAAGAGCCTTAACTGATGTTGAACAAGCTCAGCTGTTGGCTGGAAAATGGTATGTAAATATCCACAGTTCAACTGTACCCGGGGGAGAAATCAGAGGCAATATTGTTCTTGTAAATTCAAGTACCGGAGGGGGTGGTAATCCTAATACTCCTGGTTATTAATTTAGAAGTTTTTAATTTAAAATTCCTAATCAGGTAATTTCGAAACCTTAATCTGAGCGCATGCTCTGCTAGCAGGTCATGCGCCCTGATACAACATTCTGAGGGCACCTGTTTTCAGCTGTATCCCATGGAAACAAAAAATGCCTGGACTCCCATATAGATATTTGCGATGTTTTTTGAACCAATCTGAATCCGGATTGTTCTTTAAATATCTGGTTAAGCTCCTGATTTTGGCTGCCCTGCTGATCAGCTATTTTGGCTAGGGCCATTGTGTATGGGCCAAAGTATACTATCAACGTATAAATAGAAATTATGGAGAATTATGAGAGTTTACAGGCCAAGGCCAATTTGATCCGTAAGTGGTGTTTAAAGTCTACCACAGCAGCCGGATCCGGGCATCCAACGTCCTGTCTGTCTGCAGCAGATCTGATGGCTGTACTTTTTGATCGGTATTTCAAATACGACATCAACAACCCACTTAATTTATATAATGATCGTTTCGTGCTCTCCAAAGGGCATGCTGCACCCTTGCTCTATACACTATTTGGTATAGCCGGTGCTTATCCTTTGGAGGAATTGCTTACGCTGAGAAAGTTTAACAGCCGTTTTGAAGGGCACCCTACACCGAGATTCATTTATGCTGAGGCAGCTACAGGTTCGCTCGGCCAGGGACTTTCAGTTGCCGCAGGACTTGCACTGCTGGCCAAGAGGGAGTCGCTTCCTGGCAAGAGTTATGTCCTTCTGGGAGATGGTGAGCTGGCGGAAGGACAGGTTTGGGAGGCCGCAAATTTTGCAGCTTATCACCAGCTGGATAACCTTATCGCCATTGCAGATATCAACAGACTGGCCCAGAGTGGGGAAACAATGTTTGGATGGGATGTGGAAAAATATGAGCAGCGGTTCCGGGCATTTGGTTTTGAAACGATGGTGATCAATGGCCATGACCTTAAAGAAATACAGATTGCCTTTGAACAGGCTTCTTATCATCAGGGACATCAACCCATGGCCATTATTGCCCATACTGTAAAAGGAAAGGGTGTTTCTTTTCTGGAGAATAAAGATGGATGGCATGGGAAAGCCCTGAAGGAAGAAGAATTGCAACAAGCATTGGAGGAGCTGGGAAAAATAGACGATGCGCTCCGTCTGAATTTAACTAGACCCCAGTTGACAAGCTTGCCTAAGCATAAAGTTTTAGATCTGGAGTCCGAACTTTCTTTTGAAAAGGATAAGGAGTACGCTACACGGGAAGTTTTTGGCGAGGCATTAACCGAATTGGGACATCAAAATACAGACATCTATGCGCTGGATGGGGACGTAAAAAATTCAACCTTTACTGAAGATTTCCTGAAGGCCTTTCCTGAGCGTTTCGTGGAATGTTTCATTGCTGAGCAGAACATGGTTTCAGTGGCAGCTGGCCTGTCCAGATTGGGCAAAATTCCCTTTGTGGCTACCTTCGGTGCATTTTTGACCAGGGCTGCCGATCAGATCCGTATGGCCAGGGTGTCTGAGGCCAACATTAAATTTGTAGGCTCCCATGCGGGTGTTTCTATCGGTGAGGACGGCCCTTCTCAAATGGCACTGGAAGATATCGCCTTATTTGGGGCTTTACCCGATACCGTGATTTTTCAACCGGCAGACGCAGTCTCTGCCCTGAAATTGACTGCTCAAATGATTGCGCATAAGGGATTCGTTTATATGCGGACATTACGTTCTAAAACACCGCTGATCTATGAGGATGATGAAACGTTTAAAATTGGCGGTTCAAAAATACTCCGGCAGTCCCAGGAAGATCAGCTTACCATTGTTGCTACCGGTATTACGGTTTTTGAAGCGCTGAAGGCGGCGGACAGGCTAAAGGGAGAAGGGGTCAGTGTCCGTGTGTTGGATTGTTATTGCATTAATCCGGTAGATCAGGATACCTTGATCAAATGTGTACAGGAGACCAGGCACCCTATTGTAATTACGGTTGAAGACCACTTTGCTCACGGTGGAATGGGGGATTTCGTCACGACTGCTGTGAGCACTTCGGACAAACCTGCCCATGTGAAAAAGATGGCCGTAAACCACATCTCCCGGTCGGGCAAAAAGGATGAACTGCTGCAATTGGCTGGCATCAATGCCTCTGCTATTATTAGTCAGGTTCATGCTTCAATTCCAACAGCGGCATTTCATTGATGATTCCATAAATAGTTTATAAAACGAGATTGAATCATGGAAACAAATAAGATAAAACAACTGCATGAATTTGGCCAAAGCATTTGGCTGGATTTTCTTGACCGCAACCTGATTGATTCCGGTCGGTTAAAAAAACTCATTGAACAAGACGGCCTGCGTGGTATGACCTCTAACCCGGCTATTTTTGAAAAGGCAATTAGTGGGAGTACGGCTTACGATGAGCAAATTATGGAAGTTGCTGCCACTCACCCAGACAATGAGGCTATTTTTTATGAACTTGCCGTAACTGATATCCAAAATGCGGCCGATCAGTTTGAAGTCGTTTTTGCACAAGATATGGATGGATATGTCAGTCTGGAAGTTTCTCCCCGCCTCGCTAATGACAGCAACAGAACCATCAAGCAAGCCGTAGAACTTTGGAGAAAGCTTGACCGGGAAAATGTAATGGTCAAGATACCGGCAACAACTGAAGGGATACCCGCTATCCGAAAAGCGATCAGCGAGGGTGTAAATATCAATGTTACATTATTATTTGGTTTGGACAGATATGAACAGGTAGTTGATGCCTATTTGTCGGGACTGGAAGACCGCGTAGCAGCAGGGCAGCCCATCGATCAGATTGCTTCGGTAGCTAGTTTTTTCCTGAGCCGGATTGATGTGCTGGTTGATCCGCAATTGGAAGCAAAGGGCTATCCCGAAATGAAGGGGGAGGTGGCCATTGCATGCGCTAAACAAGCCTATCAAATTTATAAACATCATTTCGGTAGCGAGCGGTTTATGAAACTACAAGCAATGGGCGCCATGCCTCAGCGTGTTCTTTGGGCAAGTACCGGAACCAAAGATCCGGCTTTTTCCGATATCAAATATGTGGAGGCATTAATCGGTCCTGAGACCGTCAATACAATTCCTTTAGAGACGCTGGAAGCTTACCGGGACCACGGACAACCTGCCAGTCGACTGGAACACGATATCGATAAAGCCATACTTACGCTGGAGCAATTACAAAGGATCGGGATTGACCTCAACCTAATCAGTAGCCAATTGGAAATTGAAGGCATAGAGAAATTCAATCGCCCTTACGATAAGTTGTTACAGGCTATTGAAGAAAAAAAAGCGCATAGGATTGCACTGACCTAAAATGTGAAAGGAAAGGCAGATGATGAACAACAGGACCTTGTCAGTATTAATATTGGCCGCGAGTGGTGTTATTTTTCAAAATTGCCAATCTCCTGATAGCAGCAATACGGCCGATACGATTCAGACTGCCATGTTTATTGGAACGGTGGCAGAGCGGGATATGCTGGAAGTCACCTTGGGGAAACTTGCTCAAGAAAAAGCCAACCATCCGGCTGTCAAGAACTTTGGAAAGCTTATGGTGCAGGATCATAATCAGATGAATGATCGGCTAAAAACCTTGGCTGTAGTAAAGGGCTTGAAGCTCCCGCGCTCGCTGCCCGCAAAGGAATCGGAGCAGGTTCACCAAATGAGGCAAATGAAAACCGCTTATTTTGAGAAGTTGTACATGAAAATGATGATTGAAAGTCACAATAAGGATATAGAGCTTTTCAAAGGCGCTGATAACAGTCCGGATACCGCTATCCGTAACTTTTCCCGGCAGTTTTTACCTGTTCTGGAAACACACAGGGACAATGCTTTAAAAGTTTCTGAAGGGATTAAGGATTAATGGCAAAATTTAAGCTGGTCGACATCTTTAACGAAAATAGGGCGGCCGATTTGGATTGGACTGTAACTTAATTTTTTAATCAATTTTTTCGTAATAAAGTAATTACTGATATCTTGGCTGTACAAAGACCTGTTAAAACAAACCCTATTAATTTAAATGATGAGATCATACGTACTTTTACTCTGCTTTACCCTTACCGGATTTTTGCTCTTTGGACAGGAGAAAAAAGAAAATAAAAGCTCAGGAAATCCAATATTTCCGGGCTGGTATGCAGACCCTGAAGGTGTAATATTTGGAAAAGAGTATTGGGTATATCCTACTTACTCAGCCAAATACGAAGAGCAGACCTATATGGATGCTTTTAGCTCAAAAGACCTGGTCAGCTGGGAGAAGCATCCCAGGATCTTAGAAAAAGCAAACATTAAATGGGTCAACAAAGCAATGTGGGCACCTTCAATTACAAAAAAAGACAGTAAATATTACCTGTTCTTTGGGGCGAATGACATACAGAGCGATAAAGAAACCGGCGGTATAGGTGTAGCTGTCGCCAGTAATCCTGCCGGTCCTTTTAAAGACCACATTGGCAAGCCATTGATCGATAAGTTTCACAATGGTGCGCAGCCAATAGACCAGTATATATTTAAAGACAAAGACGGGCAATATTATCTTTATTATGGTGGCTGGAGACACTGCAATGTGGTGAAGCTCAGCGATGATTTTAAAAGTGTAGTTCCATTCCCAGACGGCACAACCTATAAAGAGATTACCCCGCAGGGCTACGTGGAGGGGCCATTTATGTTCATTCGCAATGGCAAATATTATTTCATGTGGTCTGAAGGCGGCTGGACAGGACCAGACTATTCTGTAGCTTATGCCATAGCCGACTCACCAATGGGACCTTTTCAGCGGATAGGTAAGATCCTGAAACAGGATCCCTCTATAGCCACCGGCGCGGGCCACCATTCTGTAATCCAAAACACAACAACAAAGGATTACTACATCATTTATCACCGCAGACCACTTGGAGAAACCAATGGAAACCATCGTGTGACCTGCATCGACAAGATGGAGTTTGACGAGAACGGACATATCAAGCCGGTAAAGATCACATTTGACGGGGTAACAGCCAGCCCGCTGAATGGCAGTGGTAAGTAAAGCTATCTTGGAACATTTGTCGCGCCGAACATATCTGCGCTGAGATTGTTAGCTAAGCAAACAATAGGATGAGCATGCAACAATCAAGCAACAATAAGCTATGAATGAACCGCGCTACGACGATCAGTATGAGATTCCGAAAATGCGGTGGGTTTCCAGGTTATCTTACCTGATGGACCAGCAGTTTAGGTTTCCCGGGACAAATTTCAGGTTCGGTCTGGATCCGGTGCTGAACCTTATACCAATTGCAGGTGATATGGCCGGCTTTTTAATTTCCGGTGGACTGTTACTTGCTTTGGTAAGAAAGGGAGCAAGTAACAAGGTCGTAGTACTCATGACGCTTAATATTTTACTGGACGCAACCATTGGAGCTATACCTGTTATCGGCCAGATTTTTGACTTTTTCTTTAAAGCTAATTCTAGAAATCTTAAATTGATGAAGGAGCATTACCTGGAAAATAAACATCAAGGTAGTGGTAAAGGGATTATCCTATGGGCAGTCACTATTATTATTATCCTGCTGGTTGCAGTGATCTATGGTTTGTGGAACCTCGGAGCCTGGCTTCTTCATATGTTTTAATAAATATTTAGAATTCCTAATTCCCAGAACATATGAGCGAATAAAAAAGGGGCATAAATCATAAAGATCTACACCCCAGTTAACGCTTTCATTGTAAACATCTCTTTTATTTTTTAAAAGAAAAAATTATCAGACCAAAAATTGCCAGTTTTATAGTAGCGTATCCTATTTGTTACTTAAATACGATCTGGGGATATAAAAAGCTAACCACGAATACAAGGATTGGAGATGACATGACCTTCGGCTCAGGCTTATAGCAACTACTGCCTAAGCTATACTTCACTACTGCAACTGTGTTACTTTTTTACTACTCCGGTAATATGGTATTAGTATCCAAGCAGTAAGACACTAGTACCTGAGCAGTACTTGCTATAAGCCTGAACACAACCTTTCTGCATGGCAGTACCAGCGTGTGAAATGTGGGCCTCGCTCATAGGCCTCGCATCCTGGATCTGACATTTTTTTTATCAGCTCCATCGATGAACCTATGCGGTTTTACTTACTAAACAGTTTCAGGATCTGTACGTCATGGGGATGTTTTTCCGGTGTAAAAATTGCATGTCGGTGCTGAAGGCTCACTATGACGAACACTTTAGAACTTTTATGGAGCAACTGGCATAGTGTATGAGTTCCGTGTACCATAAATTGACTGATTTTCATAGCTTTATAAAAACTTTGCAGCTGTGCTGTATGTTACAGCACAAATAATTTTCACCTTAACTTCAAAAACGTAATGGAACAGCAAATCGCCCATCAAACACCCGAAAAAATTATGCAAATGGGTACCGGATATTGGGGCTCAAAAATCCTATTGTCTGCCGTTAATTTTCAGCTATTTACTTTGCTCGCCGATCGCAGCGCGATGTCTGCAAAAGATATCAAATCTCAGTTGGGCTTAAATTGCACGGACCGCAACGTGTACGACTTCCTTGATACGCTAACAGGATTCGGCTTTCTGGAACGTGATGGACTGCTGGAGACTGCAATTTATTCCAACGGTGAGGATACTGATTTCTTCCTTGACAAGAAAAAGCCTACCTATATCGGCGGATTGCTTGAAATGCTCAACAACAGACTATATGGATTTTGGGGGAATCTGGAAGAAGGGCTGCGTACAGGCCTCCCGCAAAATGAAGCAAAGAACGGTGGAAATATTTTCGATGCGCTCTACGCCGATTCTGGTCGGTTGAAAGAATTCATCCATGCCATGAGTGGTATTCAAATGGGGGCTTTTATGGCTTTTGCTCAAAAGTTCGATTTTTCGGATGCGAGAACGCTTGTTGATATCGGCGGATCGGCAGGTTTATTATCACTGATGGTCGCGAAGCACCAGCCACATATGACCTGTATAAGCTGGGATCTGCCTCCTGTAGCCCCAATTGCCAACGAAACGATTGCGCAATTCCAGCTGCAGGAACAAGTTAAAACGGCAGACGGCGATTTTTTCAAGGATCAGTTTCCAAAGGCTGATATCATATCAATGGGCAATATTCTTCACGACTGGGATGAGGAGACCAAGCTGATGCTGATGCAAAAAGCATATAATGCGCTGCCTGCCGGTGGCAGTTTTGTTGCTATTGAAAGTATTATTGATGATAAACGAAGAGAAAATGTTTTTGGCATGATGATGAGTGTTAATATGCTTATCGAAACCGGTACCGGATTTGACTATACCTTTGCGGACTTTAATAAATGGGCAAAAGCAATAGGATTCAAATCCACGTCGTTGCTGCCGTTGGTTGGGCCGACGAGTGCGGCAATCGCTTACAAGTAGAATGATCATGTGCGAGCGCTATACCGGGCAAAAAAAATCCTTATTTGACAATGCCGGAAAGGGACTTTAAATCTTTGGGAGATGAACATCGTGAAGCTAAAAATAATTGGGTGTGGTGATGCCTTTGGTAGCGGGGGAAGGTTGAATACCTGTTTTTATGTAGATGCGGGCTCAATTAAGCTGCTGATCGATTGTGGTGCAAGCAGCTTGCCTGGTTTAAAACATCATGGGGTTCCTGTCTCTGATATCGACGCGATTGTAATCAGCCATTTTCATGGGGACCACTATGGTGGTGTTCCTTTTCTGTTACTCGATGCGGCAATACACGGCAGGAAAAAAAAGCTGAGTATCATTAGTCCTCCCGGAGGAAAACAGAAGATCTCGGCGTTACTGGAATTGCTATATCCGGGTACCCCGGTTCTGGAAAAGCTGGAGCTGGAGTTTTTGGAGTATCAATCCAATGAAGTACTGGAGACTGAAAACTTCAGTGTACAGGCCTTTCCTGTAATCCATTCTGAACAGGCTTTACCGCATGGGTTAAGACTAGCTATTGCCGGTACGGTGATCAGCTATTCGGGTGATACTTCCTGGACAGATGTGTTGTTGCCGCTAAGCGATCAGGCTGATTTGTTCATCTGTGAATGTAATTTTTTCAGCACGAAGGCAAAAGGTCATTTAAGTTACCTGGAACTGGAAAAGAAACTGACTGGCTTTACTTGTAAACGGCTTTTGCTGACGCATTTTGATCAGGAGATGCTGGATCGGCTAGGAGAGGTGCAAGTGGGATGGTGCCGCGATGGGATGGAAGTGATGATTTAGAAATGTTCCCTCTTTATTCTAAAAATACGAAATGACTGCCGAAATTTAGTTCGAAGTTTTAAGTGCATATTCTTTTACCAGGGCTTCAGCCGGGATATGCAAAAGCTTGCTGAATTTGCGAATCATGGCTAAAGAAAGTGACTGTTTATAGTTAAGCACTTTGCTTACCGTTCCTTTGTCTCCATAAACCTCTGCCAAGTCAGCGGATTTATAGCCAAAATCTTCCATTCTGATTTTGATCATTTCCACCGGATCCACTTCCGGAAACTCAAATTTCTTGTTTTCATACTCGGAAATCAGGTGAACCAAAAGAAGTTTTTCCTTATGTTCAGATGTCCCTTTTCGTGCACCTTTTATCTCACCATAACGTTTAGCAGCACGATTGTACTCGTCATCATTCTCAATTAAAAACCAGTTTAGCTTTTTCATACAACTTTCTATAAAATTACATCTCGCCAAAAGCTCAAATGGTTTCGGCATTAATGTCATCGTATTCAGAATGGGTTCCAATGAACCTTATCTCCACAATTCCGTCGTCATAATCCACCTCGACGATTAGGCGGTACTTGTTCCCAACGATCTTAAATCTTGCCCGGTCATTCTTAATGATCTTGGCTTTTGGGAAGTCCTGTAACACATCCGTACTCTTCACCCAAACTGCTTTTTGTGTAACAGTTTTCCAGACGCTCAGGCTTTTAGCAGAATCTGCATGCTTTTTTGCAAACAGATCTAGCTTCTTTATGAAGATAACTTTCATGTGCTGACGTGCTTATAATAAATTTTCCGATTTTGTCCATGGTATGAAGTTTCTTCAATCTTGTATTTAGTGTTTTACGATGAGCATGAATCAAAGGTAAGTAATTGTTGGTAAAACGCCAACTTTTATTTTATATTGATAATGGTGGATGGTTGGAGTTTTGGTTGTCAGATTCCAATTGTTACTAAGTATTCTTACTAATCAGTGGTCGAGACGTTGGCTCCGTACAAATTTGCATCATTTTTTACTACAAATTTTCTAATTCTCTCTGATTTGTTAGCTTTGACGTTTATACAAAAAACTTATTAATTGATAATAAATGAACCATTGGCTAGTCAAATCGGAACCTTTTAAATACAGCTGGACTAAATTTAACAAAGATAAACGTACTTTTTGGGATGGTGTTCGTAACTATCAGGCACGTAATAACCTGAAAGCCATGAAAGAAGGGGACCTGGTGTTGTTTTATCATAGCAATGAAGGTAAAAATGTGGTGGGTATAGCTAAGGTGGTCAAAGAATTTTACCAGGATCCAACTACAGATGATGCAAATTGGGTAGTGGTAGACCTGATCCCAGTCCAGGCACTTAAAAATCCGGTAAGTCTTGAACAGATCAAGGCCGAAGAAAGCCTGAAAGATATTTCGCTGGTTAAACAAGGCCGGTTATCCGTTATGCCTTTGAAAGCTGAAGAATTCGATAAAATACTGGAAATGGGAAGCTAATGATACGAACCCTCATGGATTTTTGTATGGGTGGGGCTGTATTCCATCAAATGTTGCCTAAATAACGGCCCCTGGAAAATTCCAGAAGAAGAGTTGAACAACGAACGGTCTGTTATCGCCCGAAGCATGATTGCCAGTGGTAAATACACGAAAAAGCAAATCGAGGATTTTGTTCTGTTTCTGAAAAACATACTATTTATAAAGGATAACAAAATTAATGCTAACTTTGATAAGGAGATTGCAAAACTAACAGGAGGACAGATAAATATGCCAGGAATCAGAGAAACGGTAGCAATGATTTACCGGGAAGAAGCGATAGAAGAAGGACTGAAAAAGGGACTCGAAAAGGGACTGGAAAAAGGTCTTGAAGAAGGAATTCATCAGGGTGAACATAAAAAAGCAGTCGAAATGGCGCAACAGATGTTGGCCGAAAAGGAACCACTTGATAAAATCGTCCGTTACACGAAACTCTCTATCGAAGAAATACAAAGGCTTTAACCTGGATAACGCCACGCCCAGTCTTCGCAAACTTTAGTAAACCACAAAGGGCAAAGCTTTAATTAGCCATAACCAGAAAAAGGTGCCTGAGATTTCCGCTCAGACACCCATCCCCCTATATTAAAAACTATGAAAAAATTTACTCATCAACAGTCCGTTACGACTTAATTACTAATCAAAAATACGCGGATTATCCGGCCCCTGGAACACAGAATAGTTAGAAAGGCAAAACCGCCTGTTGAAATGAGGAAATTGATAGTTGTCTCAGATGTTCGTTGATGAATAGGGCTCGGCTTTTACATATTTTTTCGTCAGCAGCAAGCCAATGCTCATAATCAGGCTTGAGCCCAGTACGACCAGGAATAAAAATGAAGTACCTACCTCTGGTATTTTAAGTGCCGGAGGCAGGTTAAAATAAAGTAATATGCTGATCAGTCCGCGCGGGCCGATAAATACCTCTGCGCCGCTGTTTTCTTTTCTGAACAGCCTAAGGTAGATGAACCTGATGGCAAATATCGAGGCCAGCATAATCAGACCATTAACAATCACTCCCTGGTCATTCAATTCATATATGTTCATGGTAAACCCAAAAATCACAAAGAAGAAGGTGCGGATGATGAAGGCAGTTTCGGCCGAAAGCTGGTACAGTTGTGTGAGGTCATTAGATAGGTTTTTATAAATAAAAACACTTCTGAACCAGGCATGCTTAATCGTGTCTGCGTTATTTAAAAACAAGCCAAAGGAAAGGATCAGGATCAGTGAAGACAAATGGTAGGATTGCCCGATGGCATATACCAGGATTAAAATGGAAATGATTAGGAAGAACTTGATGTGATGGGAAATCTTTCCCATGAGGTACAATAGCAAGATGCAGGATATGGCCGATACGATTAGGATCAATGAAGTACTCATGGCCAGTCCGGCAAATGAGGATACCGAAACGTATGGATTGGATACGGCGAAATTAAACAAGATGATCCCCAGGATGTCTGAAAACGAAGATTCGTAGATAATGTATTCCTTGCCTTTTTTGCTGAGGGCTGCGGCGGAAGGAATGGCAATGGTCGAACTGATAACACTGAAGGGGATCGCATTGGTAAAACAGATATAGAGCGACCTGCCGCTGATCTGATAAATGATAAAGGTAATCACCGAAACAGTCGTGATAAGGATAAAAAAGGCGGATAAAAACGCCCCTTTGATCAGCTTGTTCTTTTGCCGCTCGTATTTGAGTTCCAGTGAGCCCTCAAAAACAATGAGGATCAATCCCACGGTTCCAAGTGTAGGCAGGATGGTCAGGAAGTCGAAAGTCTGCAGATGAAGATTATCTACCAATATGCGCAGACCTATACCTAAAAGCAACAGCAGCAATACCGATGGCAGCTTGGTCTTGCTGGCAACAAGGTCAAACAGGTAGGAAAAAATAACAAGTCCGCTTAAAATAATAAGTATGGTGTAAGTCGTCATGCATTTCTGTTAATATTCAACTGGGGGCTTACATTTTGACCTGTAATGTAAATAAAATATGTTACTTGAAAAAATTACCGCCACAAGACCCTGTTTAAAGTGTCCTGCGGAAACAAGGCTTACGATTATCTAACCACGGCTGGCTAAAGCACCTTGCTTAAAGCGCCGTGTTTGAAGCACCTTGGGAACAATATATACTACTTGTCTGGAAAACTATGCCCTGCCTAAAGCACCCTGCGGAAACAAAACATACCATTGCTTAAAATAATGTCCCCTACTTAAAGAGTCCTGTTTGAAACAAAAAACTACTGCCTGAAAAACTATGCCGGCTAAAGCGCCCTGCTTAAAGAACCCTGCTCAAATGCCTTGCTGAAAACGAATCGTCTGAAAAACTATGCCCGGCTAAAGCGCCCTGCTTGAAGCAAAAATATACCTTCTCCGAAAAGGCCTAGGCGCTGTTGCTCTTCGCAACAGATGCCAGACTTAGAGGAGAACGGTTTATTTTTCCCTTGGAAAAAACAGCGCTTTCAGTTCCTTAGCATCACTAGGCACCATTTTGCCACCTAATATCAGGCGCAACTGCCTTCTTCTTAAAGCACCTGCATAAAGTTCCTTTTCGTCGTCAGTCTCAGGAATTAATTCAGGAACAGGGATTGTTTTTGCATCCTGATCAACAGCAACAAAGGTATAATAAGCCTCATTGGATTTAAACCTGCTGCCGGAAGGAATATTTTCTGCCCATACATCGAGCCTCACCTCTACAGAAGTATTGAATGCCCGGGTTACTTTAGCTTCGATGGTGATCACATCGCCCAGTTTAATGGGACGTTTGAAAGATACATTATCCACAGATGCGGTAACCACGATATGGTTGCAATGTTTCTGAGCAGAAATAGCAGATGCAATGTCCATCCAATGTAACAGCCTGCCACCCATTAAATTGTTTAAGGTATTGGTATCATTCGGTAATACCAGCTCGTTCATGATGGTGAAAGAGTCTTTCGGGCTTTTATTCTTTATACTCATAGTTGCTGCAAAAGTAATTAAAAATGAACATAGATCACCAAAGCGGAAAATGGAGACAATCCCTGTTGATCAGGTATATCGAGAATTAAACCTTACTGGCCAAGGCTATTATTTTCTTAAGGTATTTACACTGCTGTAGCCAATCAATTCTTCCCATCGTGCGCCGGGTTTCCTGTAGTAAGCAAAAACCTGGTAAGTATTGGCGGTTTCAAAGTAGGAGCCTTCAAAAATAGCCTGATCTGTTTTTCCGGTTTCCGTGTTTAGCCAGACATACTTGTAATCGTAAAGCCCCTGCTTCAATAGTATTTTTCCATAAAACCTTTTTTTAGCAAGGTCGAAGGTCATTTTACTATTTTCGTCCAGTATATAATTGTTGAAGCGCCCGACGACATAAGCATCCCCTTTTGCGGTAGGAGGAGTGGCGTTTAAGGTAAAATAGACACGGGCATAATCCCCATCGGTTTGGTTGTCTCTACCTTCAGTATTGCGGATAAAAAAGCTGCCGTTTTCATCGACAAGATTGGTGTACTTAGGCTTATTACCATTCACATCCTGAAAAAGAACCACATCTATAACCGTATCTCTGATGATCTCCTGTACATTTTCTGCTTTATAGCGCAGGCTTCGCATGTCGAACTTTCTGAACTCATTTCCGGCCGGAAAGTCGTTGGCGGTAAGGTCATTGTATACCAGTGAACCTGGTCGGATAAAAGCAGGTCTGGTGTTTAATATCGCTGTTTGAGGGTTGCCATTCTGCATCACCACCGCCTTCAGGTCTGTATAGGGGTTTTGTATCGGCGTTTTATGGAAGATGGTAAAATTGATCTTCTGATTGCTGAAACGAAGGGGCACCTGTGTACTGGGCGTGATTTCTATCCCCACATCGACCAGGTTCTCAACGATGTAGAAACGTTGTGAGATCACCGGTTTTTGCTTGTTGCCATCCTCATATACTTTTAGGAGATAATTGCCTGATATTTTAGGTTTGATCTGGTAATTGGGCAGGGTAAGCTCGTAATGTGTATATTTCTGCAGGGTATTGAAGGAATATTTGTAATCATTGATCCGGTCTTCCGATATCCCATCAAGGTAGTCGATGGGAGAGAGGCCTGAGGATTGCCAGTCCGATTTGCAATGCTCTACCGTGTACCAGTAAATTTTGCTTCCCCCGTTCAGATCGTCAAACGAAAACACCAGTTGCTCATTTGACTTTAAGGTAATAACCGGAATGGATTGTTCCTTTTTAGTGTTGTAGCACTGCACAGTTTTAATGTTTGGCAGATAAACTTTATTATCATACACAAATTGCTGGCTTTGTGCCAGGGCAACCTGTCTACTGATGATCAGCAAAAAGAACAATCCTATCCGTTTTATCATTTGGTCTCCAGATCCATAATTTGCGATGCCAGTTCTTCCCAATTCTTCTGCGCGGTGTCCAGCAGGAACTTAGCAGTGGTATATTCCTTATTGGCTTCGGCTAACTTATTTGCGTTGGAATAAATATCTTCATCAGCAATTTTTGCTTCGATGGTCTTTACACTCTGTTCAAAGGCCGCTATTTCCTGTTCCATTTTCTGCAACTGATCGTTTAGCTTTTTGAGCTGTTGCTGTGGGTTTGCTGCAGACTTATCCTCCACCTTGGCTTTTACCTCTTTCTCCTGTTTTACAGGGATACTTGTGGCAACCGGCTGCGGTCTTTTGGCGTTCCACTCTTCATATTCCGCATAAGTTCCCGGATACTCCTTGATGTCCTTATCCTCTATGAACCAGATCTTATTGGCTACATTGTCCAGGAAATACCTGTCGTGGGATACCGCGATAAAGGTACCTTCATACTGCTGCAAGGCCTGGATCAGGATGTTCACAGACTGAATGTCAAGGTGGTTGGTCGGCTCATCCAGGATCAGGAAGTTCGAATCGGTTGTTAGAGATTTGGCTAAAGCTACCCTCGATTTCTCGCCCCCGGACAATACCTTGATCTTTTTGAAAACATCATCGCCTGTGAAAAGGAAACAGCCCAAAATACCACGAAGTTCCGTATCGGTATGCTTTGGCGCGAAGGCCTGCAGTTCCTCTAAAATGGTATTCTCCAGGTGTAAAGATTCCAGCTGATGTTGTGCAAAGAAGGTGGTGGTTACATTATGACCTGTTTCACACTTACCATCAAATCGCTCTGCGCCTGCAATGATCCTCAGTAAAGTGGATTTTCCTTTACCGTTGGCACCGATCAGGGCAATTTTATCGCCCTTTTCAATAATTCCTTCCGCGTTTTCCAGGATCTCTACATTAGGATAGCTTTTGTAGGCGTTTTCGACACGTATTACGTGACGGCCTGATGGTTTAGAAAATTTAAACTGGAAGTTTACCGTAGGGTTATCATCATCCACATCTTCTACACGTTCCAGTTTATCCAAAGCTTTCATCCTCGACTGGGCCATTTTGGCTTTCGAGGCTTTGGCCCGGAAACGCTCGATCAGGCGTTCTTCCTGCTTAATTTTAGCCTGTTGGTTTTTAAATTCGCCTTTCTGGATCTCGCCACGCAGGGCTTTTTCCTCCAGATAGAACGTATAATTACCGGCATATGGCGTAAGCTTGCCTTTACGTGATTCTACGATTTTGTTGACCACCTTATCGAGGAAGTACCTGTCGTGCGACACGATGACAATGGCGCCCTCAAATCCAAGCAGATAGGTTTCCAGCCATTTGATGGAAGGTAAATCCATGTGGTTGGTCGGCTCATCCAGCAGCAGGATATCGGGAGTTTGCAAGAGGATCTTTGCCAGCATCACGCGCATCCGCCATCCTCCGGAAAAGGTGTTTAATGGTCGCAGCTGGTCCTGGGTACTAAAGCCCAGACCTGCCAGGATCTCATTTGCCCGGT
>CAMLDJ010000039.1 GCA_946478755.1 uncultured Pedobacter sp. | reverse complement strand
AACCCCTGTTTCCAGAATGAAAATCTGGCGTCCTCACCCCTAGACGAACGGGCCAATATGCCTTTTTTGCGCTGCAAAGGTAGTATTCTGTTTTAATCGTCCAAATTTTTCTTTGAAAGTTTTTAAGGCGACGAACGCAGTCTTTCGGGATCATTCTGATCCTGTTGCATTTAGGCTAAAGATAAGCCTTAGCTCATCTTTAATTTCTTTTCGATATCCTGAACGTATGCCCTGAATTTCTTATCTGTCTGAATTAGATCTTCCACCGTTTGGCAGGCATAAATTACAGTTGAATGGTCCCTTCCTCCAAAAAATGCACCTATTGTTTTTAAGGAACTTTTGGTCATCCCCTTTGCAAGATACATAGAGATCTGACGGGCCTGCACGACCTCACGTTTGCGGGTTGGGGCTTTAAGCAAGTGCACAGGGACTTCAAAATAATCGCAAACCAATTTCTGTATGTAATCCATAGAAACTTCCTTGGTCGTATGCTTAATAAAGTTTTTAAGCATAGATTTGGCCAGTTGAAGATCTATCTCTTTCCTGTTCATGGTAGACTGCGCCAGCAACGAGACCATCGCTCCTTCCAGTTCCCTGACGTTATTGTCGATATTGTGTGCAACGTACTCCACTACCTCATCCGGCAGGTCAATACCATCAGCATACATTTTCTTTCTCAGGATGGCAATTCTTGTTTCCAGTTCTGGAACCTGAAGATCTGCAGAAAGTCCCCATTTGAAACGGCTTAGCAAACGTTCTTCTAAACCAGACAGGTCTTTTGGTGCCTTATCTGAGGTAATGATGATCTGCTTGCCCGACTGGTGCAAATGGTTAAAAATGTGAAAGAAGATGTCCTGGGTTTTTTCTTTTCCTGCAAAGTTATGCACATCATCCATAATGATCACATCCATGGCCTGGTAAAAGTTCACAAAATCATTAATCGTATTGTTTTTCAATGACTCTACAAACTGCTGGCAGAACTTCTCGCAGGATACATAGATGACTAATTTATCCGGCAGGTTTGTTCTGATCTCGTTACCGATGGCCTGTGCAAGATGGGTTTTACCTAAACCCGAAGATCCGTAGATCATTAAGGGGTTAAATGATGTTGCACCTGGCTTTGCCGCTACGGCGTATCCGGCCGAACGTGCCAGACGATTGCAGTCGCCCTCTACATAAGCCTCGAATGTATAACTTGGATTCAACTGCGGGTCTACATTCATCTTTTTCAGTCCCGGAATTACAAATGGGTTTTTAATATCCCTGTTGATGTTTACCGGTACCGGCATCGATTGCTTCCTGTTGGTTGATCCATTACCGTTTGAAGGCATATTGGTTGTATACGGTAAAGCTCCGTTTGTTGATTTATCAACTACAATATTGTACTCCAGACGTCCTTCATCACCCAATTGCTGTTTTACGGTTTTACGCAACAAGCCAACATAATGTTCTTCCAGCCATTCATAAAAGAATAAACTTGGAACCTGTACAGTTAAAACCCTGTCTTCCAGCTTAAGGGCTGATATCGGTTCGAACCAGGTTTTAAAGCTCTGGACGGGGATATTATCCTTTATAATTTGGAGACAGTTATTCCACACTTGTGTACAAGTCATTTGCATATCTTTCTTTAATGTTTTACGGTTATACTAATAAAACGAAGGATTGACCGATCGTTTTGGGAGTGCGAAGATGGTAAAATTTTACTAACATCCGGAAGGAAAATCTGAGCTTTTTTATAACTCATTCAGCAGCAAAAGAATAAAAAACAGATCGCTACTTTTGGCTGTGGATAACTCTTTCCGAATGCTAGCGTGCTACCATCCCATCAGCTCGAAAACCCTTAAAAATTCGGATTGGACAGTCGCTTGCAAATGAACTTCTTTGCGGGTAACAGGATGTATAAACCTCAATTCAGAAGCGTGAAGCAGCATTGTGGTCATTTCCCACTGCTCCTTAAAGAACTTATTCTGCTTGTTGCAGCCATGTTTTCTATCCCCTATGATTGGATAGAATATATGCGCAAAATGCTTTCGCAGCTGATGCATCCGCCCTGTGGTGGGACTGGCTTCAACCAGTGAATACCTGGAAGTTGAGTGTTTTCCAAAAGCAATATCGAGCTCGGCTCTTTTTAAGGTAACAAATGAGGTGAATGCTTCCTGAAGGGTACCATTTTCTTTGGCTAGTGGATAATCAATATCCAGCTGATCTGGCGCATGTCCGCGCAATACAGCAAGGTACTTCTTTTGCACGGCTCCATTCATGAACTGCTGCTTCATGGCGATCTCTACATCCTTCTCAAAAGCGAATAGCAAGAGTCCTCCGGTTTTCCTATCTAACCTGTGCACCGGACTAACATGCCTGTTCACCTGGTCCCTTAACAGCTGCAGGGCAAATTCCTTGGCGTCATTTGCGATGGATGAACGGTGTACCAATAAGCCATGAGGTTTGTTGATCGCAATTAAGTGATCATCCAGATATACAATTTCAAGCATTATTTTTTGCAGCGAAGGTAAGGCTTTTGTTTGCTATTTCGCAATCCAGGCTTCGGGATTAAGCTTGGTCTGTCCCCGCATAATCTCGAAATGCAGTACCGGACCGTCTTCCCTGGCCGCAACCACACCTAGAATCTGCTTTGTGTCTACTTTATTGCCCTTAGCCACATTCACGGTCTTTAAATTCTGGTAGATCGTAAAATATTCACCATGGCGTAAAGCTACAATGTAAGTTCCATAGAGCTCCCTTACGAACAGCACATCACCTTCAAATACGGCTTTAACAGCAGCCCCCTGGTCAGTCAGTATATTTATGCCGTCGTTGGTATAATGCGCCTGGCCTTCGGTATGGTTACCAAACCGTTCTACTATGGAGTAGCGCCCAACAGGCCAGGGTAAGCGCCCCCTGTTATTATCGAATCCTGCCGACAGTTTAGCTGATTCCGGCGATGCGGTTAAATAGTTACTGGTGCTTTTTTCCCTGGTAACAGGTACCGGTTTCCCCTCCGCGATGGCCTTCAGCGCAGCAAGCCGCTCAGCCGCTTCAGCCTGTTGACGTGCCAGTTCAATTTCCCGCTGAATGGCTGAACGAATGGCCCGGTCTATCTCTGCCTGCTTGCGCTTGCGTGCAGCGATGTCCTGTCTGAATTGTTTTTCCTGGCTCTTGATCCGGCTAAGCATTTGTGCCTGTTCAGTCTTATTCCTCCCCAGCTTCACTTTTTCCTGTTGTTGTTCTGTTAACAGGTTACTTTTCTCTTTCAGATTTTTATCCAGTACGACGATCTTATACTCAATGTTTTTACGGGTACCCTGAATATAGTCGGCCTGCTTTTTACGGTACTGACCAAATTGCTGGAAGTACTTGATGCGCTTGTACGCCTGATTAAAACTCTCTGAAGCGAATATAAACATCATCTTATCGTAAGCGTTCTTATTTCGCTGTGCAAAGCGCACCATTCCGGCGTATTCATTTTTTAACTGCCCGAGCTGACTTTTCAGAGAATGCACTTCATTGGTGTTCTCATGGATCTGGTTATCCAGCTGCTTTACCTCTGAATTGATTACCGCGATCTTATTCTGCATGAGCCTGATTTTAGCACTGACCGCCCGGATCTGTCCCAGGGTCAATCGTTTGTTGCTGGAAGTCTCATTGAGATTTCTTTGCAGCATATCAATTTCGCGCTGTATCGCTTCTTTGCTTCTTTTTAGCTCAGCACTGGTTTGCCCAAAAGCTGTAGCAGTAAAGAGAATAAAAACGAATAATAAAAGTAATCTCTGTAGGTTCATTGTGTAATCAAAAATAGCACATTAAGGCTACCCAAACAAATCACTGCTTAAATATCTGTCGCCCCGATCACAGGCAATGAAGACAATAAGCCCCGATTCCAGTTCTTCTGCAAGCCTTAAGGCGCAGGCCAGTGCACCGCCACTGCTCATTCCCGCAAATATTCCTTCCACTTTCGCCAGCTGCCGTGCTTTTTCTGTAGCCTCCTGTTGGGAAACATCCATCACACGGTCTACCCTGCTTGCATCAAATATTTTTGGAAGATAGGCTGCCGGCCATCTGCGGATCCCGGGAATGGAAGACTCTTCTGTTGGCTGACAGCCGACGATCTGTATGGCCGGGTTTTGCTCTTTTAAATACATGGAGTTTCCCATGATACTTCCCGTGGTACCCATAGAACTGACCAGGTGAGTTACCTGATGATTGGTATCGCGCCAGATTTCAGGGCCTGTAGTTTTATAATGGGCCAGGTAGTTATCAGGATTGGCAAATTGATCCAGTAAAAAATAGCCATTTTTATCACGTTGTTCCTCCGCATAATCACGGCAGATCTCTATAGAATCCAATAAAGTTACTTTAGCACCAAAAGCCTCCATGGTCAGGGTCCGCTCCCTTGTAGAGCTGGCGGGCATGACCAGTTCAATCTCAAGATTGTATATACTGGCAATCATGGCGAGTGCAATGCCGGTATTGCCGCTTGTAGCTTCAATTAAGCGGGTGCCTTTTTTGATGTCGCCCCGCTCTATAGCAGTGCGGATCATGTTTAAGGCTGCGCGGTCTTTCACACTTCCACCGGGATTATTTCCCTCCAGTTTTGCGAAGAGCTTTACATTGGGGTTCGGATTTAGCTTGTTGATTTCAACTAAAGGGGTATTTCCTATAAATTCTATGATGCTTCCCATTTTTATTTGGTCTCTTTTGTTTCTATTACTTTTACGGATGACTGGTGATAGACGGTTGATCCGGGAGGAACACTTTTAGTGAGCCAAACATTACCGCCTATAATAGAATTCGCTCCTATTATTGTTTCTCCGCCCAGAATTGTTGCACCGGAGTAAATGATCACATGATCTTCAATGGTCGGATGCCGTTTGGTATCACTCATGTATTTCTCGACACTTAAAGCGCCCAGGGTTACGCCCTGATACATTTTAACGTGGTTGCCTATGACTGTAGTTTCGCCAATCACCAATCCCGTTCCATGATCTATGTACAAATACTCACCGATCTGTGCTCCAGGATGGATATCTATGCCTGTAACAGAGTGTGCATGCTCTGTTAGTATCCTGGGGATCAAAGGTACATCTGCTTTTAACAGGGTATGCGCAATCCTGTATAGCGCTATAGCCAGGAAGCCAGGATAGCTTCTGATGATCTCAAATTCGCTTTTCGCTGCCGGATCACCATTTAACATGGCCTGAATATCTGTATTCATCTTCCTGTATAACTCAGGGATACCATCGAAGAAGAGCTGTACAATAGCTTCATTGTCAAATGTTTCGCAGGCTTTGGTTGAATTCAGCAAAACTAAAAGTGCCTTTTCCTGCTTTTGAAACATACGCTTGATCTCGTTTATAGAGTAATCAGGAGTAGTTAAACGTTCCGGATACAATAAATTCATCAGATTCATAGCCCAGTCCGCAATTTCATGATTAGATGGAACCGGCTCTATGCCCTGCTGTTTATTAAATATCTGAAGATAAAATTCCTCGTTCATTGGATGGATATTAAGCTTAAATGATATTACAAAGAAATGAATTAATAGCTAATTATTTAGCAAAGATATCAGCTCATCGAGGGAAATGAGATTCCCTTGATCTTTCTGAATAATTCTACAGCGTATATATCTGTCATCCCCGACACGAAATCCAGCACACTTTGTATCTTCGTGTATGGATCCGTTTGCCCGGTCAGAAATTGTTTGGGGATGAGCTCTACCAACTTCTTATGATATTTAGATTCATTGATCAGGTAAGCAGGTATAAATTCTTCCAGTAGCCCCCCCATGACCTTGTAACCGGCTACCTCAATTTGTACAACAGATGAGTAATTGTAAATCTTTTTAACGGAGACCTTTTCGATTTCTTTCATCACGGAAAGAAATGGTTCTTCTATGGTATCCATCAGGCTTTGATTAAAATCGCCATTTAAAATCGCTTCCTGCTCTTTAAAGAATACTTCAGCACATAAACCGATTAGTGTGCTAATTGATTTGGCACGCATCAGCGTAATTTTTGCATCGTCATCATCAATTTCAGCCAGGCGTGCCGGCATCCTGTCGTCTTTACACAAAGGCAGCAACAGGCTTTCTATTTCTTTATAGGAGAGAATCTTTAAGCGGTGCGCATCTTCCAGATCAATAATATTGTAGCAGATGTCATCCGCGGCCTCCACCAGATATACCAATGGGTGTCTTTTATAGATGAGCGGTGAATCCTGCACTTTAATGAGGTCCATTTCGGCAGCTATTTTCTCAAAGCCATTTTGTTCTGACTGAAAGAAACCGTATTTTTTGGTGTAGATGTTCTTTTTATTGTGCCCTGCTTCGGCAGCACAAGGATATTTAGCAATGGAGGCCAGCGTCGCGTAGGTAAGCGCAAAGCCACCGGTTCCTTTTCCGGTAAAGGGATGGGTCAAAATCCGTAAGGCATTGGCATTGCCCTCAAAGTGGACCAGATCTTCCCATTGTGCGGTGCTTACTTGCTCCTTATAGATCTTTCCCTCTCCATTGGTAAAATAATGGGAAATGGCTGATTCACCCGAATGGCCAAACGCCGGGTTACCCAGGTCGTGCGCTAAACAAGCAGAAGCGATGATATTGCCGATTTCACAAAGTAAAGGACAGGAATCATCAATACCCGGATCCTGGTCTTTAATCCTGTTATAGAAGATGGTGCCCAAGGACCGCCCCACGCTGGCAACTTCCAGGCTGTGCGTTAACCTGTTATGAACGAACACGCTGCCGGGCAGCGGAAAAACCTGTGTTTTATTCTGTAATCTCCTAAATGGGGAAGAAAAGATGATCCTGTCGTAATCGCGCTGAAATTCAGATCTCGATTCTTTCTGATTGCCAATAAACCTATCTTCATTTCCCCAGCGTTTCGCTGATAATAATTTTTCCCAAACCATGTAAAATCCCGTTAATTCTATGAATTATGCATATAACATGACGCGAAGGTAAAGTATTTATCGCTGAAAGGGACATTGGATATATATTTTTCTAGAACAGCCTCAGCTGGGGATCATTGGGTGGTTTAGCATCTCCAAAAACAGTTTTTCCTCCATACTTCCAGGAATCCCGTCGTTCTTTCTCCACCAATGCCTCAAAGTTATCATTGGCAATAAAATCCTTCTCAGCCTTTCTGGATAACTTACTGAGTTGCTGAATGGCATGTAGCTTGTCGCTCTGCCCGATCTTTGCCTGTTGCAGCGCCTTGTTTAATTGGCCGATGGTTTCGTCGTAAACCTTTACCGGTACGGGAAAGGGGTGTCCGTCTTTACCCCCATGGGCAAAGGAAAACCGTGCCGGGTCTGTAAAGCGGGATGGCGTACCATAAATCACTTCGCTAACCAGGGCCATAGACTGCAAGGTCCTGGGGCCCATTCCCTCGAGGAGCAGCAGCTCTTCGAAATCTGCTGGCTGTTTTTCATGGGTTAACCATAACATCGCTCCCAAACGCTTTAAGTCTATATCCTTTGCCCTTACGTCGTGATGCCTGGGCATGATCAGTCGCTGGGCTTCCGCGATCATGCGGTCGGGACTTTCCGTAGTCATCGCCAGCATTGCCGTTCTTGAGGGCCGGGCTGCCTTAGCGACCAGATTTAAGATCTGGCCCTGGTTTTTTCCGCAGATACCTGTATGTGGTTCTTCGACAAAGGAAGTGAGGCCTTCCGCATGCCAGTGATACCTGCGTGCAGTTGAACTGCCATTGCGCATTCCCTGTTGAACTACGGTCCACAGCCCTTCTGTGTTCACTACAAAGCTGTGCGTATATAATTGAAAACCATCTTGTAAGGCTGTGTTATCTACTTTAGCACTTAACTTACTGCAGCGAACCAGTTCCGTGCCATTCAGCCCGGTTCGGTCGCCAAACCTCAGCAGCTCATCAGGGGTATTTCTGGATTTTTGACCCTTGCCCCCACAGATATATATGCCGAGTTCTTTATAATGCGGATTGACAGCTGCTTTTAAAGCGCCCATCACGGAAGTGGTAATGCCGGAAGAATGCCAGTCCATCCCCATCACCGCCCCAAGGCTTTGGAACCAGAAAGGGTCACTTAAGCGGCGCAGCACTTCGGCTGTGCCATACTCGGTGATAATGGCTTCGGTAATGGCCAGGCCAAGGCGTGACATCCTTTCGGCCAGCCATTTGGGCACATAGCCATAATGTAAGGGCAAGTCAGCTGTTCCGGATCTTTTCATTACTAACAAAATTAGCAAAAATTATCCATTTCTTAAAGCCACGTTAATCGGCAGTCTCACTTAGCCATTTCCTAATCGCAACAGTACTTATTGTAAACGGTCTTCCTAAGGCCGATCAGCGCCAAGCGCACGCAAAGAAAAGGCGGTTCCCGTCCCGAGTATGGCCCCTGCAGCAACATCTGTGGGGTAATGTACGCCCAGATACAAGCGGGAATAACTCACAGAACCTGCCCATAGAAATGAAGGTGCGATTACATACCATTTAGGGTAAGCCTGGGAAAGTGCCGAGGCGGTTGTAAAAGAGGTGGAGGCGTGACCGGAGGGAAAAGAATAATGTGTGGCGGGATAAACGGCTTTAATTTTCAGGTTTGCCAGAAACGGCCTTGGACGCTTTACTACTTTTTTCATCAGCATGGTCACCACCGCATTTACAACTGAGCTGCTCGCCACATATAAAGCGTTCTGCCGCATTTGCTTGTCGTTATTGATTATTCCTCCTGCCATTAAGCCAAGCGGCACACCCACATTTACCCAATCGTTATGTTTGGATAAAAAAAGGAAAAACTCAGTCTGACCAGGAGTTCTGCTTTCAGAAAGGTTGATCAGCACCCGATCGTCAAACTGCTGTAATTTAGACTGAGCCCGCAGTTGTCCTGCTGACGCAGAAAAAATAAAGACAATGGGAAGCAGGTATCTGCAATAAAAGCTTTTCATGGTTACTAATGCTTAGCGCCAAAATACTAAGATTTAGGAATAGTTGAGGGCTATGCCGGCATTTAACTTTTAAATACCTCTGCAAGCAACTCATAAGATCTTAGTCGCGCTGTATGGTCAAAAATATGTGAAGTAGCCATGATCTCGTCAACCCCGGTCTGATCGAGGAACCGCTGTAGGTCTGTCTTCAATGTCTCCATACTTCCAGTGAAAGTGCAGGCAAGCATCTGGCTGGCTTGTTCTTCTTCGTAAACATCCCAAATGTCATTCATATTGTCCACAGGAGGTTGCAGCAATCGGCGTTTTCCTGTTACAATACCCATAAACAACTGGTAAAGCGAAGTAACCAGTCTGCCGGCTTCCGCATCGGTATCGGCAGCAACTATGTTTACACAAGCCAGCACATAAGGCTCTTGAAGATGCACTGATGGCTTAAAATGTTCCCGGTAAAGATTGATTGCGGTGATAAACTGTGCCGGGGCAAAATGACTGGCAAAGGCATAAGGCAAGCCAAGAGCCGCTGCTAAACGTGCGCTGTCTGTGCTTGAACCTAATATCCAGATTGGAATATCAAGTCCTTCGCCGGGAATTGCTCTCACGTGACTGTTGCTGTTTTCAGCCGAAAGATAGGTCTGCAATTTCAACACTTCTTTTGGGAAGTCCTGTGCAGCCTGAAAACGCAGATCACCTCTGATGGCTGCAGCTGTAAGCTGATCTGTTCCGGGAGCCCTGCCCAATCCGAGGTCAATCCTGCCCGGATACAAAGAAGCTAATGTTCCGAACTGTTCGGCAATGATTAAAGGCGAGTGATTGGGAAGCATAATGCCACCTGATCCAACCCTGATGTTATGGGTACCTCCGGCAATATGTCCGATCACTACTGCCGTAGCTGAACTGGCTACGCTGATCATGTTGTGGTGCTCCGCAAGCCAGTAACGGTTATAACCCCAGTTATCGGCGTGCTGTGCAAGGTCTAAGCTATTTTTAAAAGTATCAGCTGGCGTTTTGCCTTCTATTACGGTTGCAAGGTCGAGTACGGAATATGGAGTCGTATTTAGGAGTTTCTTCATTATAGCAAATTAGGGCCCGCGAAGGCTTGGTGTCATTCTGCAAAGCTACATTCCGAAACGATTAATTTTCCATGACTGTGCGGATATGACTTTGTGCCTACATCATTATGAATTTCAAATGAAACTATGATTAGCTGGTATCTGTTTAAAGAAAACGCTAAATTGACCTGAAATTATAAGTTTAATGGATTCCAATGATGTAAGAATATCCCGTAAGAAGCCAATTTTCCCGGTATCGGCTGCTTTGCAAAAGTACCTTAAGACCTATCAGCGGGACTCAAAGCTGCCCATTACCTATAATGATCTGATGATGTTTACTGAATCCTATCCGCTTATGGACAAGAATGGAAAGGACTCCCTTTGGGAAGCCCCCATTTATGCCAGCGACAGGATTGTTGATATACATAACGGCTTGAAAATTATCTATGCGAATTTAAAGGCCTCAGGAAATTTGCGCATAGTCCAACATAAATACATTGACAAAATTGAATACTGCACTTTTGGCAACACCAATCCTTTTCGCATCAGGATTGTGAACCGTTTAAATGATGTTTACGATTACTTTTATGTAAAGAAGGCGGATGCTTCAAGAATTTATGGCCTGGAGCTGGAACATATCCTATCGCCGAACCAGGTCAACTACCTGGTGGACAGGGAGACCTTAATTGAGGAACATATCGCTGGAATCCCCGGGGATGTTTTTGCTAAAAACTATCTCCACAATCAGGACTACAATCCAACCCGTATCGCTAAAGAGTTCGTGAAGTTTAATGAACGTTGTCTGGTTATGCTATTGGGGGACATGAGGGCTTACAACTTTGTAGTACAGATCACTCCCGATTTTGACGATATCCAGTTCAGGATCCGCGCCATTGATTTTGACCAGCAATTTTATGAGGGAAATATAAAGGTATATCTACCTCAGTTTTTCAAGGAGAATTTTCCGTATGTCAAATTGGGTATGGATCAATTGACGGATAAGACTTATTTACAATACCAACAGGAAGAGAAGTCGTCCTTGCTACACAGGGTACGTAGTGAGCGACATCGCCTGACCGATCTGCGTGATGTTTCGAATACCGAGGTCCTGACAACAACTGAGAACATAGCACGCTTAAAAACTGGCATGGCGGATTACTTTGCAGATCAACAGTATCTGGAATGCAATAGCATGACGGATATCATTGAGCTAAATATCAAAAACATCATCCGTCAGGTTAAACTCTGAAACCTGGAAAAGCGGAAAAAAAAGCGGAGGCAGGTCTAAAAGACTGTTGCCCCCGCAAATTAACGCTCTCGGGTGTAAAATTAAAAAAAAATAATTGATTATCAACAAGATATATAGAAAATAGTTTTCTTAGGGCTTCCCAGCGGGCAGTTTTTTGACTGTAAGCGCAACAAATTTACGCTCAACTAAACTATTTATTTTAATGTTTTAGCATTATTTTTATGCGATCTTGTTAAAGTATTCATCACAACATGTATATTTTTTCCGGCAATATTCTTATTTTGCAATAAAAAGCGCATGACCCTGAAAGAGATAGTAGATGAAATTTTAACAGAAAGAGACAGACCATTAAGCTGGCTTGCTGCAAGCATGAAGAGGACAGATGATGGTTTAAGAGTTGGCTTGGTAAAGGAGTCTGTGAAATACAGGGACCTGCTGACTATGGCCGAGAAACTTGAGGTTTCACCACGGCGCCTTTTTGAAGCGACTGCTTACGATTTGCCTACAGAAGAAAATATGGTATCAGAAACATCGGCTGAATATGGAGGTTTAAAAGGTTGTGTAGCATTAGTTACTGCGTTAAGAAGTCAGCTCAACGACAAAGAAAGGATCATTAAGTTGTTAAGCAAAGATAATATTGACGTGGGGTAAGCTAGTGATAAGTATACAAATAGCTATTCTTTTAAGTCATGTTTAGGTAATTACTTAATTATGAGTGTATTTCAGAAAATCATTTCATATCTTTGTGCATTATTTTTTAATAACACTTAAACAAAATAGGAAGTAAATATAAATACCGAGCCGGGGGGGGCGATATCATAAAGATGAGGAAATGTGTTTTGGGAATGAGAAAGGGTGTTTTAGGAGTAGCGGGGGTAGTTATGATTACGATTGCACTGACTATGATCAGTTGGACACCAGTGAAAATAGATTCAGTTAAAAACCAGGCGTTTAACGCCAACAATCTCGCAATTAACAATCTCACAATTAACGAGCAAATCCAACAGATATATGACCTTGCTCATCTTGAGCAAGCCGGATTATCGGTATCTGTATTCAAAAAAGCCGCTATAGGGTTTTACAATCTGAGAAACACAGGCAAGATTTCGGAAGACAAGTCGATTTTAAGTATTGCCGATTTTGATCTGAGTAGCAAAAAGAAACGGTTCTGGATTGTAGATCTTGATCAGGAGAAGCTACTTTTAAATACCTGGGTGGCACATGGAACTTATAGCGGTGGCGACCAGGCCACTAATTTTTCTAATACGATCGAATCTCAAAAAAGTAGTATTGGTTTTTATGTTACCGGTGAAGCCTATCGTGGAAAACACGGGCTGTCATTAAGACTTGATGGCATGGATGAAGGTTTCAATTCTAATGCACGTGAACGGGCAATTGTGGTTCATGGGGCCGAGTACGTTAGTCAGCATACCATTGATTTGTTAGGCCGCCTGGGCCGTAGTCAGGGATGTCCTGCTGTACCCCAGGAGCTGGCCAATACTGTCGTTCACACCATGGAAGGCAGAACGGTATTGTTTATCAATGCAACCACAGCTAATTACACCTCTCAATATCTGGATTATAGCTGGCAAACGCTCGCCAGCAACGCTGATTTCATGTATTAAGCGGGTCATCAATCTGCATCAGAAACACCTGTAGATAATCACCATCTTCCTGTTTCACATATCGGTTATAAGCCAGCTGTTTTCCATCGGGCGACCAGCTTATACTTCCAGTTAGCTTTCCCGGATCTGTTAATGAATCGGTTAATTTTCGATATTTTCCTGTAGCACATGCTGTAAGGTAAATTCCATTTTGTGCTATGTAGGCAATATGCTTCCCGTCAGGACTATAATTCAGGCCGCTTTGAATGTCAAATTCATGAAAGGTTAACTGCCTCGCTTCGCCGCCATTAGGAGAAATGGAAAAAATATTGATAAATCCCCACTGATCTTTTGAAAGAAAGGCAATCGCCGTCCCATCAGGATTAGACCTCAGCCAATGACGCGGCCCTTGTACGCCCTCAGTGGTAAATGTAATCCGCCGTTGTTTTATTCCTGGCGGAACAGCTATTCGGCCGTCTTTAGTTGTTCTAAATGGCTGAGCAGGCAAGGCAGAGATCAGGTCTTCCCGCAAATCCACCACAAATATCTCTGTTTTGCTTTTTCCATCCTTATCTTTTACATTTCCCTGAAAAGCAATTGCTTTCTTGACCCGGGTATTATCAGCATTGAGGTAACCATTTGTCCCTATCCAGCATTCATCAAAAGCTTTATTTATTTCATCACTGCCAGCCGCTGGATTTTCAGTTACCTCAGTAATGATAATCGCGAACATTTCACCACCGTTGTTCTCCTCGTCCCCATCCGCGGCCACCCTTACTTTAGCCGGAAACATGATGCCAACGGTTCTTAGATCCTGTATTTTTGGGTCTGTCTTATTTAACTGCTCAACAACATAGTCGTTATAAGTAAAGCTTAACCATTGACCATCGCCACTCCAGGAATGCGCATGTGTACCGCCGCGTAATGCCCCGGCGGTAAACGGTTCAATAATGTCACGGGCATCCATAAAAATGGCTTGTCCCGGTTGATCAGTATCTACAGCAATACCAGTTCTGCGGGTAAAGCTATAAGGATTCGCGTTGCTAGCATTTCTTATTCCTTGGATAAAGATGACCCTGTCTGTCACCGGAGAAAAGGCAGCTGCCCCTACTCCCGGTCCAAACTCAGTTTGATTTTGGGTCCGAAACAGGATCTTTATTGCTCCTGTCTCGGTATTTACCATCTCTATACCCCCTGTTCTGGCGATATGCGCATCGTCATTCCGGGTATCATAAACGAGCCATTTCCCATCCGCAGAAAAACATTGCAGATTATTCAAAAAATGGCCCTTCGCACCAAATGTCAACTGTTTCTCTTTCACTCGCTCTTAATTATACTGCTTGCCTTCATGGTCTACATTCCCGCAAAAATGAACATGGATACCCATTTCTTGTAATGCTGCAGCCTTGATTCGACAAGCTTTATGAGCTGATGCTTTATCAATGGTATAGACCACCTGGATATGGTTGGCCTGATGTCTCGCCATCATCTGATCGCGACTAACCCCACTGAGTGTCGCATGCATAATCGGCCACTGAGGAGTGGTACCCTTCCAGCGTCTTTCCGTCTCTTCTTCGGGTAGTAATACCGCTTCTCCAACTCCTAAATCACAGTGCAAGGCATTATCCATGACATAAACCCTACTCCAAACCAGATCCCCTGGCTTACTGATGCCCTTTAGGCTCCCGCCGCCCAGTCGGAAATACATAGCGGGCTGTCGATCGCTACTTGCGCCTTTATAGCCGTTAATAAAATGGGCAGGCGGCGCAGCCCCTGAAATAAGGAATAGCCAAACAAAGTCGTCAATACCATCGCCTTTAAAATGTTCGCCCCAGCGGATGTCATGAAGTGTCGTTTCTCCAGGCATTCCAAGGGCTTTCCAAAGGTGGTAAGTTACGAGTGCATCAATTCCGGCACATTCGTCAACTTCGTTAAAATGCGGTAATGCTTCATTCGCATATAATTCCTTGCCTGATTCGGAAAATACAGGTGGCCGCTCCTGATTATTTAACAAGCCCTCCACCAGATCGCTCGCAGCGGTCAGATCCTTTAGGCCTTGTTGATACTGGATACCTATCGTATCGCATCCGAACTCATCTGCAATACGCAGTGCAGCGATGTACATTTTACATTGTTCCAGCGTCTGTTCGCGGGTGAGTTCCGTTAAACCATCAGTACCCCAGTTAAAGGTCATCCCTTTTTCCAATAACCAATTAAGAACTTCTTCTGCTTCTTGGTCTTTTACCGTTTTCATTTTAGCATACAAAGCCGATTGGCTTAGACGTTCCTTAAATATGCCAGTTTTATGTAACAGATCGTCGGGTACAATGGCATTAAACATACCCATGCAGCCTTCATCGAATACACCCATAATGGCTTTGTTTTCACGCAAGCTGCGACCAAAGGCTCTCCCCCTTTCTTCGTCTGCCTGGGGCAGGCTAACCGCATTAAAACTTTTCACATGGCTTTTATCCTGTGTAACCGTTTTGGCCGCAAACCATTCCGCTAGTCCATTTTTGAAGAAGTCATCACTAAAATCTTCGCTCCATAAACTGCTGTAATTTACTCCTGCTTTAGTCAGCGAGCCATTGAGATTCAGCATTCCGACCAGTCCCGGCCATTGCCCACTCCAGTTGGCTATAGTTAAAATAGGTCCTTTATGTGTAGTTAATCCGGCAAGGACGTGGTGTGTATATTGCCACACACTTTCGGCAATAATCAAAGGTGCATTGGGGTCGATAGACTTAAACACTTCGATACCCATTCGCTGGGAATCTATAAATCCGTGTTTTTTTTCGTTATCGTAAGGATGGGGTCTTTGTACAGTCCAGCCCTGTGCTTCAATTGCTTTGGTTAATAGCTGTTCCATTTCTGCCTGGGCCGCCCAGCAACTCTGATTGGCAGACAGTCGCAAATCTCCACTACTTGCAAGGTAGACTAGTTTTTCAGTATATGCTGTCATCTTAAAGGTTTATATCATACTTGGTTTATCTATCGTCAATTCGACAGACCCTCTGTTTTTACTGTCGGTTCGAAAATGAGACGGATACAAATATGGTAAGCATTATACTGAAAACTCTGCAAATTGTTGCCTATTTTATGTGATATATTATCATCAATCCCCTTAATAAAATGCCTAACCGTTATAACTCATCTGGGCTTTCTACCCATTATGTTAAAGGCTTTGCTCTGTATCAGCAGCACCGGCATGTGCATCATGGATTAGTTCTTTGATATCCGATTTAGGTTTTTTAGTCGCAGCTTGATGAACATGGTGGTTCACCTGGTTCTGCTCTGCTCCGTTGCTGAGGATGTCGTTGCTCCGGCCGTTTGTTTTGCAGATCATCGATGCGTAAATGTCTTTGGCATCCTGTCCAAGTCCCGTAATTTTATCAGTTATCTGCCTACGCACAGTCTTCCCACTTTTCGTAGCAAATAATACTGCCACTACCGCTCCCGCAGCTAATCCGGCGATCAGTGCAAAAACCATCTGTGGACGGTAATCAGATCTTTGATCAAAAGTTTTTTCCATTAGTTTTTTGTAGTTCATAGCTATGTGTTTAAAAAAAGAACAGCCCTGGCATTATATTGTTTAAAAAAATTGGAGTCCATGAAATAGGTCCATGGCGTGCCCCTGTACTCTTTACCTGTTGTCATCGTTCTTCATCTGAATAAACGACGGCTTGTGTGAGCTGAGGAAGGTATTCCAGCAGGAGAAAAAGAACTAAATAATTACTATCCTAAGACTTTATATTAGCAATACAAACATCTGATTATAAGGTTCATAAAAATAACATAAACGATAGTTTTTCCATATATCTCCACTCATAACTTTTGGTTATATCGAACCAGCTGTGATCTGGATAATATAAACGCTAAGCTATACAAGGGTTCGATATCAGGAGCTTGAGCAAGACAAATAAGCTGCTAAATACGTCCGAGTCTTATTAATAGAAATCATGTGGACGGGTTATAAGAAATGAGGAAAGCCCCTTCCGGGGCTTTGTTTTTACTACTGCTGTTTATCTAAATGACTTGTTAATCCTTTATTTCAAATTCATCATCGTCATCAGTTTCAATATTGGTCAGATCGGCTCTATTGCCACCTTTATCCTGACTTACCGGTCCGTCTGAAGGTAATGAATCATTCTGGTCAGCCGAATCTTCACCTGAAATATCAGTTCCTCCAATTCCTGACGGAATGTTTCCTGCGGGTTGATCGGGTGTGTTACCCGAAGCATTTCCCGCGAGGTCATTTTGATTGTCATCAATATCTTCTGCAGATGCTTGTGAATTTTCCAATCCGGATGACCCTTGCCCCTGTTCGGTTTGTTCCAGGCCATCTGGCTGTTGATTTTGCTCTTGACTTTGCATCGTTTTAGTTTAAGCAATATAAAGATTACATTGGTTTTGTTGTCCTGGAAGTAGTATCACCAGGTTTACGGTTGGTGGTATCGCGCTTATGCTGTTTTTTATTTTTAGATTTTTGACCATGCTTTTTGGTGGTATCCTGCTGTCTGCGTGTTGTGTCTTGCGCCTGCACATTTGATGCAAATGCCGTCCAGCAAAAAGCGGTCAGCATTAATGTAATTAATAGCTTTTTCATAAGTTGTTTTTTTAGGTGTAAACGATAAATTCAGGTTGATAACATGGAATTCTAGCAGATGTTTGCCCAGACGTGTAAAATCAGTATAAACACCTTAAATCAGGTATTTTTACCCTATTATCCAGGAAACAAGCATTGATCAGGGTAGCTCTATGCAATGTTTAAGCGTAAAATTAGTTGAAACAACGAGTCTCCTTAGCTGTTTGCAACAGTAATAAGTAAAAGATTGGTCACCTCAATAAAAGACAAATTAATTATCATGAAAGCAAACACTTTAATCATCGCCCTGGGTACAACATTATTTATGGCTTGCGCTTCACCAGAACAACGATCCGAAGAGCAAATGGACACCACTACAATAACAGGTTCAGATACTGTAGGTACCGATACCACCACCAATGTAAGCGGCAGGTCTGGTGATAACGGTACAGGAACTGACACTACTAATCAGGCGGAACAAAAAGCGGTAAGGGAATCTGGAAAAAAAATGTGACCCGAACCTCAACCAAGGCATGGCTGTATCCTGTATTCCGGCGGATTAACCCCTTCGAACTTGAGGCAGTATGGATTGCTGATTGGTAAATCTTAGCCAGTAAACTATAGGTATCTATTAGTCCGCTTGGAGGTAACAATTGATGGTGTCAACCATAAAATTCAACTTGAAGGGTTTACTGATCATGGCGGACATCACAAACACCGGATGACCTCCCCAACCTCATCGCTTAACTTTAACTCCCTGCAGTAATCAAGCCCGTTGCCATTCGGCAATATTATGTCCGTCAATAGAAGGTCAGGCTGCCTGTTTTTCACTGCTCATAGCAACAGCTTACAGAAGAAATTGTTTACTCGCATCCATAGGAAATTTATGCCCCTAACGTCGAAATTAAGAACTTTCTGCTAAAATGATTGTTTAGGCTTGGAGTTCAGCTGGATGAACAGAATACCATAAATGATCAAAGGAAAAAGCCGTGCTGAAAAAACGCTACATCATGATAATCAATTTAGAAAAACAAAAAGGATTTCCATTTGGAAACAACATACACTTTGTTTATGATCTCAGCATAAAAGAGTTCCTTTTCATTCATTCCACTTTAGAATGGGCTATAAAGCCTGATCAGCAGCAATCAACCCTTTCCGCTCTGATCAATCATATTCACCCTGATGACATGTCTATGCTGAAGCATGCTTTATCTAAAACAAAAGTTGCCAAATTTCAAGGTAGTTTAAAATTCAGACTAATGAATTCGACAGCCGAGCGCTGGATACAGGTAATCCCGTTATTAGGCAGACACAACTCATCAGAAGTTATATTGGGTAGCGTGATTGATATAAGCGACGAAGTGGCCAATACTGAGTCCATGAATAAATATGCCAATAAAAAGAATTCTATATTACACATGCTTGGCCATGACCTCCGCGGCCCGCTGAATATGGCAAAATCGGTGATTGGCCTATTGGACAGCGAGGTATCTGACTCTGCTGTTATAAAGAAAATTCAATACATCAAAACCATCATACAGGCGTCTATTGAGCTGATTAATAACCTGATTACACGAGAAGTTCTGGAAACTACTGAAGTTGTCCTGGTCAAAAAAAGAGTAGACATCGTTAAAAAACTCACTGAGTATCTGGAAGAATGCCGCCGATCTGCCGATTTAGCGCAACGTTCATTCAGCTTAACCTCTTCAGCAGAAAAGATCTTCATTGAAATGGACCTTTCCAAATTTATGCAAGTGGTTAACAATCTGATCAGCAACTCAATGAAATTCACCAGATCTGGAGGATCGATATCTATTACGATTTCAGAGGAACAGGGCTACCTTCGTTTCATATTTTCGGACGACGGCATAGGCATTCCCAAAGAGCATCTGACGAAAATATTTGACAAATTTACCACTGCCAGGCGCCCGGGGCTGAATGGTGAACCGACCTTGGGTCTGGGGCTATCTATCGTAAAAACAATCATCTATTGGCACGGCGGAAAAATATGGTGTGAAAGTGAAGAAGGAAAGGGCACTGCATTTTACGTTGAGCTGCCGAAACACGCCATGAGCTAGTCAGGTTATTCTTCCTCCAGGCCCTGTATGCATAAACTATAAAGGTTTATTTTCGTAGCAGGACTGCGGATTTTCAAGACATCTTTCAATATGAAAAAGCAGACTATCTAAATCAAATGGTTTGGCAATAAAGGCATCACAGCCATAATCGCCGAGCGATAGAAGTACCTTTGGATAGGCCGAAAATATGATCACAGGGATCATACACGTAGCCTCGTTTCGTTTGATCTGACTGCAAAGCTCCCCTCCGTTTACCAAGGGAAGAAGATAGTCCAGCAATACCAGATCAGGTTGAAAATCCGCCATGATCGGAAATATATTTTCTACCCTGTTTACTGCCTTTACGCTATATCCAACCTCGTTAAACAGTTCTTCAAGCACTTCAATTAAAGCGCTATCGTCGTCCACAATAAGGATCTTTGTGACCTTAAAAGAACTTTTGACATCCTTGGGTGGAATATTTTCTCTGACTGACGTTTTCATAGCAATACTCAATAAATTTAAGGATATTTCTATGATTGGCTGAGGGATATATACGGTATTTAACAGTGGAAAATACCTGTTTACCTTTGCCCTGTATGCGTTACACATTTACCGGAACCATCGCCTTGTACTGAGCATCTTCCTACACAAAATTGGCACAGCTACCAATCGATTACTTTCCAAAGTATTTCCGGAGGTCATTCACATCAGTGCCGATCGATTTGACAATTTCCCGCAGTGCCATTGGTCTGATTCCAAATTTTTTCGCCCAAAACTCGACTTCAAAATTCTCAGTGATATTGATCTGCTCTGAAAAAGGGTTACTTTTCTGCTTGCGTTCCATAATCGTAATGTTTGATCTTAGAAGCTTACATAACCCATGCCAAACTAAGGAGCGTTCAAGAGGCATTTTTATATTAAAAAATAAAAAAGATAACAGTTGAAACGAAAATAAAGAAGCGTTTCGTATTGTGAAATTCCTTCCCCAGTCTACTTTCGTATAAATTAAATTCAACTTGGAATACCTCCAATGATGTCAATTACAGACTACATCAATACCTTAAGTAGTCGTCCGTTTACTTATACTTTAAATCGGCCATAATATTGATTAACTATATTGAGAGCGGCTTGTTTTTCCCAACATCGTGTATTTGGGTAACTATTTACTCAAACACGATTCCATAAACAAAAACATAGATCATGCCATTTATCCTGACAGTTGTAAAACACTACCAATCAATAGCTTCCATAAAAACTTTAATTGATTTAAGCTGTATATAGGGGAAATCGGCTGGAATAATGATAAAGCGAGTCAGTTTTTCGAAAATATACTAGTTATTAAACTATTTACCTTAAAAAAACATGAAAAGTTTAGTTAGGAAAGGAATTGATTATAACATTTTTACCGGGAAGCTGAACGACTTGCCCTTAAGTGGCAAAACAGTGATCAGCACGATAAACCAGTACTCCTTCTGTATAGCCGAAAAGGATGCAAATTTTAAGCGTGCGCTTCAGGAGTCAGAGATCTTGCTTCCCGATGGTGATGGTGTTGTTTTTGCAGAAAGGCTGCTAACGGGCAAAAAAATTAGGAAGGTTTCAGGAACAGATTTACATCTGCACTTATTGGCTGTTTTAAACAAAAAAAAAGGCCGGTGTTTTTATCTGGGATCTTCTTCGGCAACGCTCGATAAGATCGGAGAAAAACTGAAGAAGGAATTTCCGAATATAGAAGTAGCCTTCTACGCTCCCCCATTCCGGTTAAATTTTACCAATGAAGATAGTAATCAGATGATTAGCGCGATCAATACATTTAAACCTGATGTTTTATTTATTGGTCTGACCGCTCCGAAACAGGAAAAATGGGCCAATAAACATAAAAGCCAAATTGATGCAAACATCATATGTTGCATAGGTGCGGTATTCGATTTTTACGCGGAAACAGTTAAACGGCCTGGTCAATTGTGGATTGATATGCATTTAGAATGGTTTGGGAGATTTTTAAACGAGCCGAAAAGAATGTGGCGTCGCTACATTTATTACGGTCCCGTTTACCTGTTCTTTATCATTAAAAGGAGGTTTTATACAAAATAAAGACGAATACAGCCATGAGTCATAAGTATACAAATTTATATAGGATCTTTTTCCTGCTATCAGATCTTACCGCACTAAACCTTGTCTCCTTAGTATTATTAACAAGGTTAGCTAATGATTCTAATCTGGTTATGAAAAACTACATTGTACTTAATCTGGCCAGTAATATCTTTTGGCTGATTAGTTCTTACTTAACCGCTGCGTACATTATATACAAAGACTTGAATATAAGAGGATTAACTAAGCGAACAATGATTTCTTTCTTCATGTTTTGTATCGCCGTTGCCTTGTTTTCCGTTTTAGTCAACTATCAGTTTGAGCTATTTTTTGTCATTTGCATTGTTGGAGGATTTGGTACATGTTTGCTAATCAGTCGTTTGATGCTCATTTCCTATGTGCTGTATACGCGGACAAATAGCAAATTTTATACGAATGTTGTGATCATTGGTTATAACAATACGTCTAAATCTTTAACCGGACTACTTTATGCACATCAAAGTAGCATTAGATTCCGGGGATACTTTGATGATCTGGTTACAGACCTGTCAAAGCAGGATTATATGTACCTGGGCGATATTAAGGACTGCCTGGACTATTCCGTTAAGAACAATATTTCATTGATATATTGTACGTTATCTCCTGAAAGCTCAACGGATCTTTACAAAATCGCCGAGGAAGCGGAAAAGAAATTTATTAAATTTTGGTTCGTACCAGACCTGCATAACTTCATTCACCGGAAATTTTATTTAGATTTTATTGAAGATATGCCAATTTTGTCTTTGCGTTCCAAACCTATGGAGTATGAAACTGCACAGGTAAAAAAACGGATTTTTGATGTTATTGTAAGCAGTGTGATCCTTTTGGCTGTACTTTCCTGGTTATTGCCAATTTTAGCAATTTTAATAAAACTCGATTCCAGAGGCCCGGTTTTCTTTTCACAAAGAAGGACTGGAAAGAACAATAAAGAGTTCACCTGCTTAAAATTACGAAGTCTAAAAGTATACAATCAGGCCAATGAAGACGTGCAGGTCACTCAAAATGATCATCGTTTAACCAAAGTGGGAAGGTTTTTGCGGAAAACAAATCTGGACGAACTACCACAATTTTTTAATGTATTAATGGGACAAATGTCAATTGTAGGTGCGCGGCCGCATATGCTCAAGCATACTGTAGATTTCGCTAACCTTGACAACCGTTATATGATCCGCCACTCATCTAAACCGGGGGTTACGGGTTGGGCACAGATCAATGGTTACAGAGGTGAAATTAAAAGGTTAGGGCAACTGGAAAAACGGGTAGAATATGATACCTGGTATATCGAAAACTGGAATTTATCGTTGGATATAAAGATTATACTTTTAACCATATATCTCGTTATTAAAGGCGACAAGAATGCCTATTGATGGCACATAAGTAGATATCCCGGAGCTGTATTGCATTGTCCTCAGGAGTATAATATTGGAGGTATGTATTTATCGCATTCTGAGCATACTCCTCTTTTTCGGACACACTCAGATTCTGATAGTATGATATTTTCTTGTTTAAATCGCTAACATTCCCCCTTTCAAATGTCAGCCCGTTAAACTCGTTTGTCACCATATTTTTTAGGTTACCAAGGTTTGAAGCAATGACAGGTACCCCCTGTGAAAATGCTTCAATCACCACCATACCAAATGTCTCGTACCAAAGGGAAGGAAAAATCAGTGCAATACTATCCTGCAGTAATTTATTGATATCATGCTTTGTTCGCTGCCCCAGGAAAGTGATATTGGGATGTCGGAAACAATAATTCAGCACCACATTTTCTAATGGACCTGCACCTACAATTTTTAAAGGCAATTGATTATCAGCAAATGCGTCCAATACGATGCGCAGCCCCTTTTCTTCGGTCAGTCTTCCTGCAAAGAGATAAAAGGCCTGCACCGTATGACCACCAGAGAATGGCGCTGCATAGCAGAAATTGGGTTTCACGACCATACGATCTGCCAAGCTGCCTAGTCTGGATCTCTCGAACAAATCTTTAGCATGCCTTCCCAGCATAATAAATTGATCAACTGTTTTCCATATTTTTAATTTCTCGTGGAGGTACATCGAAAGCGACACCCAAAAGGTAATGATACAGGAGTTTTGATAAACACCTTTTTTCACAGCTGTCCACGGAAAACCAGCCTGCAAGGAATCAAGAAATAGTTCATTATCGTAGTACAGGCTTCCAGATGGACATAATATCCGGTAGTTATGTAAAGTCATTACCAGGGGCACCTTGCATTCCTTTATGGCGTAAATGACAGACGCAGATCCACTAAAATGTAAGTTATGAAGGTGAACTACGTCTGGGTCAAATGATTTAATGTGCCGTCTGGTTTTTAGATAGGATGGATAATTAAAGGGAAGTTGTAAAAGCTTCAACCAGGTGCGTCCAGTATTGTTGAAAGTAAGTAGCGACACAGTCAGCCCCTCAGCCTTTAATAGTGCGATCTCATTGTCCACAACACTATCCTCACCTCCCTTCTTTTTGTATAAGGTATGAATAACCAATACTTTCATCAGCCTGTCTTTTTAATTCTGTTGGTGAATTTTAAAAATTCATTGACCAGCTTGCGAAAAACCAACAATCGCAATTGATAAGGCCTTTTTATCTGAGCCTGCAATTCCGCTACAGCATAACCGGATGGGCAGAATTGGAAGCTCCGTTTTATTCCCTTGTCTACGGGTGTTATCAAGTAGTTAATCCCGTACGTATTGGTTGATTCCTCATCAAAACCTACATTGCTCACTTTTGATAATACAGGGTAAATTACTTTCAGCCTATTCTCTGCAATATGGGTTTGCATTTGGATATCCCAGGTGGAAATAACACCAGAAATTTGCTTTTTAAGCATCCTAACCAGGTCATAACCTTCGGCGTTGAGCCTTTTTTTAAATCCCGGGGAAGTTTTCATTAACTTGTTAAGCGCTTGTTTATCCCATACAATATTTTTAAAACGATCTGACCATCCCGCCCAGCCATAAGAACAAAATCGCTTATAAACAATCGTATCATAGGGATAATCTCTATGTTTTATTGGAAATACATATCCTGTAATACAAAAAACAGCGTCGTCCTTCCTGTAAAAGCTGAGGCCGTCCAACAAATATCTAAGGTAATTGGGCGATACGATGAGATCATCTTCCACTATGATGAATTCATCATAGTTATTGGCCAGGAATGTTAATCCCTCCTGGAAATTTGGACCGGTGCTCAGGTTAGCGTTGCGATAATGCTTGATTACACGTTTAAATCCCCTGAGCTCATCAATATATCGGCGGACTTCTAAAACAGCAGCTCTATCCTTGTCCTGCTTGTAGCCGTCGCTAAAAAAAACAATTTCCAGGGAGCCACATTCAGGATTCTTTAACAATGCATCTATACACGCTTTTAATTTACTGACCCTATTGTAACAAAACACGCCTATAATAACTGATCTTTCCATGCTTTTAAATGCTAATTACTCTTTATATTTATCCCATAACACGGGGAAGAAAGTTTTCAGCCAGAGTTTTATAAATGCCTCAGGCAAATGATATGGAAAATGGATCCTGATAAAGTTTAGGTATTCCTTATAAGCCAGTCCTTTGGGGCTTTTCAAATAACTGATCCTGTCTTTCAACGATACTGCCGGCGATTTCCAATTCTTGCCATGATCGTCTGCACATTCCCCGAGTATACCGGGGACAACCATCACCTTAAACCCGTTTTTTTTTGCCCTTAACGTGTAATCAAAGTCGGCAATGCTATGTGTATACCGTTCAGATAAAATTCCGATCTTTTGAACAACAGCTTTAGGTACCATCATAATATTGGCATTAGCCAAGTCGCATTCCATGTATTCCGTTTCGCTATAGACGTTGTAGCTCTTTACCTTTTTTGGATGATATAATTTTCTTCCACCGTAAGAGATCTCCATATTTGCAGCGTCAAATGTGCTACCAATAGTAATGGCATGTGGTGTACTTCCCGGTATTTCATAGTATTTCAACAGGTTGTAAACAGCTGTATTGTTCAATAATGTATCATCATTTAAAAGTAGATAATAATCAGGATTTGATTTTAAGGCTTCCCTCCAGGATTTTCTCATTCCACCTGCCCAAAACAAAGCGCCATTTCCCATAAATAAATTTACTTGCGGATAGAGATCTGCAACGGCCTGAGCTGTGCCGTCCGAAGAGTTGTCATCCGTCATAAAAATGCAGATTTCTACTCCATTGGGCAGTTGCTGGACATAAACACGTTCCAGGCAGGAAATTGTTTTTTGTTTTCGGTTAAAAGTGGCTAATAATACGGCTATGTTCATAAGGCAGCTTTAGCAATTAAATGAATATTTTTTGCTCTCTTTTTTAATGCCCTGTAGTAACTTAATACATAATATCTCAGCTTCATGGAAAAGGTAAGTCTGGGAACTCCAAGATTAACTTTTATTAACGCTAAAAACGCTTCCTTACTAAGGTCAAAACCATAGGACTCTGACTCTTTGATCAATTTATCATATAAGCGGGCCAGACCAAATGTTTTTTCTGAAGGCAAATGCCAGATGGCCACATCCACATCCGAGGCCGCCACATTTCTGTAAAATACTGGATTTGTCCAGATTCTTTTTAGGTAACCATTTTTGGTACTGGCTTGAAAGCCATTCTTGTAATACAGGTAACTTAATGTCTGAGCCTCCTCATTAAACTTTGGCAAGCCGAGCTCGTGCCTTCTCATCAATTCGGGCCATAATTCAAGAAATCCATCAAAAATGATCTGTATATTTTTTACACTTGCCAAAAAGAATTCTCCGAGATGATAACCCGGAATCCCATCTACCGGTTTACCAGATAAGTCCTCATAAAGGAATTTCATATCTACCCTACTTAAACCATGTATCACCAGATCTGTAGCACAAGCGTCTTCAAATGAGATAAATCCGGCAGTTTTTGCTTCGTCAAAAAGATCAATAACCGGTTTTGTAAAAATGCAGTCCGAATCAAGCAGGAGATATTGATCCTCCTGATGTCTATTATGTTGAATAATGTACTCCAGAATAGAGAATTCATAAAACTGATTCTGGAAAAGGCTAAAATATCCTTTAGGGGTTTTGTACTTAAAATCCGTATAGATTATCGTTACACACAGGTCAGCCAGCATGTGTTCCATCTTTCTTCCGTTCATAACCGGCAGCACCTTAGTATTGGTGAAAAGCAGGTGTTTTTGAGTTTTATTGAAACGCCTGCTGGTTGCAAAGAACAACAGGAGACATCGCCAGTATATATGCTGGTGTTTTTGTCCTGAAGATTTTTCTCCTGTTTGCGGATAGATACTTTCTTCTCCCACATCATCGACACATAACCAGGTACATATATAATTCATAAGCGTTGTTGTTATTCAATGTTTAAAAAGATTGGTATCCCTTTCCGCTGGCAGGGATTATACTTTCTTTGGGTGGCGCTTTGTCAATGAAATTCCAATCTACCTCAATAACCGGCTTCCTTTCCAGATAGTATAAACAAAGACCAACATGCCCCCAGAAAATCAGCGGCAGAACATAGCTGAACGAAAAAATTAGTCCGGCCAGGGAAAATGCGATCATGATTACCGACTCCTGGCTAAGCCTTTTACTGAAAGCCTTAAAAGCCAAATAAATAAGGTAGAAGTATTTTAATATTAAACCTATGAAACCATGATAGAAAAGCATTTCTATATATCCTTCATGAAAATGTTGCCCGGATTTCTCCGGCCACCAGTTTACCAGCGGATTTTTCATCTCAAAGCCCTCGAATGTCCAGCCAAAAAATGGGCGCTCCAGAACCATCGGAAAATATACGGCTCGCTGATCAGCCCTAAATTTACCCGTTCCGTTCTCTTTTGCAGGATCAAAGATCTCGCTAAATCGTTCTGTAAAAAATGTAAGCATAGTAGGAAAGAGTTGTGAAATGACAAAAATAATCAGACACAGGACAGCGGCACTGCACAGACAGAATCTCAAAACTCTGGTTATGGGGATCATGTTATTTCTTAGTGCTATGAAAAAGTAAACTGCTAGCGAGAAAATTGCGCTGGCCCACACCGAACGGTGTTGGTGGAGCAAGATTACAATGAAACAAAACAAGAACGGAAAAAAAAACTTCAGCCTTCCATATTTAATAAATTCATGAAGGAACCAAAGCAACGGAAGGATCATCATTAGGATCGACCTCGCATGGATGATTCTGCTGTCACCCGAAAACGGACCATAATCATCCATCTGAACACTGGCCAGGCTAAAGGAAAATCCCCATCCATAAGCCAGCATAAACACCACATATAAAATCAAATAGAATTTTGCAAGAAACATCAACAGGTCCAGATCTAAGGACCTGCAAATGCTCTTTATGTAAATTGAAAAAGCAATTGGAAAAAGCACCGTAAAAAGCGTAAGCTGCTGAAAAATAGTTCCATAGACAAGCATAGACTCAAAGACCAGCCGAACCAGTACCAGCATCATTAGCCCCAGGTATATTTTTTCACTGCGCTGCAGATCATTAAAATGGTACAGCACAAAGCCGAAGATCAGGAGACTCATGATCTTTTCATACATCAAAAGGATAGCGGAATTGGGTAAAAGAAGCCATGAAAAAATATTTTCCATCAAAAGATAGCTGAAGGTGATAACCAGGATTTCCTTCAGAAAAAACTCGTACCCAAATATTTTCACGATATGGTTCATTGGATCATTCTTTTTATCCTTCGTATTGCCTTAGGCACAACGTGCGTAAGTTGAATGGCATTTAACAAGCTGTTTAACAGGATCACTTTTGGATTACTTCTGTCATCAATCCATTTAATCTCTCTTTCTCCTCTCAGGTACATGGTCTGAAAAATCGCCTCCTTCTCCGGAATGATCGCCCTGTAGATCTCTGCCTTTTTATCAACGAGTTCTTTATTAATATAACCAAAGTGTTTTAACCTGAAGTTTGTATTCTTTTTAAGCCCTCTGATACCTTTTACGTTTGGTGAATCAACGACGAGATCCAGAAAATATCCTGAAGGATTTTCTCTCCACATGATACGGTCATGTCCTGCAGAATAACTTAATCTGTAC
>CAMLDJ010000038.1 GCA_946478755.1 uncultured Pedobacter sp. | reverse complement strand
TTTTGTTTGACCATAATACAAACATACCTTTTTATCATAGAAATGAACCGAATAAATAGATGTTTTTCGGTCTACTTTTGTTGAAAATGACCTCAAAATAAAAACTATGTTTAAAGACAAAAAGAATATACTGACGCTGGCCGCCGTTTGCCTCTCCTCACTGATGTTCGGGTTGGAAATTTCGAGTGTACCGGTAATGCTGCCCACGCTCGAAAAATTATTAAAAGGCAATTTCAGTGATGTGCAATGGATCATGAATGCTTATACCATTGCCTGCACCACGGTACTGATGGCTTCCGGTACGCTTGCTGACCGATATGGCCGTAAACTTGTTTTCGTAGCCGGGCTTGTGCTTTTTGGGATAACTTCCCTGCTTTGCGGGTTGGCTACAACCATGCCGCTGCTCATCGCCGGGCGCTTTTTACAGGGGCTTGGCGGAGGGATCATGCTGATCTGCCAGATCGCCATTCTTTCTCATCAGTTCCAGGACGGGCGCGAACGCAGCCTGGCCTTTGCCGCCTGGGGCATTATTTTTGGAATAGGGCTGGGATTCGGACCGCTGATTGGTGGGCTGATCCTTACATTTTTAAGCTGGAAATGGGTTTTCCTGGTGCATGTTCCGCTCAGCCTGATTACGCTGGGACTGGCATGGGCCGGGGTGCGGGAATCACGGTCGGCCGAAATACAGCGACTGGATACCCTGGGCATGGTCAGCCTTTCCATAGCAGTTTTCGGGCTGATCTATTACATTACCCGGGGACCCCTAATGGGTTTTACAAGTACCAGGTCCCTACTGATCCTGGCTGCATCTGCATTTTGTTTTCTCCTCTTTTTATATGCAGAAAAGTCAAGCGTCCAGCCTATGTTTGATTTTACTGTATTCAGGATACGGGACTTTTCAGGCGCCATCATCGGCTCTATTGGCATGAACTTTTGTTTTTGGCCCTTTATGATCTACCTCCCTATCTATTTTCAGGGAGTTTTGGGATATAGCAGCCTTATGGCCGGCACGGTACTCCTGGCCTATACTTTGCCCACATTAGTGGTTCCACCAATGGCCGAGCGGCTCCTGTTGCGATACCGCCCAGGTATCGTCATCCCATTAGGACTTTTTACCATCGGGCTGGGTTTTATACTAATGTGGTTTGGCATCCGTGCAGCACATCTGGGGGACTGGACAATGATGCCGGGCATGCTGTTGTCTGGCATCGGACTGGGCTTGTCTAATACTACCGTTACGAATACCACCACAGGCGCTGTGCGTGCAGACCGTGCGGGTATGGCTTCAGGGATAGACATGAGCGCAAGACTAATCACCCTGGCGATCAATATCGCTTTAATGGGATTTTTGTTAAGTAAAGGCGTGCTCATTCATTTAAAGATTGCATTTGCCGGAACTTTTGATAACCTTCAGCTCCATTCAGCGGCCGAAAAAATCGCGGCAGGTAATTTTGCAGGCCTGCTGGAAAAAATCCCCGCGATTACAACTTTAGATCCGGCTGGTGATATTACACATAACGCATTGGCCGGCGGCTTTCAACTGCTGACTTTATTTAGCGGAATTGGGGTGATTTTCCTGTCATTGCTTAGTTTCCTTATATTTAAGCCGCGATCATAGAATGAGAAATGATATTTTTGCAATGCCCCCAAACGATATTTATCCATATGAAAAGCCATTCCTTTCATGCAACTATACAAATAATAGGAATTAATCCATACGTCGAGGTCCCCGAAGCTATTTTAAACGAAATTTTTATTCAGGCAGGTAAAAATAAAGGACATATTCCAGTTGCCGGAACGGTAAACAAGCTATCGTATCAACAAACCTTACTCAGGTACAGTGGTCTCTGGCGACTTTATATTAATACATTAATGCTCAAAGACTCCCCGAAACGTATTGGAGAAACCATTGAAGTTACTATTGAATATGACCCTTCGGATAGAACGACAAAACCACATCCTAAGCTAATAGAGGCATTAAAAAATAATTCAGAAGCAAAGTCTAAGTTTGAGAATCTAAGCCCTTCCATGCAAAAAGAAATAGTGAGATACATTGCGTCTTTAAAAACAGAGGAAAGTCGAAATCGAAATATTGAGAGAGCTATTAATTTTTTGTTAGGTAAAAGTTCGTTTATAGGAAAAAAGACGCTTTAATTCATACAAATCTACTATCATATACCATTTTTTAGAGAATGTAAACATACCATCAGATGAATGCAGAGATATCAACCTTATTCCAATCCGATTTTTACCGAATACTTGATTTTAAGTGCCGTTGTGTGGAATGTGTTACTTCGAAACCTGAATATGTGGATACTTTCTCCATCAGTTTTGTAAGAAAGGGAAATTTTCTGTTTAATGTTTTCAAGAATTCTTTTGACGCTCATACCGGCCGGGTCCTACTCACCAAGCCCGGATATGAACATACGGTAACCCACACCCATGATGTCCCGGATGAATGTACCATCATCGAATTCAAAAAGGAGTTTTATGAGAAAATCAGCGAACATTATCGGGATCACCATTTCTTCAATGATCATGACATCCATTCGCTCCAGATCAATACTTCATCCGATACCGAATTCCTGCATTATTACCTGATGTCCCAATTGTTGACCAATCGGGTCAATAAACTGGATATGGACCTGATTGTTATGGAAATCGTCGAGAAGACACTGAACTTCGTGACTTCTACTGAACAGATAAGTCTTTCATCACGCATGAAAAAAAATCACCTCATCACTGTAGAGAGGGCAAAAGATTATATGATGTGTCATTTCGCGGAAGATATTTCTTTAACGGACATCGCCGACGCATGCTTTGTGAGTCTCTTTCATTTTAGCCGGATTTTCAAAACATTTACGGGTAACTCTCCGCATGCTTTTTTATTGTCGTTTAGACTTAAAAATGCAGAGGTCCTACTCAAGGTTTCATCACGTCCTGTTACGGATATTGCTTTCCTTTCTGGGTTCAATAGCCTTGAACATTTTTCCACAACATTTGCCGAACGCTTCGGCCATTCACCGGTAAAATATAGAAGCCAGGCCCAGACCTATGGACAATAAGATTGTCAAAAGAGCAAGATATCTAAAGTCTTTACTTCACAGAGCAGCTACCTTTGGCTAACAATAAATTAAAAATAATGAAGAAAGAATTGTTAGATACGTTGCACAGAGCGAAAGATTATACGCTTGCGGTGGCAGAGGCTATGCCGGAAAATGATTATACATTTAAACCCGAGGGGGCAGGTTGTAATTTTGCTGAATTATTAAACCATATCGGTTATGGCATACAATGGTGGCAAACCAATTATCTGCTTGGAAAAGAAACGGAATGGCAACCTCTGGAATTAACTGGTAAAAAAAAGAATGTGCTGGATTACCTTGCCAAAGTGTTTCGAGATCTGGAAGACACCTGTCAGCGTCTTCCTCTGAATAATGACATAGAGCAAATGGGATTTCATGCCACGTTGGATCATGTAACTCACCATCGCGGACAAGCCACTATTTACCTGAGGTGCCAGGGTACAACACCACCAGAATACATCTATTAATTTAACATCAAATTTAAATGTCAGCATACTATATAATCAGCTATGACGTCGTAGATCAACAGGGTTACGAGTTATATGCAGGCGAAGTCGCAAAATTACTCCCAAACTATGGTGCATCGGTCCTTTTTTCCGACAACCAGGCGGTTACAGTAGAAGGTACGCATAGTCAGGTCAATGCTATCGTTGTTTTTCCTTCCAAAGCACTTGCATTGGAGTGTTACCACTCGACAGAATATCAGGAAATCAAAGAAATTCGTCTGCGTTCTGTAGAAAACAGCCGCTTTGTATTGGCCGGGTGAGCTGACCCTGGCTGCAATTTGCCTTTCCTCACTGATGTTTGGGTCGAAAATTTCGAGCGTGCCGGTAATACTGCCCACGCTCGAAAATTACTAAATGGCAATTTCAGTCTCTGATCAGGTGAATGCAGATATATCCTTATTTAACAATGATTCGCAACTTTTGAGAAATATTACTTGATGAATTTCCCAACTGCAGGATAAACTCCCCTGCCTCAAGGTTCCAATCTTTTTTATGTTCATCATAGAAGGCGAAATCTGTAACTTTTAAATTTATTTCAATACTTTTTGTTTCACCAGGCTGCAGGAATATCTTTTTAAAGGCTTTCAGCTCTTTGACCGGGCGTGCGACACTGCATACAGTATCCTGTATATACAACTGAGCAACTTCTGCACCATATTTCATGCCGGTATTCTTAACAGTGAATCTGATCTTGATCACATCGTCTTTGGTAAATATCGATTTTTCTGTAGAAAGCGTTCCAAACTCAAAATTGGTGTAAGAAAGTCCATATCCGAAGGAATACTGCGGCGTTATTTTTTTGGTATCAAACCAGCGGTACCCAACCAGGATATCTTCCTTATAATATTGCTTAACACTATCTCCGGGATAGGAAATTTTGCCGTAAAAATGTGCGCCATTATCTTCCAGCTTTTTCGGGAAAGAGAATGGGAGCTTACCTGAAGGATTGACTTCACCCGAAATAACATCAGCTAATGCATTTCCAGCTTCAGAGCCCAGATACCATCCTTGCATAATAGCGGGTATTTTATTGATCCAAGGCATGGCCACTGCATTGCCGCTAAGCAGCACTACAGCCATATTTTTATTTACTTTCAATAACTCATCAATCAATTTATCCTGGCCAAAAGGAAGGTTTAATGAACTGCGATCAGCCCCTTCACAATCCTGTAAGTGGTTTTTGTTGAGGCCGCCGATAAAAAAAACTACATCGGCATGTTTTGCCACGTCGATAGCAGCAGCTGCAAGGGAGTCGGCATCTAACTTTGAGGGTTCTTCGCGCCCATATACCGAAGGGCCTGAAGCATAGCCAAGACTATAAACAATATGTTCCTTCCCATACCTGGCAATCAGCCCTTCTAATGGTGAGCTTTCATAAGCTGCTTTAAGTGATGAAGACCCACCACCGATCACCAAACTCCGATCAGCATTTTCACCGATAACAGCGATTTTTTTGTATTTTCCGATTGGAACAGGAAAAAACTTCTTTTCATTTTTTAAAAGTACAATTCCCTCCTGAGCAATACTGCGGGCTGCCTTACTGTGTTCAGGAGATACGAAACGGCCAAATGGCCGGTCGGCACTCATGGTGGTCCTGAAAATTAAACGTAGAATGCGACGGGCTTTATCATTAAGCAGTGCCATATCATACTTTCCCTCTTTAATACCTTTGAGGAATGGATTGGCCAGATAGTACGCTGAGTAAGGAAACTTCCCTTTGGTTGTTAAACCGTCGGTATACGTACCCATTTCCAGATCCAACCCATTATTAACAGCCTGATCGGTATTATGCACACCACCCCAGTCGCTAATTACAATCCCGTCGAATTTCCAGTCATTTTTTAATATTTTGTTCAAAAGGAGATCGTTATGACAACAATGCTCACCTCTAAACTGATTGTAGGCACCCATAACCGACCATACTTTTGCCTCTTGTACTGCTGCCTTAAAGGCAGGGAGATAAATTTCGTATAGAGCACGGTCGCTGAGATCGACATCGATATGTCCACGCCACTCTTCCTGATTGTTCAGTGCAAAATGTTTGACACATGCAGCAACGCCCGATGATTGAACGCCTTGGATGTAGGGCACAACCATTCGGGAACTGAGGTATGGATCTTCTCCCATATATTCAAAGTTCCGTCCGTTCAAAGGCGTTCTATAAATATTTACTCCGGGGCCCAACAACACCGTTTTATTGCGGTAGCGCGCTTCTTCCCCAATTGATTTTCCGTACAACAGTGATAATTCGGGATTAAAAGTCGCAGAGAGACAGGTAAGTGCCGGAAACGCCGTGCAAGAATCGTTTGTCCAGCTGGCCCCACCCCACTCATCCCATAAAACCTCTTCACGAATCCCATGTGGGCCGTCATCAGTCCAAACTTCAGGAATTCCCAAGCGAGGTACACCTTTTGAACTAAATTTGGACTGGGCATAGCAGAGAGATACTTTTTCTTCTGTAGTCATCGCTACAAGTGCACTTTCAACCCGCTCTTCGATGGGCTTCCTCACATCAAGGTAAACCGGCTGCTTCTGTTGTCCATTAACTGTTAACATGGCCCCTATTGCCCCTATTGTTATAAATATTGACTTCATTAATGTTGTATTCTTTTCAGGTTAGTTTTTTTGGTTTTCTGTTGATCAGGCCTTTCACAGTTTTACAACGGTTTTATCTCCATTGTACTGCAGGGTTTTTGGTTGACTGATAGTTTTACCAATGGTGACCACCCGAAAAATCCGTTTGGTTAACATTCCTTCGTAACTACCTTGGCGTTTGCCGATCGTAAGGGTACCGTTGGCATTGTTGAACTCAAAATTTATGTTGGAGAAAGCACCCTTTTCATAGTTATAGTTGTTACCCTCATCTTCATATAAACTGAACTCGCCATTCTTACCGAGGTAAACGCGGATCTCCATATCATCGGCTTTCTTTTCGGAAGTAAATTGCATCACATCGCCAACGGGCAGAATGGTACCTGCGGGCACAAAAAGCGGAATTCGGTCAAGTGGCGCTTCCACGCTTAACTTTTGCCCACCTTCAATCTTTTTGCCTGTATAGAAATCGTACCACCTGTTTCCTTTCGGGAAATAAACCTGGCGGCTGCGAGCCTTATACTTGTAAACCGGGCAAGCCATTAGTCCGGAACCCAAAAGGAACTGATCACTAATCTCGTAGGTCTGTTTATCGGCCGTATAATCCATTGCCATCGACCTCATTAGGGTATAATCCTTATGATAAGCCATCCCCGCCAATGAATAGATATACGGCATCAGGCGATAACGTAGTTCATCGTAATAAACAAGACTCTTGTAAACCGGATGGCCTTCAGGTGCCAGGTTATAGATTTCGCGGTAAGGAAACTGGCCATGACTGCGGAACAGGGGACAAAATGCACCAAACTGGAACCAGCGCAGATTCAGTTCCCGCCATTCTTTGAGATCTTCATTTTCTCTGCCGGTCTCGTCAAAAAGAACCTGGCTATTTCCATAACGTTCCTCCACGCAGAAGCCTCCGATATCCATTGTCCAGAACGGGATGCCCGACATGGCGAAATTAAGTCCTGCCGGAATCTGTGCTTTAAGGTCTTCCCACCTGGACGCGATATCGCCGCTCCATGTAGCAGTAGAGTATCTCTGCAGGCCCGAAAAGCCGGACCGCGTTAACAGAAATACCCGCTTGTTGCTATCTGTTTCACGCTGTCCGTTATAAATTGCTTTGGCGTTCATTAGCGCGTAGGCATTAAAATATTTTGAAGAAGATCCGAGAGCGGTAGGGCCGCATAATTTTTTACGGTATTCCATATCTGTGCAATCACGGATATTGGGCTCAGAAGCATCCATCCACCAGGCATCGAATCCCTTTACATACAGGTTTTCTTCCATCTGTTTCCAAAAGAGCTTCTGGGCATCAGGGTTGTATGCATCATAGAAGGAGCCTACATAACCATGGCCTATCCAATCGCGCACGCTGTCTTGCACCGCCTGTCTGTACATCCACCCCTTTTCATTAAATTGTTTAAAATGATCAGTAGTTACGTAGAATTTGGGCCAAACCGATATCATAATATTTGCATCTTGTTTATGTACTGAATCGACCATGCCTTTAGCATCCGGGAACCTTTTCAGGTCAAATTGGTGGCTTCCCCAGGCAGATTCGGGCCAATAGTTCCAATCGAGCACGATATTGTCAAGAGGAATTTTACGTTTCCGGTATTCACTTACCACGTTTAATAATTCATCCTGTGTTTTGTAGCGCTCGCGGCTCTGCCAAAAACCCATAGCCCATTTAGGCATGATGCTGGCCTTACCGGTCAGCGTACGGTAACCACTGATCACATCGTCCATGTTTTGGCCCGCAATGAAATAATAATCCATTTTATCGCCCATTTCAGACCAAAAGGATATATTTCCGTTCTTTTCCAATGGAGATGAGGAAAGTGCTTTTAGTCCCACGTAAGAAACGCCTCCATCAGGTTTCCATTCCAACCTTATCTTGGTGCGTTTCCCCTTTGTAAGCGGAAACGAAAACCTAAAAGTATTCGGATTCCAGGAAGTCCTCCAGCGTTCGGGAACGACCAGTGAATCGTTAAGCCATACTTTGGTATATCCTGCGTAGTAGAGACTAAATTTGTAAACATCAGTTTGCCTGGCCATGATCGAACCTTCCCATACCACAGAACCGTCGTTAAAATTAAAATCTGCCGGAAAATTCTTTACAGTAGTCAGATTTTCATAATCAATTGACGACTCCTGACGGATAATAGAGGGGCCGTTTTTTTGTTTGTAGGTCGCCGTAAGAAACCCTTCTTTACCCGCTTTGTTAAAAAGGCTAAATTGATTCAAGTCTCTGTAATTACGTGGATCCCCATATTTACTCTGCGAATAATTATCCCATAATATGCCATAATTATTCGTAGACATGACGAATGGCACAGACACTTTCGTATTGTACTGAAAGAGGTCTTCGCTTTTATTTTTATAGTTAAAATCGTCAGACTGATGTTGCCCAAGCCCATAGATGGCTTCGCCAGGTGTGCCCGAGAAAATCTGCTGGAAGGTATATCCCTTATCATTTTCAACAACAAAGGGACTAAAACTTCTCTTTGCCTCCTGAAGCACCACTTTACCCGACTTATCCATAAATGAAATTTTACCGGTAATGAGCGAAACCTTTACGGTCAGATCTTGTGTAGAAAGTTGTGCAGATTCTGCGTTTTCTGTTACTTTGAAAGCTGCGCTCAGCGTTAATCCTGGTACCACACACAGGCTTGAAACTTCGGGGATGGTGATCTGAGGGGAAGCCTGTACCCTGATGATCCTACTGTTAATAACACTTATTTCAATAGTTCTGGCAGCTCCCGCTTTTGGATGGATTTTCATGCCGTTCGGTAACGGTTCAAAGGTGCCGGCTGCAAGCAGTTTTTCTGCGACAAGCAACAATACAATAAAAAAAGAGAATCGTCTCATAACGAGGAAAAGTATTAAAGATTAGAATATAGTTGCTTGATGATAGGAAGCAAAACTACGATGCGGTATTTTTGCTATAGAGCAGTAATGTTAAATTTGTAAGAATAAATGTTAACATGCCTCTGAAAGAACTTCAGAAAAATTAAGCCTCAAAGGAACCTGTTTAATTCAAATGTCTTTTTTCCGCTATATATTCTGAAGGGAGTACATTATATTTTGCCTTAAAAGCCTTCGCAAAATAGTTGGGAGTGCTAAAGCCTACCATATAACATATTTCTGATATAGTTTTATTGCTTTTTTCCAATAGTACCGCAGCTTTCTCCAGCTTAACGGACCTGATAAAATCAACAGGTGTTTTTCCGGTTATCCTTAAACACTTCTTGTACAGGGAAACTCTGCTCATGGCAGTATGCTTACTCAGATCTTCTACAGATAACTGAGGGTTGTGGAGGTTCTCTTCAATGTAAAGCAAGGCTGTATTAAGAAACTTTACATCATCAGATTCGATTTCCATTTCTGGTGATGCAATTTCGATCTGTCTGGTGTAAGTTTTTTTGAATGTTTGATGAAGCGTAAGCAGGTTTTTGATTTTTGATTGTAAAATCTCAAAACTAAAAGGCTTGGTCATGTAATCGTTCGCTCCTGTCTCCAGGCCTTTAAGCTGTTCTTCTTCAGCTGCTAAAGCCGTTAACAAAATAATTGGGATATGCTTTGTCCGCTCATCCGCTTTTAGTTTTGCACACAATTCGTTACCATTCATTTCAGGCATGCTGATATCGGAAACGATCAGATGTGGATGGACTGCGAGAGCTTTTTGCCAGCCTTCTTTACCATTTGAGGCTTCTACTATCTTATAAAAAAAACCTAGATTATCTTTAAGGTAGAATCTGAAATCCTCGTTATCTTCAACTAATAAAATAACAGGTGCGTTTTTTATCTGGAGACGTTTATCGGCAGCGTGTTTTTCTTCTTTTTTTCTTTCTGGCCTGTCATTTGGCAGATCCACCTCTTGAGCTTTGTTTTGCAGTTGCTGCGCAGGTGTAACCGGAGCCAGATAGAGCTTTACGGTAAAACAACTGCCCATGCCGGGTTCACTTGCAGCTGATATTTCACCACCATGCATTTTTACAAACTCTTTGGTGATGGAAAGGCCAATTCCTGACCCTTGGTTAAGAATGGAAGAAGAGGTTTCAGTCTGGAAAAACCGTTCGAAAATCTTCTCCTGTTTATCTTTTGGAATGCCGATTCCCGAGTCTTGCACCTTCAATTCCAGTAAAACTTTACCATCTTCAGTTTTAGCCGGAAGTATTTGTAGTTCTACACTTACTGTTCCTCCTGAAGGTGTAAATTTGAACGCGTTTGAAAGCAGATTGAACAATATCCGCTCGACCTTATCCTGATCGTAAGAAACATATAAACGTTCGATTGCGGTTATGAAAGTTAATTTTATCTGCTTCCTTTCTGCCAGATCATAAAATGAATCTGTCGCATCTTTGAGGAAAGATATAATTTCGCCGTTGTTATTATTTAATCTCAATTCCTGCTCCTCCATTTTGCGGAAATCGAGCAGCTGATTTACCAGATTTAATAAACGTCTTGCATTTCTTTTTATCATGGCCAACTGGCCATACCGCTCCTTTTCTTTAGCTTCTGTTAAAAGTTTATCAACGGGGGCCAGGATCAAAGAAATGGGAGTCCTGAACTCATGGCTCAAATTGGTTAAAAATTTAATCTTCAAAAGATCAAGTTCCCGCAATCTTTCAGCCTCTTTACGGTCCTGTTCGCGTGTTTGCCGGGCCTGAACCCGTTCCTGTGCCAAAGCAAATTCCCGTTTTAGCTTATGGATTCCCCTGTTACGGATATATAACAATAAACAGCCAATTGCCGCCAGGTATAAGATATACGCCCAGGTTGTTCTCCAGAACGGAGGTGAAATGGTGATGTTCAAATGCGATTCCGCTAAGGGAGCAGAATCATTTTCATTAAAAGCCTTTATATGAAGAACGTAGTTTCCCGGATCAAGGTTAGTGAAAGTTGCCTTACGTACTTCTGACGAAACGGTGAGCCAACGCTGATCAAATCCTTCTAAATTGTATTTATAAACTATTCTACTTGGATTAAAATAATTGAGCAGTGCAAATTGAATTGAAAAGATGTCTTCTTTATAAGTAAGGTTCAAATTCTTAAGCGCCGTGATTGATTCAGGCAGAACAATATGTCCATTTATATTTTCACCCACACGGACCTTATGGTAAAAGATCTCCAAATCGGTCATTACCAATACGGAAGGAAACTGACTGTTCTTGATTTGCCCCCCCCTGAAAATATTAAAACCGTTTGCCCCTCCAAATATCAATTCGCCTGCTTTTGTCTTTCCAGCAGCGTTGATATTAAACTGTGTATTTTGAAGCCCATCTGATTGGCTGTATCTACTATATCTCAATTGATAAGCATTGCCCTCTGCAATGACAGCAATCTTATAAAGGCCTTTCCGTGAACTATACCATATATGATGATCCTCATCTTCGAGGAGCTCAAACACCATGTTCTCCGGCAATCCAACATCCTCATTTAGATTTCTGAATATATGGGTCGTTGGATTGTAAATACTTATACCTTCCCGGGTACCGACCCAGAGCCTGCATCTTGTAAAATTGAATTGACATCATTCTGAATCAGGCTGTTCGTATCTGCGGGGTTGTTTTTTAAATAGCTAAATTTTGAAGTTTTATAATCGAGTATATTAAGTCCCCCCCCTGTACCAATCCAAATATTCTTGTTTTTATCTTCATATATACAAGAAACGACATAAGAATTCAGTGTATTTTTAACTGATGGATTAAAGTGCTTAAATGTTTTCGCACCCCGGTCAAATAAATCTAAGCCGCCATTTAAAGTACCCACCCAAAGCCTGTTGGAAGAATCTTCCAATAATGCATATATCCGGTTATCGGAGAGACTCGAAGGGTTTGCAGTATGTTTAAAATGTGTGAACTTCTTTCCGTCAAAAGCATCAAGCCCGCCTAAATAAGTACCGATCCATAACATCCCGGAATGATCGACCTTAAGGCTTACCACAATGTCACTACTCAAAGAATTGTTGTTCGCTGGATTATTGCGATACGTTTCAATTCTACCAGTACTTTTATTTAAACACAATAGACCGTCGCCGTTGGTACCAATCCATAAATTCCCTCTATTATCTTCCGCGAATGAATTAACATCCTTTTGTATTGAGTTTTTTCCAGTTAAATATGGATTACGGGGAAACTTATAGATACTTTTTTGATAAAAACAGATTCCTTTTTTAAAGGTACCAATCCAGATTATACCATTATTGTCTTTGTATAAAGCAGAAATACTATTGTCGCTTAAGCTCCTGGGATCGTTCTCCTTACTTAAAACATACGTTAATTTGTGCGACTTTTTATCCAAAATATTAATACCGCCATGATCAGTTCCGATCCAGATATTTCCATCTTCACCCTCAATTACATGACTTACATTTTTCGAACTTAGGCCCGAATGGTCTTGGTTTTTCCCAAAATAATCAAACCCGCCGGTTGCTGCATTGAGGTAATACAATCCGAAAGGGCTAGCTGCACTGTAAATAAAAATATTACCATCCGAATCATGACTGAGATTGAACGTGTTTACCTGACCTCCGAAACGTTCGTTTACGGCAGTGTATCTGTTTGTTACCCTGCGCTCTTTTAAATTAAATCGTTCAAGAACACCACTAGTATAAATAACCCATAAATTACCCTTTAGATCATCGATAAAATTACTGATCTGACCAGTATTTAACACATTATGCTCAAATGCATATTTAGCAGTTGTACGAGTTTTCGCATCATAACAAAAAAAGCCCTGATTTTCAATATAAAAATATAGCTTCTCCCTGCCATTTGTTTTTATCTCTTTGAGGTATCCGCCGGGAATTTTATATTTTTTAAAGTGTTTTTCCTGAAACCGTTCAAACCTTTCGCTAGCGTGATTATAAATACTAAATCCTTCGTTCGATCTAATCCATAACTGCTTCTCTGGCCCCTCAAATATGTCGATAATGTAACCATTTGGTACACTCGAGCTATCTTTTGAATTATGCCTGAATATCTTGAAATCGTGCCCATCAAACCTGCTTAATCCAGCTATGGTCCCAAACCACATAAATCCTTTATGATCTTTATATATCGCGTTTATCTGATTATCCGATAAGCCGTTAGAAATATCCAGATGAGAAAACTGGTACACATTTTCCTGGGCAAAAAGAGAATTACACAGTACGAATGCGCAGATCAAAGCTAAAAACCGAAACATATATCTTTTATTAAATACTGAAATGATCTGTTTGGTGGGAACAGTTAAAGGCACAACGGTAATAACCCCATGTTTAACGCTATTATAGCTAATCTACGAATAAATCCTGATATCTCTTCAGAAATGTAAACTGCTACTGGAAACGCCGTTTACTCGGTCCAAACCAATACCCCGGCAGGCCTCAAGGTCTTTTCTCCAATAAAAACCTGAGCAGTATCAGGAATATTTATGGTATAATCAGTCGAAGAATAATTTACAGCCATATAAAAGCCATCCCTCCAATAGACATAAACGCCTGGTGGATAATTTTCAGTAGTAGCCCCAGCTCTGGTATAAATATCGCTTAACACATCCTTTTCCAATTTCGAATCGTCAGTATCCACGCCGATATAGGTGACCTCTCCTTTGCCAATTTTATGCCTTACTACTGAGGCCTTTCCTTTATAGAACTGGTTTTCATAGGTCGCCAGGACTTCTGACTTTTGATCTGGCAGCAGCAAATCTGCCCAGTTGTTCCAACTGTAATGTTTTGCGTTGATCTGAATATCTCCCTTCGCATAGCTCGATAGCATATCCGTTGCGATAACCTGAGCACCGATTAGGCCAGAGATTGGCGCTGCCAGTTTACCTTCCCAGAAATGGCCCATACGGTTTTTGGTTGCAGTGCGGCAGGTAATAATTAAATGGCCACCATTGGCTGCATAATCATTCCATTTCTTGACTAAAGCAGAATCAACCATTTCGTAAGCCGGCACAATGACCACTTTATACTTCGACAGATCAGTGGTTTCAGTTACAACATCAACGGGAGCCCCCAAAGATTTTGCCATTTCCATAAATTTAACGGGATAATTCCAGGTCTCCCACTGCGTGGTTTGCTTTTGCCTGTCTATTGACCAGTAATTTTCAAGGTTCCAGAGAACAGCTGTTGATCGTGCTGTCAGTTTTTCCGGCATCTCAACGCCCGGCCTATATTGTTTGCGTAGTTCTTTTATTTCTTTCATGAACTGTACATACTCCTCCCCGCCGGGCGAAGGTGTTAACCCGTCTGTTTGTATAACCCCTGAATGGTATTGTTCTGAGCTGTATAAAATCTGCCTGAACCGATAGGAACAGGCCAGTTTTCCACCTGCAGCAAATGCATGGTACAGCCACATCCGCAGGGTTCCAGGTAAAAGAAGAGGATTATAGCTTCCCCAATTTACTGGGCCGGGCTGAATTTCCATCACCCCTGATATGCCTCCTACCTGCTTAAAATATGCTGATGCAAAAAGTATTACGCTGCGATCTCCCAGCCTGAATCCAAGCTCGCCAATGTTATCGCTGCCACCATTAGGATAAGCTGTGTAGGCTGCAAAGTCGAGTTTCTTCGTCCGTCCCGGGTCAGAACCAGTTGAAACAGCCGTATAATTGGTGGTGATACACTGTTTTTTTGAAATGTGTTCGCGCAATGTGCCTGCCTGAAAATCGAGAAATTCAGCCTGAGCATCTGCACAGTAACGTTTAAAATCGAGCAAGGCATGAGGATTATTGCCCCACCAGCCTACCAGATTAGTATTATGGATCATTATCTGGTTAAAGTTGTTATACCACTGGCTCCAGAAAGCTGTTCCCCAGGCATTATTTAATGCGTTAACCGTTTTATATTTCTTTTTTAGCCACTGTCTGAAAGCTTCTTGAGAGGACGGACTATAATCGGGTTTAGCATCCGGCTCATTGTCTAGCTGCCATCCGATCACCTCGTTATTTTTTCCATAATGCCTGGCCATTTCGGTTACCATTTTTTCAACAAACAGCCGGTATTTGGGATTAACGATCGAACCGAGTCCCCGGGTTCCGTGTTCAGCCCTGATGTAATGTCCATCCATGATAAAAGTTTCGGGATAATTTACCCGCATCCATGCGGGCGTAGTTGCAGAGGGGGTACATATAATCACTTTAAGCTTATATTTGGTACAAAGGCCAACCACCTGATCAAGCCAGGTAAAATCAAACCGCCCTTCTTCAGGTTCCATTTTAAACCAGGCAAACTCAGCGAGATGCACAAACTCATAACCCATATCCGAAATCTTCCTGATATCACGCTCCCATTGGCTTTCCTTCCAATGTTCGGGATAATAGTATATGCCGGTAGTAATCAGATCTTTTTCAGGAAAATACCGATTTGGGTTTTGTGATTTCACTGCGATTCCAGAAATCATTATTAACAAAAGTGCGGTTAAGTACTTCTTCATAATTTATTTATAAATATGCTGAACAAAAAGATACAGATTATTGGCCCACTCGATATCATCGTGAGCATTGGCATCTACGTGCCATATGTGTGGTACGCCTTGTTCTTTGAGGTATTGGTGTACCCGTTGGCTAAGACTAAGCAGTCCGTCCTTACTGCCACAGGCAAGCCATAATATTTTAAGCTTCTCTTTCGCCGCAACCAAATCCGGTACAAGTTTAGCGTTTGAAAGTCCTCCGAATTCATTGGTATTTGGAGCCGAAGAGAATCCGCCCACATAAGCAAAGGTTCTGATATGAGAGAGACCTATATTTAGTGATTGGCCACCACCCATAGATAGACCGGCAATCGCGCGGTGTTTACGATCAGTATAAACAGAATAATGAGATTCAACAAAAGGAATGATGTCGCGGAGCAGATCGTTTTCGAATGATATGCCATAACCTTTAAACCCGCCTTTTCGTTCCTTTTGTTCATCTGCTTTGGGATTCTCCACAGTCACATTGGTATTACAATTTGGAAAAACTATAACCATTGGCTTGATTTTTCCATCGGTTAGCAGATTATCGATGATATTACCGGCTTGAACCCAATATGGCCATTGGCCACTATCAGCGTTGAGTCCGTGGAGTAAGTAAATCACAGGATACTTCTTGCCTGGAGAATAGCCAGCCGGTGTGTAAACCATCATTTCACGACGTTTACCAAGTGTTTTGGAGTCATATTGAACGGCCGTAATAGATCCATGGGTTACATTGCGGCGTTTACTTCTGAAACCGGCCGGAGGATCGTTAAATGCGGGCTTGTCATCAGGGCCTATTTTAACCGAATTGCCAATATACCCCCTAACTTCCAGCCATTTACGACAGGCTTCCGGCCATGATGATTCAGTGTTTTTCGACTGCCCAAGTCCATAGCCGTGTCCACCTGATTGATAAACATGAAGTTCGCACGCAACATTGTGTTTTTCCATAGCCAATGCATATATAATACTGTTTTGTACCGAAACTGCTTTATCGTTTATAGAATGAACCAGAAAAGTTGGCGGGGTTTCATCATCAACCTGTAGTTCATTTGAAAAGTATTTAACCCATTCCAGAGATGGATTACCTCCTAATAAATTCACTTTAGATCCCCTGTGAGTAATATTTTCCTGCATTGAAATTACCGGGTAAATTAATACCGAAAAATCAGGACGGGCACTGGTAGAATCCGATATTCCGTATACCTTTTCTTTAAAATGGGTCGATATCGTAGCGGCAAGGTGTCCACCTGCGGAAAACCCCATTATTCCTATTTTCCCGGGAAGGATTCCCCATTCTTTAGCATGACGCCTGACAAGACGAACAGCTTCCTGCCCATCTTGTAATGGGCCGATAGCTTTATCCACCATTATAGCATCATCAGGCAACCGGTATTTTAGCACAAAAGCTGTAACTCCAAGATTGTTTAGCCATCTGGCGATATCTTCTCCCTCGTGGGCAATGGCAAGCCCCCAGTAAGCACCTCCCGGGCATATAATAACTGCCGTACCAGTAGCTGTTTCTTTAGGAGCGGGGTACATATCAAGTGTAGGCTTTGTAATAAAGCGCATCTTAATCCAATTATCTGCTGAGTCTATTATCTGTTTGTAGCTGGTATTAGCAATCGCCCCAGGGATGTCTCCGTTCCAGAGATCGATATGTTTAACTTGACCAAAAAGATTAAATGTGGCCGTACTCAAACAAACGAAAATCAATAGGGTTGATTTTATACTCATCGTTTTCATTTTTCTTTATAATATTGTTGAATAATATGCCAAGCCATTTTTTTTTCCCCTTTTTCTGATAGCAGACCTTTTCTGTTATATCCTTTTTGATAAACCGGGTGCATTCTACCTGATGAACGGTAATCAAACAGTATCCATGGGCATACGCCGCATAAATCCGGTATTGTACTGAACATTTTTAACTGATCGACGTATATTTGCTGTTGATATTCTTCTCTCCAGTAAGCAGCTTCATTGGCTACTCCAGTCTTATTGCCATACAATGCTTCAGCACCGAATTCCGAAATAAAAATGGGCTTATCGGGATATTTCAACTTCCATTTTATATCCGCTGGATTACCTTGCCAGGGAATATACCAGCCAATATATTCATTCAGGGATATGATATCTACATATTTATAAATTGTATCGGATACGTTAAATACGTTGTTGGTGTAGGTCTGACTATTAACAACGTGCGTTATCAACCTTGTGGAATCAATTTCCCTGCATTTTTTTGTCAGGCTGGCAAGCGCTTCACTGCGCATGGGCGTAGAGGCGTATGTTTCGTTGGAAAGACTCCAAATGATCACGCTACAACGGTTCCTGTCCCTTCTGATCATTTCCTTAAGCATTAAATCCATTTTTAAAGGAACTGCAGTATCGGAAAATTCAATATGCTGATAGACGGGCAATTCGCTCCAAACCATCAATCCCATTTTTTCAGCCATTCTGACCATGTTCTCATTGTGCGGATAATGTGCCAGACGCACTAAATTGCAGCCGAGTTCTTTTGCCTGAGTCAATAGCAGCATCGCATCCTCTTTCGAGAATGCCCTCGCTCCTTTATAGGGATTTTCTTCATGGATATTGATCCCCTTAAGAAAAATGGTCTTTCCGTTAAGGACAACTTTATTTCCTCTTGCTTCAATATTCCTGAAGCCGATCTCATCTTCAATGGTATCTGTTTCGCTTTCAATAACCACTTTATAAAGTTTAGGATGATCTGGAGACCAGAGCTTAAAAGACGAACGAAATTGCAGCCTGCCTACACCAGAGCTATCTGATTTGGTTGAATACACCAGACCCAGCTCAGGAATTTTAACTTTAATGCGTTGTTCTCTATCAATTCCGTTTAACTTTATCCATCCCGCCACCTCTTTCTGGCTTCCCTTTCTAAGCTGAAGGTTACAATCCTCAATATAAGTATCACCAGTTTCGATAAGATTTACATCACGGGTTATGCCTCCATAATTGAACCAGTCGTATCCCAAACCCGGAAGTCCATTTTTAACACGTTTGCTATCCACTTTAACGATCAGCGAGTTTGTTCCTGCCTTTACTTTTTCAGTTATTTCAAATTGAAATGGGGTGAAACCACCTTCGTGGCTTCCAATTTTTTCTCCGTTTAGATAAATATCCGCCAGATAATTTACCGCGCCAAAATGAATGAAAAGTCTTTTATTTGTATTCAGGGAGTAAGTGAATTCTTTTTTATACCATACTATTCCTTCCAAATACGTCAATTCGCACATCTGAGAATTAAAATCTCCGGGAACTTTCAATCGCGGGCCACCTTCGAAAGAATATTCTAGGAAGTCGGTTTTTAACCGGGGCTTTTTCTCTGACCACACCTGCCGCCATTCGCCAATACCGGTCGGGTCGGGAATCACGTTCCAATCGCCGTTGAGGCTGGTCGAATTCCTGGATTGAGAATTAACCATCGCAGTCTGTGCGCCCGCAGTATCGACTAAAAGTAGCATGAATAAAACAATCCTTATCCACTTCTTAAATAAAACATTTTGTATCCAGTTCACTTTAATTTGATTTGTGTGTAACCAACCTTTGACAGCCATGATTTGGGTATAACATTTTTCCAGCCTAATTTATAGGATCAATAATAATTGCAAAGCCGCCGCCATTAGCTATATTTATGGTAAGCTTATCTGCACTTGTAACTTTAACTATTTGGCGTTTATAGTCGGTTGCATCCTTATCTGCGTTAATTCCGTCTTTAAAAATCTCTGCGAAATAACTCCCTTTACCCAAGAAAGACAAGTCGATTGTCATATCTCGTGCCGACCAGTTTGTCAAGCCACCTATATACCATTTGCTTCCTTTTTTCCTGGCGATAGCGACATATTCTCCAACTTTTCCATCAAGAGCGATTGTTTCATCAAAGGAGGTAGGTATCTTCGAGATAAAACTGGTGCTTTCCTGTTCTTTCCTATATGCCGTAGGACTATCAGCCATCATTTGTAAGGGCGCTTCATATACAACGTACATGCCTAACTGATGACATCTTGTTCCCTGGCTCATCGGCATGGAATTACTGGGACGGAAATCTGCTCTTGTGGCATTACGCATTGCTCCCGGGGTATAATCCATAGGTCCGGCCAGCATTCTTATAAACGGTATGGTAGTTTCATAATGAGGCATATCATCATTTGGTGTCCATTTGGCATTTTCCAGCCCCTTTACGCCTTCGAAATTGACAATATTGGGGTAGCTGCGCTGAATGCCCGTAGGTTTATATATTCCATGGTAATCAATGAGGAGTTTATAATTTGCTGCTTTTTTAGCCATGTTATAAATCGAACTTACCATTTTTTGATCATCCCGATCTATAAAATCAATTTTAAAGCCTTTAACTCCCATTTTTGAATATTGAGTAAAAGCGTCATCTAAAACCTGATTAATAGCATACCAGGAAGCCCATAGTATAATACTTACATTTTTCTGCTTTCCATAACTGATCAGTTCTTGGATGTTTATGTTTGGAGAAATTTCTAGCAAATTGGTTTCTTCACTCCAGCCTTCATCCAGTACGACATACTCAATGTTGTTTTCAGAAGCAAAATCAATATAATATTTATAAGTTTCTGTGTTAATCCCTGCCTTGAAATCGACCCTGGATATATTCCAGTCATTCCACCAGTCCCAGGCTACCTTGCCTGGCTTTATCCAACTCATGTCGACAATTTGGGAAGGTGTGGAAAGCTTCTGGACCATATCATTGTTTAACAGGTCTCTATCATTCTCGCTTATGATTACAGCCCTCCATGGAAAATTACGGCTACCACTGGTTTTGGCAATATAAGCCTCTCTGTCTGCCACCATGTAGTTCATTTTATTATAGCCACCCAAACGTTCTGTTTTCGGATAATGGGCAAAGGCTCCTTGTAAACCGTGCTGATCCTGATCATTTTTGGTCAGGAACATACCAGGATAATCCACCAATTCAGCCTCTATGACAGCAGCTTTTTTTCCGTTTCCCAAATCGACAAGAAGAGGAGAAATAGCCAGTGAATCTTTTACAAATTTCGAAAGCAGAATTTCATCATACGTCGATTCGAAAGCAGATGTATACTTATCATTTTCCCTTAAATCGCGTACATAGGGAACAAATGCCTTGTGATCCTCGCTGAAGTTGAAACTAGCTTCTTCAGACTCAATAATAAGCTGTCCTTTCTTCCTCGTAAAAAAACGATAAGCAACGCCATCGTTGTAAGCCCTTACTACCAGGCCGAAATCATCCTTAAAATTTATCTTCAACTGATTATACTCATCAGTTACCGACTTTTTCTTATAAAACGGGCTATCAAAAACAGTATTTACCTTTGATTCATTCGTGCTAATAATTTTTGCATTTTTTCCTAAAGTTATACCATTGGCCAGTCTTAACGAAATGGAAGAGGGGGTAATAACTTGTGTGTGTTCATGTTTGACTGACCAAGATATTTTTACGTTATTTTCCAAGATCATGTCAATTTTCCCGTTGGGAGACTTAACATGGAATATTTGAGCGGTTCCGCCAAATGGCAATAACAGCATTAAAACAGCTAAATGAAAGAATTTTTTTTTCATTGGTTTATTGATTTCATTACGTTAAACAGGCATCCAGATAGGTGTGGTTTTTTCCAAGATGAAGCTTTAAATGTTAATCTCCTTTTTGTACTGAACTGATTGTTAAACTTTTTCCTTCCAGTTCATTTGACCTCACCGATAATTTGATCTCGCCTGCATTGTGTGTACTTTTTATGACCACCAAAGCTCGTCCATGCCATGCTTTACGTGAATCGCCAGTATACGGATCAGTATCTTTAATATCAGCGTTATCTACTCCGGCAATTGTACCGGAACCTTCAATTTTAAAATGCAGGCGATTTGCCGCATTTGGCTGTGTTATTCCGTCCTGATCAGTGATCTCGATAGTCACATAAGATAAATCCTGCCCATCAGCCACTAGCACTTTGCGATCGGCAATGAGTTTTATCCGGGCGGCCTTTCCAGCAGTTCGCAGCATGGATGATCCAACTTCTTTACTATTTTCAACTCCAACAGCTTTAAGAACGCCCGAGGTATAAGGTACTGAAAAAGTGGCTTTAAATTCCTGCTCCCGTCCTGTGTGCTTTTCACCAAGAAGTTTATTGTTTTGGTACAGCCTTACATTTGGATATTTTGAATATATTTCTACCACCATATTCTTCCCTTCATAACCAGGCCAGGTCCAGCTTTCCCAGGTTGGCCATACAGACCATTTCGTTTCTTTTATTTCCAATGGTTCCGGATTAGGTTCCCTAACAGCCATATATAACTTTTCGGTGTGATTATAGAGTAGGCTTCTATAATGCGATATGGGTTTTCGCCAGCCGGTCAAATCCATATCTCCACAGTAAGCGCCATGCCATGGAAACATATCGTTGTCCCAATTTTCTCCAGGAACTTCTCCTGAGTAATGGGTACGTCCTATCCCCGATTCCCCTAAATAATCCATTGCCGTCCATACAAAATCCCCGATAATGAAGCTGTTATCCTGCACGAGTTTCCAATTGGTAAATGCGTCGCGTGGGTATGATTCGGTTTGGATAACCATACGGGACGGAACTCTTTTATGATCAGCCGGGGCACTATTTAACTGATAATTATAACCAGCCACATCATGAGCTGCCATAAGTGGATCAAAAGCTTCCCATTCCCCCCAGGTCACAACAGCTGAAGTTACCGGCCTGGATTTATCTATATTTTTAACTGTGCTAACCAACATTTTGGCCGTTTCAACTGCTTCAGGTGTTTTTCGCTCCGATACCTCATTTCCTACACTCCACATAAAAATTGAGGGATGGTTCCTATCACGCAGCACCATCGTTTCCAGATCACGTTTCCACCATTTGTCAAAATGTATGGAATAGTCAAATTTGTTCTTACTGCCTCGCCAGCCATCAAAAGCCTCGTCCATGACCAACAGGCCCAATTGATCACAAGCGTTTAAAAAGGCTTCAGAAGGTGGATTATGAGAAGTTCTCACTGCGTTGAAACCGGCAGCTTTTAACAGTTCTACCTTGCGTTCTTCAGCCCGGTCAAAAGCAGCTGCTCCCAGGCAACCGTTGTCGTGGTGAACACAACCACCATTTATCTTCACCGTTTTGCCGTTAAGCTGAAAACCCTTCTCAGCACTAAAGTTCAGCGAACGGATCCCGAAACTGTTTTTCGTTTCATCCAATATCTTATTCCCTTTTACGATTTGAATTTGTGCCTGATAAATATGAGGAGTTTCAGGAGTCCACAGTGTTGGATTGACGATGTTAATGATTTGTGTAACCTCCTTTTCACTATTGGCCGTTAAACCAATTTTTGTACTACCGCTTCCTGCATTTCCTGTTTTCTTAATAAGTAACTGTGTTTTAAGCGTAATGCGCTGTGGAAACGCCGTTTCATTTTTCACTATTGTTTTTATTTGAACTGTAGCTTTTTTAGCAGATATGACAGATGTTGTAATGGCCACACCCCACTGAGCAACATGCAAAGGATCGGTAACATTTAGCCATACATGGCGATAGATACCAGAGCCGGTATACCACCGGGAGTTTATCTGCTGGGAATTGTCTACACGAACCGCTATGGTGTTTTCTTTACCTAAATCGAGGTAAGGCGAAAGGTTATAACTGAACGAAGAATAACCATAAGGACGAAGCCCAAGTGATTTTCCATTAATGAATACTTCGGAGTTCATATATACTCCTTCAAAATAAACAGAAACATTTTTACCTTTCCATTCAAGCGGAACGTTAAAAGTTTTCCTGTACCAACCGATACCTGCAGGAAAGTAACCTCCTGCCCCGCCTGTTGGATTTTTAGGGTTTATTCTTCCTTCAATACTCCAATCATGCGGCAAATCTAAACTCCGCCAAGCCATGTCGTCAAAATCTCTTGCCCCGGCCTGCACCACATCAGCCTGGATAAATTTCCAATCATAATCAAATAATTGTTTTCGTTGGTTATTTCCCTTACTTTGAGCATGGCCCAGTATGCTATTTGCTAAAAGCAGAAACACTGTCGTTAACGCTATCTTCATTTTACTAAAATCATTATTCCTTTTAAAAATCAGGTTCAGAAAATTATTTATAGATTTAATCCTATACCTATTTTTGTATCTTAAAAACTACAGCGATATTATTCGGAATATTTTTAGGGATCTGGATGACCAACGAATCCGGATATTGTTTCCAGGAAAGCGGTTCTTTGCTACCAAGAACGCTGATATTCTTAATGGTAGTATGATCTTTCTTTTTGCCAAGCGATTTCAGACGTATATTATTTATCGGAACGCCCATTGCGGTAGCGTACAACACACGGCCTTTCTGATTATAGCGGATATCTTTTGCTGAAAGTTTTACTTTTCCTTCGTTAAATCCCTGGGCATTAACAGGATTCTCAACCTCTGTAGCAGGCCCTTCGCCATACACTTTCCAAGGGCGGGTATCGAAGATACTTTCTTTGTTTATATCCATCCAGCCCGCGATACTCTCGAGAATTGCAACTTCCTTATCGTCAATGGTGCCATCGCCGCGAACGGGAATATTAAGCAATAAATTACCATTTTTACTAACGATGTCCACCAGCATATGGACCACAGATGTTGCTGATTTGTACCAGTTATGCTCATATGCCGACGTGCTGTAATGCCAGTCGCCAATACAGGTACAGGTTTGCCAGGCGTCAGGTTGTATCTTATCTGGCGCACCTCGCTCCACATCCCACACCATACATTTTTTTTGTTCAGGGGTCAGGACTTTGCCAAACAATACAGCCTCAAGTTTCCCTTTGTGTGTTGCCATATTATGATTATAATAATGGGCCGCTATTTTTAATCCTGCGTCGCTTACAGGATAAAGTGGCAGTGCCGTATCATCAAAATACATCAAATCGGGATTGAATTGGTTAATCAGGTCAATTGTTCGGTTATAAAATTTTTCGCAATATTTCTGTGAAGGGACAGCGGCCCCATTTCCCCATTCCCATTGTGGGAATATGCCTTTGATATCCCAGCTATTTTCACTCATGGGGTGGTCTTGTGCATAAAGCTCCTGTGGATCAAGCCCCTCCCACCAGGTCCCCTTGCCATCGGCTTTCCTGAGTTTACCATCGTAAGGAACGCCTGCGAATTCTCCCTTTTTATCAGTGCGTTGCGATGTTTCCATCCAGGTCCATGGGCGGGAGGCATGTACACTTAATCCAAATGGAAGTTTATATTTTTTTGCTGCGTTCGCCCATCCGGCCACAATATCCTTTTTAGGACCTACCCGGGTGGAATTCCATTCCTGATATTTACTGTTCCATAGATCCAGGTTATCATGATGGTTTGCCATAGCAAAAAAATACTGGGCACCTACACGTTTATATAACTTCACCAATTTCTCAGGATCCCAGTTCTCGGCTTTCCAGTCATTAATTACCTCTTTAAAACCGACTTTGGAAGGATGCCCATAATGTGCTACATGCCATTTATATTGATTGCTGCCTTCATCATACATATGTCTGGCGTACCAGTCGCCCTGCCCGGGCTGACATTGCGGCCCCCAGTGTGCCCAAATGCCAAATTTGGCGTTTCGAAACCACTCCGGACTTTCGTATTGTTGAAGTGATTCCCAATTAGCTTTAAACTTCCCTGCAGCAACTGGCTCATTATCCTCCCTTACTGGAGATTGGTAATTTTCCTGTGCCTGCAGAGCATAAGAGAATAGCATAAAAACTGATATAAGTAGATGATCTTTCATTTATTTTCATTTTTGCGTTAACTAACAACTAATTATCTTCTTCCCAACCAAAATTTGTTCATTCAATCTACATCGCCGTATGGCATTCCCAATAAAAGACAGGAAGGTTGAGGCAGGTCCAGCTATAGATTCACATTTGATAAAAGCACATGCCTACTTTATCGCTGTATATTTAAAATTCTTAAATGTTACATTCCCTTCCCCTATAGAACAAAGGCCGATCCGTAAGCTCAAAAATCCACTAAGCGCATTATGATGCAAACCCGAAACCTCGAAAGAGTTTTGAATTTTATTCCAATTAATACCGTTCATGCTATAATACATGTCGACCGTGTTGTTCATATTTTTAAGACGAAGGAAGACATGGTTTTTTACCACATCTTTTTCAGCTTGAACCTGCCAGCCACGTAGATTGGCCAATATGTTTTCGCTATCGGCCAAAATGCCTGAGGATGCGCTGCTGTTGTAAAAAAGAACCAATCCTCCCGTTGCTTTCCCTTCTATTAACACTTCCACATCTACGGTATACGAATGGTCTTCCGGAATGCATAGCAAGGGAGAACTATTACCAATAGAATTTCCTTTTCCCTTAACAGACAAACTATTATTCGCTATTTGAAACCTATTGGTATCCAGTTCTTCGAAGAATGCCCATTGCGTTTTTAATTTATTGCCTGCAAAATTATCGTTCAATGTAAAATTGGTCTTAGAAGCGATTAAATTTGGTTTTCTGATGGGTTCGCTATCGGTTATGCCTGCCGGTACTTTGTACCAGCCGTCTTTTGTCCATTCTATGGGTAGCAGCATAGTTTGCCGACCTTTGTTATAAAAGTCTTTTTCGTAGGCGTGGAATACCATCCACCAGTTCCCTTTTGTATCATCAATTATGGTAGCATGTCCTTTCGACCTCCATTTTTCAGACTGTGCTGTTGCTCTGGCAATCGGGTTATAAGGAGAGTTTTCCCATGGTCCGGATAACGATTTCGATCGTGCGGAAACGACCATATGACCAGTTACAGGTCCCGCTGTCCCCCCCTCAGCTACAGTAAGATAGTAGTATTCTCCCCTTTTTATGAGCTTAGGGCCTTCGAGGCAAAAACACTCAATAGACCAATCCCTAGGTATTGGCCAACCGCTGTATGAAATCTTTTGATTCCCCGTAATAAAGAGGCCGTCATCAGACAAAGGCACAAATCCCCCGTCACTAAAAAATAAATACCTTTTGCCCTGTTCATCGGCAATATGTCCCGGATCAATGTTGCCGATCTTCAAGTCTATCGGGTCAGTCCATTTACCATTGATTGAATCTGCTGTGACCACATAGTTGGTGCCATTTGCCGGAAAATAGATATAGAACTTATTTTTATATTTCACCAAGTCGGGGGCATACACCGAACCTACGTTTTTGTGCAAGGCATGGGTAATCGGTTTCCAGTTAATCAGATCTTTTGAATGCCAGATTAATAAACCAGGGTAATATTCAAAAGAGGAATGAACCATGTAATAATTATCCCCATCGCGTAATATGCTCGGGTCAGGGTAATCGCCCGCAAAAATAGGATTCATATAGAAGCCTGGACCTTTCGCATTCGGACTCACTTGATATTGAGCTGTTGCGAACATACTCAACTGAATCAAAAAGATTGTTACTATAATTTTATTCATATTCTTCAATGGATTTATAAAAACCGGTGTACTTATTTCTGGGTAATTCCTCTCCATTTATCGGTCCTGAAAGGTATAGCAGGCAGGCCTTCTGAATTAGTCAGACTACAATCCGGATTGTCTGCCCAAGCATAGCGTACGGCTTCAGGATCTGGTACCTTATCACAAGAAACCACGACTTCCTTTCCTTCTATCTCGGCCTTTGCCCAATAGAATTGTCTGTCTTTACCCGCGATAGCGAAACCTGTGATTGCCCCGCCATTCTTAGATAAAAGTCCATTGCCTGTACTGATAAATCTTATACGAATGCGACTACCGTTCTTTCTAAAACTTTCAAAAGCTGGCCCCCATGCTATACAATTTTCTTTATAGACCAACTTATTCGCATTCAATGCCAAACGCCGTCCCACCTCCCGTTTGTTAAGAGGATGAATGTTATCTGCCTCACCAAGATCTATGATGCAAGCCATACCTGTGTTGGGTTGCGACAATGTTAAGGTCTGGGCCTCTCTTAACTCAGCCCATTCACTTTGAGAAGGAAGAGGCTCAATTTTCTTAAAGTTTGCCAACTGAACATAAAGAAACGGTAGATTACCCATTTTCCAACGGGCCCTCCAATCATTGATCAGCATAGGAAATAACTTACGATAATTATAGGCTACTGAGTCATTCGCTTCCCCCTGATACCAGAGAAATCCTTTAATCCCATATGGAATAAGTGGATTGATCATTGAATTGAAGAGCAGTGAAGGATAATACTGGTAATTCCGGCTTTTGGGTATAGCCGGCTCCAGGTCTTTTTGATATTTCCAGGTTCCGGCCAATGAAATCCTTGTGGCTCCATTGGTCATATAAATTTCTTCTGCGGGAGGGTTTAGCCCGCCTCCACCCCATAGCATAGCCAATCTAAGCGTAATTATGTTTTCGCCTTTTTTCAATAATCTGGCCGGGATAGTGTACTGCTGTCTGGGATCACTATTCCAAACCGTCTTACAAATTTCTGCACCGTTAAAATACAGAGAATAGTTCACATCAGGACGGCCAATGTGGAGGAACAGATCTGACATTGAAAAAGATTCGGGTAAAACGACTTTTTTACGCATCCAAACCATACCTTCATACTGCCCGATTCCAAAATCCTTGATCAGTTTAGGCATTTCAACAACCGGCCATCCAGCATCATTAAATCCCGGTTCCGGTATTATTTTATCCACATCATTTTGTGGATGATACACGACGTCCCAGCCCCGGACCTGATCAAGACTATCTTTTACAAAATATTGTTCCGTTAATGTATCATTTGAAAGCGTCCTGGTTCTGGTAATGGCTGAGCTGAGCAATTTTTCCCTGCTGGTCCAGGATTCCACCGGTGTTCCTCCCCAGGTGCTTTGGATAATACCAATCGGAACATTCTGATCTTTATGTATTTTTTTTGCAAAATAGTAGGCAACTGCAGAAAACTGTTCTACATTTTCCGGGCTGCAAACTTTCCAATTCCCGCCGGCGACATCTTGCTGAGATGTCATTTTTTTTGTATGCGCTACCTGAAATAGACGAATTTCGGGAAAAACCGCCTCTGCAATTTCAGTGTGGGCATCTTGTGCCTGCTTTACCGACCATTCCATATTGGATTG
>CAMLDJ010000037.1 GCA_946478755.1 uncultured Pedobacter sp. | reverse complement strand
AACTTTTTTATGTGTACCTATGAGTGGTATCTCTCCTGAAGTTTGATCTGATGCCTAATCACAAAACAGATATCAATAATGGCGGCGGTTTCTCTACCGATATGATTGGGCATAACTGGGCATATCCTGACGGGGATTATTTAATCCGGGCAAAAATTCAGAAAGAACATGAACTTTATGCCAAAGGGTTGCTTTATTTTATCCAGCACGATCGCCGCATTCCGGCAGCAATGAGAAACTTCCTGCTCAACTGGGGATATCCGAAAGATGAATACCAGGACAATCACAACTGGAGCCCTCAAATGTATGTTCGTGAAGCCCGCAGAATGATTGGTGCTTACGTGATGACCCAGGCAAACTGTGAGGCAAAAACGGTTGTAAGTGATGGAATTGGCATGGCGGCGTATGGGATGGATTCACACAATACGCAAAGGCTGGTTATTGGTGGAATGGTTAAAAATGAAGGGGATGTTGAAAAGGGGGGAACTGGTCCTTACCCGATCTCTTATCGTTCACTTACTCCTAAAGTAAGTGAGTGTGTGAACCTGCTGGTTCCCGTTTGCTTGTCTGCAAGCCATATCGGCTATGGTTCTATCCGGATGGAACCGGTATTCATGGTGCTTAGCCAGTCTGCAGCTACTGCCGCTGTACTTGCCCTAAATGGGAAGACAACCGTACAGGGTGTGGATGTAAAAAAGATTCAAAAGCTTCTGGCACAAGACCCGCTGGTGAATGGAAGTACGCCCGATATCCTGGTCGATAGCCGCAATAACGGTCAGGTTGAGCTAAAAGGAAAATGGTCATTGGTTAAAGGAGGCTTCTACGGACCTGACGCTTATATTTTAAGGCCAGGGAAATTAGCAGAAGAAATGAGTGTAAAATTCAGTCCTAAGCTTGAGAAAGCAGGAAAATATACGGTATACACGTACGTAAAGCCTAAGCTAAACAATGCATCATCTACGGTTACCTGGGTGGTAAATGATGGTAAAACCAGCAGGGAGATGGTGATTAAACATGAGGATGTTGTGGTCAATGGGCAGACTTCCGGGGAATGGATCAGCCTTGGACAATATAGCTTTGAAGCAGGTACAAAGGCCTATGTGGCACTGACCAATAAAAATGCAAATGGGGTAATTTGTGCAGATGCTGTACTGCTAACCGCTGATAAATAATGGATGCATTGGTAAATAAAATGAAGAAACTCGTAAAATATTGCTTCGTTGGCCTTCTCGGCCTTGGCAATAGCGCGCAGGCACAGAACAAACCGGTTAATCCTGTAGATTTTGTAAACCCGTTGGTGGGCACTGCATCAAAACATAGTCTTTCTACCGGAAATACCTATCCTGCTATAGCCCTGCCATGGGGAATGAATTTCTGGACACCGCAAACCGGTAAGATGGGAGATGGCTGGGCCTATACCTATGATGCGGATAAAATTGTAGGGTTTAAACAAACACATCAGCCTTCTCCCTGGATGAACGATTACGGACAGTTTGCCATTATGCCGCTGAGCGGTAAAGCAGTTTTTAAGGAAGAAGGCCGCGGAAGCTGGTTTTCACATAAAGCAGAAATTTCAAAACCTTATTACTACAGTGTATATCTGGCTGATTATGACATCACTACAGAAATTACACCTACCGAAAGGGCGGCTGCTTTCCGGATAAATTACCCAACAACAAAAGATGCATTTCTGGTGATTGATGCACTTGATGCGGGGTCTTATATTAAAGTGATCCCTGAGGAATGTAAAATAGTTGGCTACACCACCAAAAATAAACTTGGCGTACTGCCTAATTTTAAAAACTATTTTGTCATCTATATCGATCAGCCGATTACCCTTGTCAAACTCTGGGACAATCAAAAACTGGTTGATGGGCTTAAGGAGTTGCAGGCCGATCATACAGGGGCTGTAATTGGATTTCGTACGGATAAAGACAAAAAAGTCAATCTGAGGGTTTCATCGTCCTTTATCAGTCTTGAACAGGCAGAAATAAACCTAAACCGGGAACTGGGTAAAGACGGTTTTGAGCAGCTGAAACAAAAGGCGAGGAAGGCCTGGAATCAGCAACTCAGTAAGATCGCTGTTAGCGGAGGAAGTGATGATCAGAACAAGACTTTTTATTCTTGTCTTTACCGTAGTTTATTATTTCCTCAAAAACATTATGAGTTGGATAAAACGGGTAAAATTGTACACTATAGCCCCTACGACGGTAAGATCTATCCCGGCTATATGTATGCCGGTACGGGCTTTTGGGATACCTTCCGGGCCTTGTATCCGCTTTTGAATTTGCTATATCCTGCGATCAATAAAGAAATGCAGCAGGGCCTGATAAATGACTATAAGGAAAGTGGCTGGCTACCGGAATGGTCCAGCCCAGGGCACCGCAATATCATGATCGGTAATAATTCTGCATCAGTGGTAGCTGATGCCTACCTGAAGGGATTGAGTGGTTACGACGTTAACCTGTTGTATGCTGCGATGTTAAAAGGCGCAAACCATGAAGGGCCTTTAACCTCGGTTGGCAGAAAAGGTGCAGATTATTACAATGCCCTGGGCTATGTACCTTACGACGTAAATATTAATCAAAACGCCGCACGCACGCTGGAATATGCCTATGACGATTTTTGTATTTACCAACTGGCTAAAAAGCTGGGCCGTCCGCAAGCCGAAATCGACCTGTACGCAAAAAGGGCAATGAATTATAAGAACCTATTTGATCCGGTGACCAAACTGATGAGGGGAAAGAACAAAGACGGGAGCTTCCAATCGCCGTTTTCTCCTTTTAAGTGGGGTGATGCTTTTACTGAGGGAAACAGCTGGCATTATACCTGGAGTGTATTCCATGACATCAGAGGATTGAAAAATCTGATGGGTGGAAATGCAGCATTTACGAAAAAACTCGATTCTGTTTTTAGTATGCCCCCAATATTTGATGAGCGTGCTTATGGGAAAGTGATCCATGAAATCAGAGAAATGCAGATCATGAATATGGGACAATATGCCCATGGTAACCAGCCTATTCAGCACATGATCTATCTATACAATTATGCTGGCGAGCCCTGGAAAACACAATACTGGGTCCGTGAAGTGATGGATCGTTTATACACCCATGCTCCGGATGGCTATTGTGGCGATGAGGATAACGGTCAGACATCGGCCTGGTATATTTTTTCCGCATTGGGCTTTTATCCGGTATGCCCGGCGACTGATCAGTATGTACTGGGTGCGCCTTTGTTCAAGCAGGCGGTGCTGCATCTGGATAATGGAAAACAAATCGAGATCAATGCAGCAGCCAATAGCCCTTCAAACAAATATGTTCAATCGCTCACCTTTAATAACTCTGATTATTGCAAAAACTGGATCAGCTACACAGCATTGATGAAGGGAGCAAAGCTGAATTTTAAGATGTCATCATCCCCCAATAAAACAAAAGGTATCAAAGAAAGTGATTTTCCTTTTTCACTGTCTAACCATTAACCATAAATGTGAAATATTTAAACTGCCTGTGCGGTACTTAAACAAAGTAAAAATGATAAACAGAAAATTATTGATGGCTGCCATCGCCTTGATTGTGATGGTATCGGTTCCATTAACACAACTCCTGGCCTTACCTGCTGGTAAGCCATCGACGCAAAAAGTAAAACAATACGATGTAGTGGTTTATGGCGGTACAGCCTCTGGGGTAATCGCGGCCATTACCGCTGGACGCGAGGGGCTTAAGGTAGCTTTGCTGGAAGCCAAACAGCATATAGGCGGAATGGTGTCTGGAGGGCTGTCTGCGACCGACCTGGGGCGCAAGGATGTGATCGGTGGATATGTTAAGGAGCTATACATCCGTTGCGGAAAATACTACGGCTTGAAAGATACCCCGGCCTGGTTCCCGGAGCCACATGTTGCTGAAAAAGTGCTGAACGATATTGTTAAAGAGGCGGGAATAGATGTGTTTTTTAAACATCGCCTGAAAGAGAAGGACGGGGTTAGAAAAAAGGATGGAAAGATCATAGAAATTACCATGAAAATGGCGTTTCCTTTGCCGGGAAAGTATTTATTGATGCGACTTATGAAGGTGACCTGATGGCATTTTCTGGTGCTTCCTATACTTTTGGCAGAGAAGCGCAAAGCCAGTACCATGAATATTCTGCCGGAGTAAGAGCCGGTTCGGGAAGCAGAAATGCTTATGATGAAAATGGAAAGTTATTGCCAGGGGTACAGGCAACAGTTCCCGAAGCTGTTGGTTCGGGCGATAAGAAAACCCAAGCCTACAATTTCAGGCTATCGCTTTCAAATGATAAGAATAACCAGGTTCCATATCCAAGGCCTGCAAACTATGATGCAGGACGATATATAGAACTGTATTACAATACAAAAGACGCTATCGGGAGGCTTGGTGCTGCTGCAGCAGCTGCTAAAATGTTTCCGGGTCTGGGCAAAGTACCGAACAATAAAGTGGATCTCAATACGGCAGATTATATAGGCGGCAATTGGGATTATCCGGATGGCTCTTACAAAAGGAAAGCGGAAATATGGCAGGACCACATTGATTATGTTTCAGGATACCTGTATTTCCTGGCTAACGATCGGAGATTGCCGGCCGAATTTAAAAATGTGATGAATCAATGGGGATTATCTAAGGACGAATTCAGGGACAACAACAACTGGCCGTATGAACTTTATGTACGTGAAGCCAGACGTTTAACAGGCGATTGGGTAATGACCCAAAAAGATGTCGTTTCAGAACTGCAAAAGCCAGATCCTATTGGTTTGGGTTCTTATGGTCTTGATGTTCACCGGATACAGGGCTATGCGGATCAGAAAGGTAAGTTAAAGTATGAAGGCGGACTGCAGCGCACAGAGCCTGAACGCATGAAGCACATCCCTTATCAGATACCTTACCGTGTGCTGTTGCCAAAAAGAAAGGAAGTTTCTAACTTACTGGTGACGGTTTGTATCGGCACGAGCCATGTGGTCTATTCATCCATACGGATGGAACCACAATATATGATCATAGGGCAAGCTGCTGGTGCAGCGGCGATACTGGCCATCCGGGAAAACAAAACGGTACAGGATATTGATACCGGGACTCTGGGGGAAAAGTTACTTTCGCAGGGCGCTAAATTATCGTCAAAAATAAAAGCAGTGAGCGATCTGCCTGCAAGTTTAAGAGATTAAGATGAGAGTATTCCTAATTTTACTGGCATTGTGGCTGCCTGCTAAAGCCAGCTGGTGGCCGGTGCAAAAAGCACCAAAAAATATAGCCATTTGTAAAATAAGCAAGTATGGGGATATGCGCGAGCAAAACCTGGCACAATCCATCTCGGGCCTTACTGCAATGGCCATAAATGAAGGTATTAGTGAAGAGGGGGTTTGGATCTCTGTACCCAATCCGAATTACACAGGTTATTACAATTCGCTGGTCAACAGACTGAAGGCAAGACAGCTGGGCACCTTCTCCGTATGGGATCTGGTAGACCGCTATAAGGGCAAGGGCATTATAAACGGATACATTTTATATGATTATGCCAGTGAGGATAACTCCATCAATTTAGCTACCGCCTATGCTGCAGCAAAGAAAGGGTTGCTGATCGATATAAGTCAGGAGGCACTGGCAAAAGCAAAAGGGCTGACCAAACTCTTTGATGCCAGAGGAAAGAAACTGGACAGGCAGGCTTTTTTTGCGCTTAAAGGAATGCTCAATCCTAATTTACTGGTGATTGCAAATCCCCGTTTCTTTAATAACAGGGATTATGCTATTGCCCATAAAAGCATGATCTATTATGGCGTGGATAGTCTTTATAATGAAATACTGGATTGGATCCAACCACTTTCACCGGTCGTGGGATGGAATAGCGGAGATGAGTTTAAACAGATTGAAGTGTGCAGCAGGCGCGGGCTGATCAATGAACCGGCCGACTGGTGTGTTAATTTGCCCTTACTTACTATTCCGGCTTCAACGGCCCCCTTGAAGATCAAATCTTTGGACCCTAAAAAGATCAATTGGGAAGCCACTAAGGATTATCATGCCTTTGTGATGAGCGATGGAGATAATCTGCAGTGGACTTTTGGCAATTTTTTAAGTAGTAAGGATTATTGGCGTAATCCTTACAATGCTGGGATACCGATGTCCTTTACTTCATGTGTGGTTAACTTATCGGCAGCGACCAGGGATGTGTATGATGAATTGCAAAAATCACAGCCCGATAACGTCTCGGTTGTGGAGTATGGTGGTGGGTATTATTATCCAGACCTGTTTGCGAAAGCAACACCTGAACCGGAAAAGCTGCTTCGGCAACACGCTGCCATGATCAATGTGCAAATGAAAAAAACAGGTACAAAGGTATTTGGCTTCATCTGCAAAAATGTGGCAAGCAAGGCATCAATGGAGGCTTATCGCATTTACGCAGAAGAGATAGAAGACCTTACAGGGATGATTGCGGTTCAATATGCTCCTTATAATGGGGGGCATGGTCAAACCTTCTGGGTGAAAAATAAAAAAGGCATCGAAATCCCTGTCGTCACAGCTAAGTATCAGCTTTGGGCTAATCTGAACGGCAAGGGTACAGGGAACTCCCAAAAAATGGCAGGCCTGATCAACCAGGATCATGCGTCTGTTGAAGATCAGTCCCTGCAATTAAGCTGGACAGTTGTACATGCCTGGTCTGAATACGACCGCAATCATAAAGATATACCTGATAAAGACAGAAGAATGCAAAGTGGAGTGAGGGGTGTTACGCCGGTGAAGTGGACGAAAGATCTGCTTCAAAAAGATATTGAGGTTGTATCCATCGAAGAGCTTTTGTGGCGGATAAGGATGCAGCACAACAATAAAGAACGGAAGCAACAATTCTAAAAGATCGGATTCTATACCTCTAAATTCGATAGTATCTATAAGTTCTATTTGATTATTAATGCGGAGAATAAGCTATTTATTCTTCGCATTTTTTTTGCTTACCTGGTGCTCTCCACAGTATAAACGAAACTATCGGCTTTGTAATAGCCAATATTATATTCTATTGGACGCGCGTCCTGGTCGTAAACAAATCGCTTGCGAAAAAGTATGGGACTGTCCAGCGGTACCTGAAGCTTTCCGGAAATGCGTTCGTCAGCCGCTATCGCACTTATTTCTTCTTTTGACAAGGTGGCTACTACCGAATGATCCCGTTCTAGTAGTTCGTACAAGGGTTTTTTAAAATCATCGTCAGGGGTAAGACCTACACGAGGGTGAAAATAGGATGCAAAAAAAACAAAAGGCTCTTCAGGTCGTCCCCTTAACCTTTCCATCTTTAAAACAGGCTCATCTGCGCCGATGTCGAAAAAGTCGGCAAGGCTTGCATCTGGTAGCTCCCAGGTTACATAAAGTTCAAAATTTTTGATGGGAATACCGCGTAACTTCATCTCCTGTGAAAAACTAAGCCAGTTGTTCGATTTAGAGCTTACCGGACCTGACGCAACCTTTGTCCCCGCTCTTTTTTTACGGATCAACAAACCTTCATGTACCAGCTTATTGATCGCAATTCTTAATGTAGTACGTGAAATGCCTAACATGTTCGCTAAGTCCACTTCGTTAGGAATATTTTTTCCGTGCTGATATTGCTCTTCAGCTACAAGTTTCCTCAGCAAAATTTCTGTCTGTGTATGGAGAGGAACCGGACTTTTATGATCTATACTATAACCCATTGTAATGTTTATATACAAAACTAATAATATTTCCTGAATTACATTATGTATACACATAAAAATACCGTATAATGATTACCTATCACGTATTTAACACGATTTATGCGTAAAAAATTAATTTACATTTCTATTTGTTTCTTGAATATAATTTATATGTTTGTACATATACAATGAAAAAGAATTATTAATCACTAATTTTTGATTAAATACAGCCTTATGGCAATTATGATCAATTAATATGTATACTAATTAACACAAAAATGAATCCTGAATTGAAAAATTATCCGATTGAAACAATTGATGATCTGCGCAAAGGAGCGCAGTATTTAATGCCTTCCCGGCTAACTACCCGGCCCGACGTCTGGGAGGGGTATAATATTTACCCCTCACATGCCTTAGGGAACAATAAGATCTTCAATGGCTATGCCTCGTTGACCAGTTGGATCATCGAACAAAAAACAGTGGTCATTGACGGATATGTGGGTGTCTTTTGGGAAAAAGTAAGGGAGGCCATCAACAATTGCCTTGCCCAGGAAGGGATAACTGCCAACTGGATCAAAACGGAGGATTTTTTGAAGTCAACATCGGAGATCGAGCAGTTGGTAAGCCCGTTTTTAGGGCAAGATGAGTCTGTTTGGGGCACCAAAACCACTTTAACACTGGCAGACCTGTATCAGACTGAACGCCTTGTTCAGCAGTTACCGGATGAAAAAGCAACGGTAAATATCATCATCGGTCCTGGTGCAGCATTGGCCAAATGGGATGCAGCCATATTATACATTGATCTTCCAAAAAATGAGCTACAGTTGAGGATGAGAGCACGATCTATCAACAACTTAGGGGCAGTTGAGCAGATCGAGCATTACAAAATGTATAAGCGTTTTTATTTCGTAGACTGGGTCATCTTCAATCAACACAAAAAAGCCATCCTTAATGACATCACTGCAATTGCCGATGGGCAATGGCCAGACACCATTAACTGGAGTCATTGGTCTGATCTTGCCGAAGGGCTGGACGCAATCAGCCGATCGGTGATCAGAGCAAGACCCTGGTTTGAGCCAGGCGCCTGGGGTGGTCAGTGGATAAAAGAAAGGATCAAACACCTGAATACCAATGTGGTCAATTATGCCTGGTCGTTTGAGTTGATTGTGCCGGAAAATGGGCTTGTGTTTGAAAGTGACGGCAATTTGCTGGAAGTTACTTTTGATACCTTAATTTTCCATAACCAGGAACAGATATTGGGTAAACATGCTGCTGTATTCGGCGACGAGTTTCCGATCAGATTTGATTTTTTAGATACCTATGGTGGAGGCAATCTTTCTATCCAGTGCCACCCAAGTTTACCATACATCCAAAAGAACTTTGGTGAAAACTTAACACAGGATGAAACCTATTACATTTTAGACTGCAAAAAAGATGCACAGGTTTACCTGGGCTTTCAGGAAGATATTGACCCGGTCAATTTCAAATCAGTATTGGAAGATAGCCAGGCAAAGGGTGAGGAAATCGAGATAGAGAAATACGTTCAATCGCTACCGGCACACAAGCATGATCTTTTCCTGATCCCGAATGGCACAGTGCACAGTGCAGGTGAAGGAAGTTTGGTGCTTGAAATCAGTGCTACGCCTTACATATTTACTTTCAAGATGTATGATTGGATGAGGCTTGATCTGGATGGCAAACCACGGCCGATCAACATCGACCACGCATTCCATAACCTCAATTTTGAGCGTAAAGGCAAGCAGGTAGTCGATGAGCTGGTTTCGAAACAAACGGTGATCGAGCGTGCGGACAATTGGCAGATCGTGCATTTGCCTACACATGCTGAACATTTTTATGATATACATCGGATTGAATTCGATGATGAGGTGGTTATTCAAACGCACAACTGCTGCCACGTGCTCATGCTGGTAGAAGGACAGGCGATAAGCATCCAGACCGAAGATGGTACCCTACAACAATATGCTTACGCCGAAACTATCGTAGTTCCGGCAGCAGCAGGGCATTATAAATTAACCAACCTCACCGAAGGTCGCGCCAAGGTGGTCAAAGCATTCTTAAAATAAACATTATGAGTTTCGACACTATCAACACCGCAACGGTTCAAAATAGCAAAACTTACCTCTATCTGGTATGTTTAGTGGCCGCACTGGGCGGGTTCTTATTTGGCTTTGACACCGCAGTAATTTCAGGAACCATAAGTCTGGTAAAGGGCGACTTTGGCCTTAATTCGGTTAGTGAGGGCTGGTTTGTCAGTTGCGCCTTATTGGGCTGTATCATTGGCGTTAGCTTTTCCGGAAAATTAAGTGATAAATATGGCCGCAAGATCGTGATGATTCTCTCGGCAGTATTGTTTCTATCCTCTGCGATTGGTTGTATGCTTGCCAGCTCTTTCTCTGCACTGATCACCTTTCGTTTGATAGGTGGCCTTGGTATTGGCGTGGCATCAATGGTATCTCCCTTATACATTTCAGAGTTTTCACCATCACGCCTTCGCGGCATGATGGTGTCTTTGTATCAGCTGGCTTTAACAATCGGTATTGTGATCGCTTATTTTTCTAATGCTTACCTGGCTAATCACTCAGGAGCAACATACAGCAGCGACACGATGACCAAAATATTTTCTACGGAGATCTGGCGCGCTATGCTCGGTTTGGGCGCGTTGCCGGCCGCGGTGTTTTTAATATGCCTGTTTTTAGTTCCGGAATCACCCAGATGGCTGCTTTTAAAAGGGCGGGAGCAAAAGGCGACCGACATTCTGGTGAAGATAGACGGTGAAGCAGCCGCCCGTCGGGAAATCAACGCTTTCAAAGAACAGGGGGAACGGGACGATACCTCTTTTAAGGAACTGTTTACACCGGTATACCGCAAAGCCTTATGGATCGGGCTGTTATTGCCGTTCTTATCGCAGGTATGTGGTATTAATGCAGTAATCTATTACGGTCCACGTATTCTGGAACAGGCAGGCTTTACCCTAAACAGCGCACTTGGTGGGCAGGTAACCATAGGTTTTGTCAACGTGATATTCACGTTTGTAGCCATTTTTACGGTGGATAAATGGGGTAGAAGGCCTTTATTGTTTCTGGGGATTGGTGGTGCAGTCACTTCATTGATCATTATCGGCGCTTTATTCTCGCTCGGTATCACCTCTGGTCCATGGATCTTGATATTCATCCTGGCTTTCATCGCTTGTTTTGCCTTTTCTTTCGGCCCGGTCTGCTGGGTGGTCGTGGGAGAAATATTTCCAAATGCTATACGTGGTAAGGCCGTAGCCTTAGCAACCCTATCCTTATGGATCGGTAATTTCTTAGTGGGTCAGCTGACTCCGATCATGCTGGAAGGCCTGGGTTCTTCCTGGACGTTCTGGCTGTTTGCATTGTGCTGTTCGCCTGCACTGTGGCTTACCTGGAAGCTGATTCCGGAAACCAAAGGTCGTTCTCTGGAAGACATAGAAGGCCATTGGAAAAACGACTATAACAAATCAAATGAGAAGAAGGCGATAAATTACTAACCAAAAACCTAAAAATAAATCGTATGAAACGGAGATTATTACAGAAACTAAAAAAAATCAAATGGGCGAATGTCCGACCGCTGTTAACCATGGCGGTCTGTGCTATCATGCTTAGCACTGATGCTGCAGTCGCAGCGCCCTTTGTAAAAGCGAGGGAAATAAATCTTGCTGATATCGTCGTGACCGGACGTGTTCTAGATGAAAATAAACAGCCAATACCGGGGGTAAGTATCAGTATTTCGGGAACCAGTATTGGAACAGTGACGGATAACAATGGTGCCTACAGATTAAGTATTCCTGATGCCTATTCCGGCAGAAGCCTTAACTTTAGCTACATCGGATACATCAGACAGGTGATTGCAATTGCAGGAAAAACGGAGATCAACGTTAACCTGCTTCCCGAGAGCAGAGAGCTTAGTGATGTGGTTATTGTGGGCTATGGTACGCAAAAACGCGTTAGTCTGACTGGTGCAGTAAGCCAGATCAGTGCCCGGAATATCGAAAACAAACCGGTACTCAATACCATTCAGGCATTGCAGGGTGAGGCACCAAACTTAATCATCCAGCAGAGCCAGCTAAATCCGGGCAGCAATGTGAGCATCAATATCAGGGGGGTAGGTACCCTCGGGAACAATGATCCCCTGATTGTGATCGATGGGATCATTGGTGGAAATCTCAACACTTTGAATCCCAATGACATTGCCAGCGTTTCCGTATTAAAAGATGCAGGATCCGCCGCCATTTACGGTTCACGTGCTGCGAACGGTGTGTTATTGGTAACCACCAAAAGCGGCCAGATGAATCAAAAGCCATCTTTCAAATACAGCGGTAGCTTTGGCTTCCAGGATCCGCGGGTTCTGGTGCATAAAGTGAGTGCCTGGGACAATGCCTATTACAAGAACCAATCTCTCATCAACTCGGGATTACCTCCCGTCTATACACCCGACCAAATCCAGGATCTACAAAATCAGGGTAATGGTACCTGGGACGTAGAGCATTTGTTAAAAAACGCTCCCCAACAATCACATAACGTCAGCATTAGCGGTGGTGGTGAAACCAATTCCTATTACTTATCCGCCGGTTATCAGGATCAAAAAAGTAACTTGATCGGTAATGGCGGCTCTGGCGCCGACTTTGGCTATTCTAAATACAATGTGCGTTTTAACCAGACCGTGCAAATGGGTATACTACGGCTCAATATGATATTGAACTACACCAAAACCCGCAATAAAACCAACAGTGTGGGCGACAACAACATTTTTGCTGATGCCAACCGCGTGCCGCTAAATTTTAACTGGAAAGATGCAGATGGCAACTACCTCACCAACTCCGTTGCATCACAATACAACGAGTACGGTGTACTGGAAAAAGGAGGGTTTAACCAGGCAGATAACGATGAAATTTTTGGAAACTTTAACGGACAGATCAACATCACCAAAGACCTGAAATTAACCGGTATCTTTGGTGGAACCATCGCCAACAACGGGAACTTCTTCCGTCGTACCAAAGTGACCTACGTTCCATCCGGAGTTTATGGAGATGACCTGACCGTTTTCGACAACAACAATAAATCGCTTCTTTTGAATACCCAATTGTTATTGGAATACAATAAAACCATCAATGACCATACCTTTAAGGGATTATTAGGTGCTTCAAATGAGAACTTCAGTACGAAGGGCTTCCAGTTGCAAAAGACCTTAACAGATCCGTTTTTTGGCAGCTCAACAACTGGTACTTTAGTCGACCCAGTCAACTCTTATAATAGTATCGCTAATGATCAAACCAGCCTGAATTCGTTGTTTACCCGAGTAAACTACGCCTATAAAAACAGGTACCTGTTTGAAGCTACAGTGCGTTACGATGCTTCTTCAAAGTTTGCAAAAGGTAACAGGGCGAGTGTTTTTCCATCTGTAAACCTGGGCTGGCTGCTATCGGAAGAGTCCTTTATGCAACCCTATAAAAACATCATCAACAATGCAAAAGTGAGGGCAACGTATGGTATTCTGGGAAATCAGAATGTGGGCTCTTACCAATATCAGACGACCTACTTTAACTATCCGAGCGCCTATGGCTTCAACAACCAATCAGTAGGTGGTGCAGGATTTACCCTGAGCAATCAAGACCTGACCTGGGAAAAAGCGGCAACACTTAACTTCGGCCTTGATCTTAGCTTCCTCGACAATAGCCTGACTGCATCGTTTGATTACTTCAACAAAGTAACGCGTGACATCTTGCAGCCACGCTATGATGTCCCACGCTTATTTGGTGCGGGTCTTCCGGATTATAATGTGGCGAAGGTCCGAAACCGGGGTTGGGAAGCCACAGTAACCTATAACCTTGAAACCGGCCCGGTAGCGCATAGCTTCAGTGTGAACGTGGCTGACAGTAAAAATAAGCTGTTAACCTTAACAGGAGGTACAACCGAGCAGATCATTAATCAGGATGTATTTCAATTGATCAGAAGAGTTGGTGAGCCGATAACGCAGTATTATGGCTATCAAACCGATGGCTTTTTCCAAAATGCTGATGATGTGGCAAACTACCCAAGACCCACAGGTACTGAAGTTGGTCCCGGAGATTTGAAATTTAAGGATCGGAACAATGACGGTGCAATTAATGATCAGGATAAAACCATTTTAGGAAATCCATTTCCGCGTTATACGTTCGGTTTTACTTACCGACTGAACTATAAGAACTTCGACTTTCAGATGTTTATCCAGGGAGTGGGTAAAAGAGATGCATTCCTCCGTGGTGAACTGGTAGAACCCTTCCACTACAATTATGGCGCTACCTTGTACGACCACATGACTGACCTCTGGACACCGGCAAATCCTAATGCCAGATATCCAAGACTGGCTGCGATCGGCTCGGCGTCAAACACCAATAACTGGCGCACGGGATCTGACTTGTATAAATACAATGCTGCTTATGCCAGGATAAAAAACATCAATATTGGTTACACCTTTCCTGTAAGCATCAGCAAAAAAGCCGGCATGGAAAGGTTGAGGGTATCATTGATTGGACAGAACCTGTTCACATTAAGCAAATTAAAATTTATTGATCCTGAAACTACGGAATTCGGCAACAACGTGAGTGTGGGCTCCAGTTCCAATAGCGCACGCAGTTATCCGCTACCCGTATTTTACGGAGCAGGTATAGATATTACTTTTTAAGGAAAATGTTTAAACGTACCAACATGAAATTGATAAATAAACTTCTTTTACTATTCCTGGTAGCTACGGCGGCAATGGGATGTAAAAAACTGGACCTTTCGCCGACCGACAGGTTTTCTGATCAGACTTTTTGGAAAGAAGACGCTAACGTGTACAACGCGCTGAACAACAATTACAGCTTGATGTATAACAGTAATCTATTCTTTTACAATGAAGCAACCTCTGATAACGCCTATAGCTCATCGGGCGATTATGCCCTCATCGCGAGTGGGAATGCTACTGCTTCGCAGGCCAAATTTTTGAATGACTGGGCTTATTATTACAGCGCGATCAAATCATGCAACCTTTTTCTGGCTAATGTTGACCAGAATACCACCTTATCGGCTGATATCATCGCGCGACTGAAAGCTGAAAATCGTTTTATTCGTGCCTTTGCGCATTTTAACCTGACCAAGTGGTATGGTGATGTACCTTTGATCGATAAAGACTTGTCGCCCGATGAGGCCAAGGGGATTGCGCGTAGCCCGAAAGCAACGGTTATTAAATTTATAATAGATGAACTGGAAGCTGCCGCTGCCGTGCTGCCCTCAAAGGATCAGATTCCTGCAAGCGAGAATGGCCGTATTACGAAAGGTGCAGCGCTTGCATTAGAGGCGCGTGTGTTACTATATGAGGGCAATCGCATGCCTGAAGTTGTGGCCGTCTGTGAAAAGCTGATGAACAACCAATCTACTTATGGGCAGTACAGTCTGGCAAGTAGTTACCCTGATCTTTTTAGCAACCCGACTGTCAATAAAAGTAACAACGAGGCCATCTTATCTTTACAGTATGTGCCTTCTGTACGGACATGGAATGAGTTTTTTGACTTTGCACCCCGCTCAGTGGGTGGCCGGGTCAGTGGGATGGCTCCCACACAAGAATTGGTGAATGATTATATCACCCTGAATGGCAAGGGAATTAATGAAGCCGGGTCAGGTTACGTAGAAGCCACCCCATACATCAACCGTGATCCCCGCCTGACAGCCACTGTGGTGTATGATGGATACAATTGGGTAAATCCGAATGGCTCAACTAAAGTGATTTACATCAAACCAGGGACAGATCCTGATGCTTCAGCCCCGGATGAGTACAATCCTGCGTCGCAGGCTTCCTCACCAACCGGATATTACTGGAGGAAATATTTTGATCCCATTGCATTAAGCTCATTTACTTCTGGCGCCAACATACACCTGCTGAGATATGCTGAAGTATTGCTGACCTACGCTGAAGCCAAACAGGCATTGAACCAGTTCGATGAAACAGTATGGAACAATACTATCCGGCTACTGCGTCAGCGGGCAGGCTTTACCGACCCGGCTGCCTTAAATTTTCCTGGCACTGCTGATTTGACCAATATCATTCGTCGCGAAAGACGGACTGAATTTGCCATGGAGGGTTTAAGAACCGACGATATCCGCAGATGGAAGATTGCCGAAACGGTGATGAACGGCTTTGTACATGGCGCCAAATTCGGAGATCCCTCCGTAGATAACGGCTATATCCGTGTGCAAAGAAGGACATTTACTTCCAGGGATTATTTGTGGCCAATCCCTGCGGCAGAAAGAGGACTTAATCCTAATCTTTCCCAAAACGAGGATTACTAATTATCAGCGAACCAAAAAAACTAAGAAAATGAGAAATTTTATCAGATTGGGTTTTGCATTAGGGCTAATCACAATTTCAATCGCATCTTGTAAGAAAGATGTACGGGCATTAGATCAAAACCTGACCGCTATGGGCAGTTTAAGTTTACCGGCAGATCAGTCTGCGGTGGTACTGGCGCCCGCTACCCCTTCATCGGTTGAGTTCAAATGGAATGCTTCTACAGCTGAAGATGGCGGCCACATATTGTATGAAGTGGCATTTGATAAGGAGGGTGGTGATTTTAGTAAACCTGTCTTTAAAATGCTGTCAAACGGTGGGGGTATAGAAACTAACATCAACATCACCCATAAGGACCTGAACAAGATTGCCAACATGGCCGGTATTGCCGCCTCATCGTCCGGAAAATTGAAATGGACGGTGCTGGCATCAAAAGGCACCAATGTTCAGCATGGTTCCGAGTCCCGGATCATTCAAATTACCAGGCCGGCCGGTTTTGCTGAAATCCCTGCGGAAATGTACCTCACCGGGACGGCAACTGAAGGTGGCGCTGATGTGACCAAAGCGCTGAAACTTAAAATGAGTGAAGAGGGAGTCTTTGAGATCTACACCTCACTAAAAGCCGGAGATTATGTCCTGACGGATAAACCAACTGCCGGCGGTAAGACGTATTATATAGAAAATGGCCTGATCAAAGAAGGCAGCACACCGGTAATCGTAAATGCGGCAAAAAATTACCGCCTGACCTTTGACTTCAACGTGGCGACAACCACTATGGTGGAAATCCAGTCGGTAGGCCTGTGGATGTCTGCTTACAATTCAGAGATCGGACAGTTGAATTACGCAGGCAATAGTACCTGGGAAGCGGAAAATATCCCGATCGAGTTCTTCCAGTTCTCCTGGGGAAGAGATGAACGTTATAAGTTTGTATTGCACACGGCTGCAGGCTTGCAGTTTATGGGAAGTTCTCGTCCCGACAACGGTCCACCTGCCGGGCAGGCACCCTCATATTTCTTCCTGCTTCCTGTTACGAACGACCAATGGGCTAACACCTACAAATTTGACCCATCGGCAGATCACAAAAATGTAAAAGTCCAACTGTTTCTTAAACCAGAAGCCGCGTATACGCATGTGGTTACTGTAAAATAAGGTATGATGAGAAAATACCTATATGTATACATGGCATTGCTGGCGCTATTAATGGCATGCGGAAAAGAAACTACTGGTCCCGTAACTCCTCCTGTTGTACCCCCTCCGGGAGGGGGTACGGATCCAGGGGAATCTTCCTACCTGACCAGGGCAAAGGAAACGAACAGGTTTATTGTGGGTAATTTGCTTACCGCTTACAAAAGCTATCGTGTGAATACAACCACAGACCCGAACAGCGCTTTTGAATGGTATAATGTAAGCCAGATCTATGCCGATGCTGCAATGGTAGCCAGTGGCGACGCGTCGTACCTGGGAAGCATGAACCAAACTTTTAAATGGATGGACAACATGTGGGATAAGAGCGATCCCAATGGCGGCTATTTTGCATTTGCACGTCTGGATGGCAGCGGATCGTCGGGCACTAAATATGTCGATGACAACTCCTTGAGTGGCATGGTTTATTTGGAGGCGTATGAGGTAACTACCGGTACTGATAAAGAAGCCTACCTTGCTAAAGCCAGGCAATGTGCCAACTGGTTAATAAAAAGTGGTTTGTTTGACAATGTTCATGGTGGTGGCTTTTGGTGGAATACCGAAAAGAAGGTAAAGCCTACGCAAACCAATGGGCTGGCGCTACAGCTTTTTTCGAAACTGTATAAAATTACAGGCGAAAATGTTTACCATGACTGGGCGGTATCCGTAAATGCATGGCTAAACAGCAAAATGTACGACAGCGCCAGCGGCTTGTATGTCTGGCAGTTTGAGGAGAATGGTCAGCGAAATAACATTATCTTCACCTACGACAACGCGATTATGGTGGAGGCATTTTTACTGTATGCCCAAGCCATGAACGACAATAGCTATTTAGCCAGGGCCCAAACGCTTGGGCAGGCCATGAACCGTGTGTTGTGGGATGCTCAGCACAATGTATACATATTTAATACGGCCGATCGGAGGATCAACCCTGCCTGGTGCGGTTGGGGTACTCAGGCGATGATAAAGCTGCATGAAGCAGATAAAAATCCTAGCTGGCTGAATTATGCGAAAGGTAACCTGGATGCGATCAACACCGTCTTGCGCAATCCGGCGAATCAGGGATACCTGCAGTTTGCGAGCCTTGATGGCTCCGGAAAGTACAGCAATTACGAAGGGGTAGACCAGGCCTGGATGCAAAGGCTGCAGGTCATGTTGTCAAAATATAAATAAAATTAAACCATGCCGGCAGGCAAATGATATACTATGAGAACTACTTTTAGAAACGGAATTGTCCTGTTGTCCATATTACTGGCAGCTTGCAACGTCAGGAAAGAAAACGCGATCAGATACGTCGACCCAAACATTGGTACTGCACACAGCAGGTGGTTTTTTTATACCCCCGCAGCAGTTCCTTATGGCATGGCAAAGCTGGCACCTTCAACCAACGGACATTACGGCAATGCTTCGGGCTGGGAGGCCGTCGGCTATGATACGCGTCAAAATTCCATAGAGGGATTTGTCCATTTCCACGAATGGCAGGTGGGTGGTGTCAGTTACATGCCTGCTGTTGGGCAACTTAAAGTTAAGCCCGGTGACCTGGAAGATCCTAATACTGGCTATCGGTCTAAGTTCGACCGGAAGAACCAGGTAGCCGAACCTGGATATTATAAAGTATTGCTGGATGACTACGGGATTACCGCAGAACTTACAGCGACAAAAAGGGTAGGCTTCCAGCGCTATCAGTTTCCTGCAAGTGAACAATCCCATGTCATACTCGACATCGGGAATCAACAGGGCGAAAGTGGTGCGGTTACAGATGCAAGCATCAAAATGATAGACGACACCCACTTTGAAGGCTACGTTTTCACCTATCCAAAGTATGTTAAGATTTACGATCCCCAAGGCAAAGTTAATATGTATTTTTACGGAGAGATCAGTAAGAAACCAACAGACATTACCGCCTTTACAGCTGTGGGAATCACCCCAAATACGAACCTGGCAAAGGGCGTAGGGGCCGGATTGGTGCTGAATTATCATACCGCTGACAAAGAAACCATTGAGATTAAAACGGGTTTGTCCTATACCTCAACCAGCAACGCCAGGGAAAACTTCATGGCCGAAGCGAAAGGGTTGTCATTTGACCAGGCAAAGATCAATGCACAGGAAACCTGGGCGCGTGAACTTGACAAAATCAATGTTGAAGGAAGCAATGAACAAGACAAAACGAAGTTTTACACCGGACTGTTTCATGCGTTGCTAGGCAGGGGCATTGCCAGTGATGTCAATGGTTCCTATCCTAAACACGGCGGCACCGTGGGACAGCTACCTGCCCAAGCAGAAAAAGGCCTTAAGGCGGAATTTATTAATACGGATGCCATCTGGGGCGGATACTGGAACATTACCCAACTTTGGGCCTTGAGCTATCCTGAATGGTATGGTAGCTTTGTTAATACCCAGCTGCAACTGTACAAGGACAGAGGCTGGTTTGGCGATGGAATCGCCAACAGTGAGTACGTTTCGGGTGTAGGAACGAATTTTGTAGGCCTGGCCGTGGCCGCTGCCTATAATTCAGGCATCCGAAACTATGACGTCAATCTGGCTTATGAGGCTGTCAAAGCAAATGACCTCCATTACAAAGATCGGCCCCTCGGTTCCGGAAAAATGGATACCAAAGCATTTCTGAAGTATGGCTATGTGCCGCACTTTGAGCAAACGGGACGGGATTTCGTGACGGATTCTACGGGTTCTAATTTTTCCGGATCGCATACCCTTGAATATAGTTTCAGCGCGTTTGCAACAGCGCAAATGGCGAAATCGATGGGGAAAGAGGAGGATTACCACAAGCTGATCAAGTACGCGAACGGTTGGAGAGCACTACTAAACCCTCAAAACAAACTGATGCAGCCGAAAACGGCCGAAGGTCAGTTTGTAGACAAATTTGATCCTTATCAGCCCTGGAGAGGATTTCAGGAAGGTAATGCAATACAATATACTTTTTATGTGCCGCATAACCCTGCTGGATTAGTAGATGCGATAGGTAAAGATAATTTTAATAAGAGGCTGGACAGCATTTTTACCGTCTCTGAAAAACTGGCCTTTGGGGGCGGCAAAACCATCGACGCATTCGCCGGTGTCAACTCCATTTACAATCAGGGCAACCAACCCAATTTACACATCAGCTGGTTGTTTAACTTTTCTGGCAAACCCTGGCTGACGCAAAAATGGACAAGATTGATCGGACAGGAATTTTATGGTACGGAGCCCATCCATGGCTATGGGTATGGACAGGACGAAGATCAGGGACAGTTGGGTTCGTGGTACGTGATGACGGCTTTGGGTTTGTTCGACGTAAAGGGATTGACCGACTCCAGGCCCATCATACAGCTGGGTAGTCCGCTGTTTGATAAAGCCGACATCACCTTAGGCAATAACAAAAAATTATTGATCCTGACTGAAAACAACTCCAAAGAAAACGTATATGTGCAGTCTGCAACCTTCAATGGGCTTACACTGAATAATTGCTGGCTATACCGTGACGAACTGATGAAGGGTGGCAAGCTGGTATTCAAAATGGGGAACCAGCCTAATGAAAGCTGGGGTACTAAGGTACCTCCACCCTCAGAACAATAACATAAAACTTAAGATATGGATTCGATCAACCTACGTACTTCGTCCTGGCTTTTGCTCATCGCGTTTACTTTAAGCGCTATGAACATAAAGGCGCAGGGAAACTTGTCGGCAGAATACCAAAAGCGCGCAGAAACTGCTTTTACCAATGTCTGGAAAAACTTCCGTGTTCCTGCCTATGCAGGCTTATTCATGGAGAATTTTCCGTCCAATAAAAAAGATAGTCTTACCTACATGCAGGGCGGCAATGTGGGGGAAAAGCCGGTTAGTTTTTTATGGCCCTTTTCAGGCATGTTCTCCGCTAATAACGTATTGATGAGCATACCCGGATTGAAAGCCCGGTACCAGTCCTACCTGGATACCCTGGTGATGGGGGTTGAGCAATACCGGGATGAAGTGCGCAAGCCCATGGGATATCAGGCGTACCCGGTGCAGCTGGAAAAATCGGACCGGTATTACGATGACAACGGACTGGTCGGAATAGATTACATGGAGGCCTATTTCAATACTAAAAACCCAGTGTACCTGCAACGGGCCAAAGATGTTTTTAAATTCATTCTAAGTGGCTGGAACGAGGACATGGGTGGCGGCGTAACCTGGCTGGAAGGGCATAATGATCAAAAGCCAGCTTGTACCAATGGTATGGCTACACTGACTGCGTTAAAGATTTTTGAGGGAAGTAAAGACCCTTATTATCTGAATCAAGGTAAGAAGTTTTATACCTGGATGTACCATACGCTTCGGGATTCAACAGGCCTGATCGCCAATAACATTAAATTAGATGGAACACTGAACCGTACTTTTTATACCTACAACACGGGTTCTTTGATAGAGGCTGCTGTCATGCTATATCAATTTACAGGCGATCAGCAGTATTTGCAGCAGGCACGTGGCATGGCTGCCGACAGCTTCAGACATTTCACAAGTCTGCCACATGATAAAAACTTAAAGTTGTATATCGACCTGCCTTGGTTCCTGACTGTATTGTTCCGGGGTTATGAAGCTTTATATGATGTTGATGGCGACTACAAATATCTGACTGCGATCGAGGCTGATTTGAACTATGCATGGCAAAACACGCGCGATCAGTATGGTTATGTATCGCACAGCTGGACACCCAAACCAGATGAAATTAAGAAACCAAAATGGTTATTGGACCAGGCCTGCATCGCCGAATTATATGCCCGCTTGAGTATGCTTAAAATGAAAGGTACTGCAGTAAAATCCAATAGAGAAGAAGTGCAGAAGGGGCGAAAGGCTAAGAAACTGAAAAAAAATTAATTAGCTATTGCTGAACGATATTATTTCATTATTAATGCGGAGAATAAACTAGGTATTCTCCGCATTTTTTGCGGATTAATGGTAAATTGGGAATGAATTTATCCATTAAACCTTTGTTATGAAGAATTCGAGAAGACAATTCCTGCAAAAATTCACAGCTTCTGCATTAGCATTGACTGTTTTGCCCCGCCTTGGAATGGCAGGAAATCCCACTTTATACGAGCAATCTTATGATGGCCCGGTATTAAGGGTGGCCATTATGGGACTCGGCGGTTATGGCTCGAGGGTAGCAGAAGCCATGCAGTCCTGCAAAAAGGCAAAACTGGTTGGCGTAATTAGTGGTACGCCCTCCAAGATCAAAGATTGGCAAGGGAAGTATCATATTCCGGAAAAGAACTGTTATAATTACGAGAACTTCGATAAGGTAAAAGATAACCCGGACATCGACGCCATATATGTCATCACCCCGAATGCATTGCACCATGACCAGGTGATCAGGGTGGCTAAGGCAGGCAAACATGCCATCTGTGAAAAACCGATGGCATTGAACGCAAAGGAAGGACAGGAAATGGTTGAGGCGTGTAAAAATGCGGGGGTAAAATTGCTGGTCGGCTACCGCATGCACTTTGAGCCCCACACTTTGGAGGTGATCCGCATGCGTAAAGCGGGGGATTTCGGTAAAGTGCTCTTCTTTCAGGGACTATGTGGTTTCAAAATCGGCGACCCTACGCAATGGCGCTTAAACAAGCAACTGGCTGGAGGTGGTGCTATGATGGATATTGGAATCTATGCCTTGAACGGCGCCCGTTATATGGTAGGGGAAGAACCAATGTGGGTAACCGCTCAGGAAACAAAGACAGACCAGGAAAAGTTCAAACCCGGAGTGGATGAGACCATCCAGTTTCAGCTGGGTTTCCCGGGTGGTGCAGTAGCGTCCTGTCTGTCAACTTACAACATGAATAACCTGGATAAGTTCTTCCTTAACGGAACTAAGGGTTTTGCGGAAATGCAGCCTTCAACAGGTTATGGCCCGATTAAAGGCCGCACACACAAAGGCGATCTGGATCAGGCCGTCGTTGTACATCAAACCTTGCAAATGGAGGAAATGTCGGAAATTATCCTCAATGGCAAACAACCCATCGTACCGGTTGACGGAGAAGAAGGGCTGAGCGATCTGAAGATCATAGACGCCATTTACCTGGCAGCAAAGACAGGAAAGAAGATAGATTTAATTGATCGATAAATGATAGCTATTTGAGATATGCAGCCAAGGGCGATTTGATTTCTTTTAGTCCCTGAGCTGCAAGACGGGCCATCTCGGTGGCACCAAAGACGCACAGATGACTGTCGTCCTTTTTGCCTTCCGGCAGTTTGCTAAACTTTCCTGGTTCAATATACAGGAAGAGTTTTTTAGATTCTTCCGGTCCGTATCTGGTTACGAGATTCGCAGATTTTTGGTTCAGGTCTATGACAGGCACATTGATCTCTTTAGCAAGCTTAAGCACAGCAGTAACGTACTCGCCATAGGTATCTACCAATTTCCCGTCTTTGCCAAAGTTTCGCCGCACCAGTGAGGTAAACAGAATAGGATGAGCTCCTTTCGCTTTTGTTTCGTTTACATAGCTCAACAGATTCTGACGGTAGCTGGTTTTTGGATCTGTATGCCTTGCTGTGTCTGGTTTCTGATCATTTGCACCAAACATAATGAACACATAATCCCCCGCTTTTAGCTGATCAACAACAGATTTCCAGTGTCCTTCTGTCCTGAAGCTTTTAGAGCTTCGGCCACTGCGGGCAGCATTGTGGATGACTACATCATCACTAAAAAAGCGGGGCATCATTTGCATCCAGCCCCTAATGGGATAATTTTTGCCGCCAAACTGGTTAAGGTAAGAAGGTGCAAAATCACACATGGTAGAGTCTCCGATACTATATATGGTTATCTTTTTCTGCCCGTTCTTAAAGCTGATCAATAAGAATAACAGGGATACTGAGGCGATTAAGGTTTTTATGGTCTGCTTCATGAGTATTTAATTAGTTTCTTCATCACTAATATACTTTTCCTCCGCTTGCCGGATGCCAAATCTAACACGAAAATTACCGGAAGCGGTATCGATAACGTTATCGGTAACGCTTGCATACATTTTTAGGTGAATTGGATATGATCCTTCATCAGAATAATGTAATCTTGTTATCAGCGATTGCGCTATCGCGCTAAACCAGGTATAACCAAATATTATGAAAAGATTTTTACAGGTATTTTTTGTCTTGCTGCATGTCGCCGGCATTTCTTTCTCACAGCAGCAAAACCGTACCATCTCAGGCAAAGTAATGAGCCAGGCGGAAGATGAACTGTTGCCCGGCGTGTCGGTTGCTGTAAAGGGACAAAACATTGCAGTTAGCACCGATATCAATGGTGCATTCAAATTAACAGTGCCTGGCGATGGAGAAATTACACTGGTATTTAAATACCTGGGGTATAAAACAAAAGAAGTAAGAGCCGGGGAGGAAGTGCAACTCACAGTAAGACTTCAGCCGGAAGCCTATATGCTAAACGAGGTGGTGACCATAGGTTATAAAACGCTGCAACGTAAGGACATTACCGGTGCTGTAGCCTCTGTTAACGCACGACAACTGAAGGATATACCCCTCAACTCAGCAGCTGAGGCGCTTGCAGGCCGACTGGCGGGGGTCCAGATTACGGCCAACGAGGGGATGCCTGGTGCTGAGGTCCGGGTGCTAATAAGAGGTGGTGGATCTGTTACGCAAAGTAATTCCCCCTTGTATGTGGTCGACGGTGTGCAGGTAGAGGATGGCTTATCCAGCATTTCTCCTACGGATATCGAGTCAGTCGAAGTACTCAAGGATGCATCAGAAACTGCCATTTACGGAGCCAGAGGTGCCAATGGTGTGGTAGTCATTACTACAAAGGGTGGCAAAGAAGCGAAAACCAGGGTGAGCTATGATGGTTTCCTGGGACTGGCACAACTGCAAAATAAACTGGAGGTAATGAGCCCATATGATTTTGTATTGCGGCAGTACGAAAGATCGAGGGGCTTAACCAATACAGAAGACGCCTTTGAACAAACGTATGGCAGTTTTGCCAATATCGGTGATTACAAAAATATAGATCCGGTAGACTGGCAGGAAAAAACATTTGGCCGCGATGCGCTTTCGCAGACACATACTGTAGGCATTACCGGTGGCGGTAAAACAACCACCTTTAACGTTAGCTATACCAATAATTCCCAGCAAGGAATTATGCTCAACTCCAAATTTAACAGGCAGCTCTTCAATTTAAAGCTGGACCACCGGGCTAGCGACAAACTTCGGACTGGATTTGGGATCAGGTATAATGATCAAAAGATCAACGGCTCAGGTGTATCCACCAGTGAAGCAACTGCTACCTACAGCCTGTTGCGCCATACTATTAAATACAGGCCTTTGAATATGACGGGCATGAGCGACGATGTACTTGATGAGGATTATTTCAATGACACCAATACCGGTAACGGACTAGGTGTATTAAACCCTATTCAGCTGAGCGATGCACAATACAGGAACAGGCCTTCTGATAACCTGAACATGAACGGGTATCTCAATTATATGGTAACTAAAGGCCTTTCATTCCGATCCACCGCCGGGGTTAATTTCAACAATACCACCCTCAATGCATTTGATGACTATTTTACTTCTAATGCGAGAAACAATGGAAGTCGGCTACCCATTGTAAACATCAATAACACTAAACGTTTTAGCCTTAGTAATTCCAATGTATTTACCTACACGTATAAAAAAGGGATAAACGATTTTAGCGCCTTACTGGGGCAGGAGATTTACAATCTGAAAGATGAGGTTAACCTTGACCAATTAAAGCTGTTTCCTTTGGGCATAACGCCCGAAAAGGCACTGGGGCAGCTTAGCCTGGGGCAGAGTGCCCCACTGTACCCGACCAATGTAATTCATGAGAGCCGCCTGCTTTCCTTCTTTACAGGTTTGAACTATTCCTACAGTGATAAATACCTGGCCAAGTTTACCTTTAGGACAGATGCTTCCTCGAAGTTTGCTGCCGACAAAAGATGGGGCTATTTCCCTTCAGGATCCCTGGGCTGGAGAATATCAAAAGAAGATTTCATGAAAGATGTTTCCTTTATCTCTGATCTGAAACTGCGTGCCAGTTATGGAGCCTCAGGAAATAACAGGATCAATGATTTCCTGTATCTGACCACTTTTTCAACCAATGCCAAATATGCCTTGAATGAAGTGGTTAACCCAGGCTACAGTTCTTCGAGTCTGGCCAATAAAAACCTGAAATGGGAAACTACAGTAACGCAAAATATAGGGCTGGATATTGCCTTGTGGGACAATCGCTTGCAGCTGAATATTGATGCCTATCAGAATAAGGTTAAAGACCTTTTACTGGATGTCCGTATACCCTCCATATCGGGTTATGTGACGCAACTGCAAAATGTGGGACAAACCTCAAACAGAGGGCTGGAGTTTCAGCTAAATGCGATTCCGGTACAGCAGAAAAATTTCTCCTGGACAACTAATTTTAATATTGCCTTTAACAGAAATAAAATCGATAAGCTGGGTACTGCTTCCAGCTATCTGCCGTCACCTGCTGTGTCCTTTGTTTCCGGTCAGCCAGCCGATTATATCGTACAGGTGGGTAAACCTGTTGGATCCATGTATGGCTATGTTTCGGATGGATTCTATAGTGTTAATGATTTCAATTATGATCCTGCAACCCAGATCTATACCCTTAAACCGGGTGTGGCCGACGTGTCTGCTGTGCTTGGAACAGCTCAGCCCGGCTGGATGAAATTGAAGGACCGTGATGGCAACAACATCGTCAATGAGAGCGACAAGGATATTATTGGCAATGCGACACCTAAATTTTCCGGTGGTTTTAATCAGCAGTTCAGCTATAAAAACTTTGACCTGAGCATGTTTGTGAACTTTGTGGTGGGCAACGACATTTACAATGCCAATAAAGTTGAATTTACAAACAGTTATACACCCAATACCAATATGCTGGCTGTGATGAACGACCGTTGGAAAACCATTGATGCCAACGGCAATGTGACCCAAAGAGTTACTGTAGTAGGGGGTGTCCCGCAAGTTACAGGCCTACCGCCAGATCAGCTTGCAGCCCTAAATAAGGATGCAAAGATATGGCAGCCAATTACAGGGACAGGGGCCTTTTATCCGACTTCATGGGCAATGGAGGATGGTTCTTTTTTAAGACTCAACAACATTACACTGGGCTATACTTTTCCGGTAAAACTCCTTAGCAAAGCTAAAATTAATAAGTTAAGGGTATATGCTACGGCCAATAACGTAGCTGTGATCACAGGATATTCAGGCTTTGATCCTGAAGTGAATGTGAGAAGCTCAAACCCTGTAACACCGGGGGTAGATTACTCTGCCTATCCACGCAGCCGCACGTATATATTTGGTATCAACCTTTCCCTTTAACCTCAACAGCTCAACAGATGAAAATAAGAATATTTTTCCCAATAGCCATCGTACTTGTAAGTATGCTTTGCCTGAGTTCCTGTAAAAAGTACCTGGATGTATCACCACAATCGGCCTTTGACGAACAGTTTGTGTTCAGCAACGTGGCCAACACCACCAGTGCATTGATGGGTGTTTACGAACAACTAACCGGCGATAACGGTTATGGCAGTCGCCTGAGTATGATGTACCCCTATGATACAGACGAATTTATAGGGGTTACCAATGCTTCGGCACCAGACAACAACTCGCGGGATTTATCAAGGTACAACCTGCAGCCTACCAATGGGCAGCTTGCATTGCCTTTTCAGCAGCTGTACACTGGAGTAGAAAGGGCAAACCTCTGTGTCAAGAACATTCCGGCAATGGCGATGTACAACAATGGTACAGAAACAGAAAAGCAACAGTTAAGACGTTTGTATGGGGAGGCGCTGACTTTGCGCGCCCAATTTTACCTGGAACTCATCAGGAACTGGGGTGATATTCCGGCCATATTTGAACCGGCAATTGATCAGGAAGATCTTTATCTGCCCAAAACAGACCGTGACCTGATCTACGACAGATTGATCGAGGATCTGAAAGTAGCATCCGAACTGGTACCCTGGCGCAATGATGCCGGAGTAGCTCTTGATGAACGGATTACTAAAGGGGCGGTTAAAGGCTTGAGGGCCCGGATTGCGCTTTACAGAGGAGGATATTCCCTTAGAAGGGCATCCCAGCAAATGGAACGTAAGCCAGATTACCTCAATTTCTATAAAATAACCAGGGATGAATGTGCCGAAATTATGCAGCGCCGTGATATACATAACCTCAACCCAACATTTCAGGATATATTTAAAAACTATATTGATGCCTTTAAGCTGGAGCCCAATGGAGAAGTTATGTTTGAAGTGGCCATGGGGAAGGACATTAGCGGAAGGATAGGCTATTATGACGGTCCACGTTTTTATGCCTCTTCTGGTACGGCACAACTGGGTAACAGTTCTGTAAGGGCAGTTCCGGTTTATTTTTATGCCTTTGATGCTCTGGATACCAGGAGAGATGTGACGCTGGCACCGTATTATAACAATGCCGATAAAACCAAGGCAGTTCAAACTCTGGTCAATATGGTCAGTGGAAAATTCAGGGCCGATTGGTGGAATCCGGCCCCCTCGTCTGCCAGTCAGCAAACCG
>CAMLDJ010000036.1 GCA_946478755.1 uncultured Pedobacter sp. | reverse complement strand
CAGCAAGAGCAGCCATATCCCAACAACTCCCGCCAGACCAACCCTGGCCAAGACCATCTGTTTATCTTTAACCTTTTTACCTGTTTTCATCTACCCTTATATTTTTTAAACCAACCCAAATCCTAACCCCAGAAAGCCGCAAGCTCCTGCTTTGAAAGTGCAAAAGGCGCATGTGAGCCAATAAACGCCTTGACCTCTGCCAGCGCAGGATGATCCGCCATTTCCGGATAGATCCCCTCAAGCCCCGCCATCATCCGCATAAAATCCTCCTTCTTGCCATCCATCTCCCCGATCAGCTCAAAACATTTGCTCACCTCATCCATCACATCATCCGCCATCCCCACGCTTTTCGTGCTTACCACATTTTCCACATTCCGCGAACGGTCAAAAACCAGCTCCGACATCCGCACTTCCTGCACCCCAGCCTCCAGCCTCACCTTTCCCATCACATCAGCCACGCCTCCACCAGAAACAGAAGCTATACTACCCACCCCAGGTTCACCGCGAGCCCGGCACCAAACCTTTAAGAAATAAAAAAGAAGCCCGACCGAACAGATGCTCATCAGGCAGGCAGCAACAAAAAACATCGGCTGCCAATCAGAAAGAAAAAGTAACATCATAGAAAATTTATCCGTCAAGCGGTATTGCTTAACTGGATCAAAGTTTCACAGAACACGAAACTTTACGACCGAGCTTGGAAATATTTGCATCAAAAAGCCCTTACTGAATGATCGGCTTATGAGGAAATACAGCAAAACCTTGGAAATAATAATCAGCTAGCACCTAAGAAGACAGGTGCCTGCATTTATATTGCATTTTTACAAAAATGTGCTAAAACAACAAAAGCCTCAACTTTCTGGTTAAGGCTTTTGCTGTGCAATGGACGGTACTTGTAACAAACCCATATACCTTTGACAATTAGCATTTTAAATCTTAATGACTAACAATGCTCACCACATGCTCACCATTTTTTCGCAACTATTTGACTGTAATTGACTTACTTAAAGGCAAACAATATCATTCAATCTTTCAAATCAAATCTTATTTTAGCATGTTAGTTCATTTCAAATCGCTTAAAATATTCCTTAAGCTGTATTAAATCCTATACCAACCGTCATTAGTCAACCTTTTATAGAGGCTTCAACTGATACTTTACTCTTTTTTTGTGATAGCTGACTCCTATAAATAAGTTTCTTTCCTGATTTGTCGCTGCTTGATCTCCGAGTAATGCAAATGAACAGTTTGAGTTAATTTAGAGCTTTGTTTTTACAGGATGATAAAGTAAAGAAGCTGTCATTTCTTCCAATTCTATCACTGGCCTGAATCGCATTGAGCTTAACTTTTTTGAAGAAATATCAGCAACACTATAGAACATTTCCTTTTGACCCTTATTCACAAAACCTCCATTACCTCCGAAATCCTCTATCTTATAATTCCCCAGGTTCAATAGAGTTGGAAGAAGAACTTCGTGATGCCCCATCCAACCATTAGAAAGTGCTTGATCAATAAACTCCAATGCATCATTAGAAATCCTAAAAATGGGATTAAAGGACGCCAAACATCTAGTAACTGGTATATTTACATTAATATATTTTATTGAACTCCACCAATGCCAATCAGGCTCATCCGAATATGTCCGGATATGGCTACTGATAAAATCTGATTCATTATTTTCGAAGAAGGAAAAGAATGTTTTCCAATCGCCATTAAATCGTACGTCATCTTCAACGTACCAATAATATCTGTATCCAGGATTTTTTTTGTAAAAATCAAGCAATGCGAAATGATTACTTCCAGGTATAAGTTTATCGTTGATCGCAACATAGTTCATCTCAGTTAATATCGAATCCCTAAATACAAATGCTTGATGTTCCAGGATTATTGGCGGTAATTCACTATGAGTATGATGGTAAATCATAAACACATCACTAATATTTGAGGCGCTTTTCTTTAAATCCCGAAAGGCACAAATTATATTTTTATGTGTTTTATTTGTTAGAAATAATATTGCCCTTTGCTTGTCTTTTGATCCGTACATATTATTTCGTATTACAGGGTAAGCCCCATTTGTCAAAGAAATCTAAAATAGAACTGTCTGGGTCAAGTACAAACTTTCTAGCAAAAAGGTATTTACTTTTGGAGATTCGCTTTCGATCCTGAAAGGTTAATGTTCTAAGGTACTGATAAGGCGATGTCCATTTGATATAGAACAATGTAGTGTTTTGTATATTTTCAATTAAAAAATTCTCATTAACATTTAGCAATAAAGTTTGAAAAAAGCTCTCGTCAGGAACGGTGACAGTTTTGAAATAGTCGACAAAAACAGGGTTTTTCTTATTAAATTTAACGATATATTTTACGACATCCATTGGAAATGACCACCATTGGCTTCCTCCGTATACCTTTAATGTCTCATTGATTCGTTGAAAATGAGGAAATCTTATCTCTCCTCTTTGCCACCATTTATCATATGGCACCTTAAAATACTCCATAAAAATTTTTCTAAGATTAGATTGAAGGAATTTATATACATGTAGCACAGGCCTTATTGGATAGTCTTCACCACTTAATAGAGTAACCCTTTCTTGTTTCGGGAAGGTTTTTGATATAAATTCCAATGCGCTTAATGTTGCCTCTACGACACCAAAGGTCGCCCAGATCGAATTACTCCTTTTATGCGCTAAAACTAAGAATATCAAGGCTGTCTGGACTACAATGTAATATTAGTTCAATATGTTAATTCATTATTCAGGGTGATCCTTCTTTCATTAATTATATAGCGAAAGAAATAACTAAGCTATAAAGTTCCTTATATTTAAGATCAAAACTCGGTGAAGTATTAAGCTAATCTTTCATACGCTTAAATTAACGCACATTTATCTTTAAACAAATAACTCGCAAACAAATTCTATTTCTTAACTATATAGCTTAAGTTATCAAAAAGCCTTTCTATTAAACGACGATCATTTGTTATAATTTCAGCTGTTCCTTTTGCCTCTGCTTTTGCCGTTAATACTGTACCATAGTTAGTTTTTAGCTGATTTGGAAACTCTACCAAAATCTGATATGTATCCACATCACTATCCTGAGCTCGCGTTGTACTACTAGTCAAAGATATTGATTTAACTTTTCCAGTTATCGAACCGTATTCATTATATGGAAAATTATCTAATTTCACAATTACTTCTTGGTTCTCTCTTATTTTCCCAGATCCTTTTGAGGGTATTGTAACCTGTCCGACAACATTTTTTTGAATCGGAATCACTGTAAATACCAGTTCGCCATTTAAAATAAACTGATCATGATTATAGAATTTTGAAAATTGAACCTTTCCGGGAAATGGAGCTCTAAACACGAAACGTTGATCCCAACTCTTCAAGTTGTCCGAAAGATCATTGTAAGCCGAAATAACAGCCATATGCAGTTCTTTCTCTTTTTCAGGTTTAGTGACCCCAAGTTCCTGAATCTTGAATTGTGTCTGTTGTAACTGTTGATGTGCATTGATTAGGTTGTTCAATGTGTTTTGGTAACTATCCTTCGCATTTATATAATTCATTTCACTTTTGTCCAGCTCTGATTCACTTATAACTTTTTTTGAAAATAAGATTGAGTCCCTATAATAGAATTTATGACTGTATACAACGGTACTTTTCGACATTGTGATTCTTTTTTTTGCAGTCTCTACTGCTTTCTTCTGTTCAGACTCTATCTGCGTTAGACTAAGCCCCTGCTTTTGAAATAGATTGTCATATTTAGAATTCGAGAACTGCTGAAGTGCGGAATAAAATGAATAGTATTTACTGTTTATTTCACCCAACGAGATCTTTTTCGGCAGCTTTGGCAATAGCTGAATAATCTCGTCATCACTGGGGATATACAAATGAATCAGGCTATCTACCAACATCGTATTTTCCGGTGTAGTTGTATTTTCAATATACCCAATGATCTGTCCCTGCTTAACCTGATCCATCGATTTTATAAAGTTTAATTTTAATTTGCCATTATTGTTTGACACTAATTTCAAGGGTGCCGAATTTGAATTGATCACTATTTGACCTAAAACAATATCAGGGTACCTGATCAGCCAGCCAAATATTGCCATAAGTATAAATATTGTGATCAATATGACAGTAATCCAATATCCAAAACGGCTTGGCATACGATCAATTATATGTTGTACTTCTTCCGTCCGAGAAGTCAAGGTAGGATTATCGAGCTTTATATCTTCCATTATTAATTGATATCTAATTGTTCAACTGTCTGCAATTTGTTTACATCTACTTGAGATTCTATAAGTTGACAATATCTACCCTTCTTCTCCATTAAAGTATCATGATCACCTATCTCGACTATCATCCCTCCGTACATAACAACGATTTGATCTGCTTTCCGGATTGTACTCAAACGGTGTGCAATAATTATAACCGTTTTACCTGAAAAAACCTCATCCAATGCATCCGTAATTTTTTTTTCATTTATGCTGTCCAAAGAATTTGTCGCTTCATCAAAGAAAAGGTAATCCGGATCTTTATAAAGCGCCCTTGCAATAAGAAGCCTTTGCTTCTGTCCACCGCTTAATCCCCTTCCCTGTTCTCCCATCATAGTCTGATACCCAAGAGGTAATGCCTCGATTTCTTGGGTAATGTTTGCAGTTGCTAGTGCTTTTTTTAATTTTTCGTAGTTGATCTTTTCATCATCTAAGACAATGTTGTTCAGTATAGTATCATTAAAAATCTTCCCGTCCTGCATCACTGCACCGCACTTATCCCTCCACTGGCGAAGACTTATGTTGTTAATGTTCATATCACCAATACGAATATCTCCATAACTTGGCTTATAAAGTCTGAGCAAAAGTTTCAACAAAGTTGATTTTCCGCTTCCACTATCACCGACAATCGCTGTAATTTTTCCTTCGGGGATAAACAATCTTATTCCCTGAAGCACCATCTTTGAGTTTGGAGTATACTGAAAGCCCACATTGTTTATCACCAGGCTTTTGTTCTCGGGTAAAACCATATTATTCTGCCCTACACTGTCTTGCTCATCATTTAATTGATGAATTTCATTTAGTCTTAGAAAACTCATTTTTGCGAACTGAAAAGAGATGATAAACTGAATGAACTGCTGTACTGGAGCATTTAGCATTCCAATTATAAATTGTGTTGAAATCATCACTCCGAAAGTGATCTCACCTCTAATGACTGCCCGTGCACAATAGAATGTGATACAGAGGTTCTTTATACTATCAATAAACTGCGCACCAAGATTTTGACTATTTGTAATACTAAGCACTCGAAGATTAACTTTGTAAAGTTTCGCCTGAATGTTCTCCCACTTCCAGCGCTTATGTTTTTCATAGTTATTAATTTTTATGTCCTGAATACTGCTAATGGTCTCTACCCAATAACTCTGATTTTTTGATACCAGGTCAAAATATTCCCAGTCCAGCTTTTTGCGGACATTTAAAAATGCCATTACCCATGACACGTAGATGATGCTGCCAAAAATGAAAATGTAGAAAATACTTGTATTATAAATGAACATTATTACACCGAAGACAAGAAAGGTTAAAGTTGAGAAAAGCATCCCTAGAGAGTTGTTCATAATAAATGCCCTTATGCGCTCATGGTCTTGCGCCCTCTGTAAAATATCTCCAGTAAGCTTATTTTCAAAAAAGGTAATCGGAAGCCGCATTATCTTTATGAGATAGTCTGATATTAAAGCAATGTTGATCCTTGAGGTTATATGGAGTAAAATCCAATCTCTTACCATATTGCTCAAAAGGATACTGACTACAATGGCAATGTTTGCTATTAACACAATATTAATAAAATCTATATCGTGAGTCTGTATACCTACGTCAATAACTGCCTTACTTATAAATGGTAACAGTGCCTGCAGGATAGTAACGATAAGCATCACCACAAAAAGGTTCACAAAATTTTTTTTATATGGAGTAAAGTAACCTATAAAACTTGAAAATGTTTTTAACCGCGACGCCTTATGATCTTCATTCATCTCATAAAATTCAGTTGTCGGTTCAATCGCCATCAGCACTCCTTTATGCGTACCCGATTTGATCCATTTTTCAGAAAACTCTTCAGCATTATACCGAACCCTACCTTTAGCAGGATCAGATACACTGATTAGCCCAGATAGCTTTCCTACTCTCTCGCTAGGGGCAGTATGATAGACAACAACAAAATGACTATTATCCCAATGGACTATTGCCGGCAAAGGGATCTTTAGAAGTATATCTTCCATTGTACATTTAAGGGATATTGTTCGGAGGCCTATGTCTTCTGCAGCATAGCTGATATCCGAGAATGATACGCCTTCTTTGGTGATGCCGCAACGTTCACGTAGCATTGACAGTGAATAAAACTTGCCATAGTACTGGGCGATCATTTTCAAACAAGCCGGCCCACAGTCCATAAGGTCCAACTGCCTGTCGGAGGGGAAATTTTTTAATAGCATACTACGTCAACTTAGATCTATAAAAGTATCTATTTTTTTAGATTTAAAGCATTATAGTTTTTTTATTCGGTGTATCAGTTTTTACTAAATACTCTTGACCAATTTTTAGAGGAAATCTTTTAAACAGTTTTTTCGAATAACAGCAAATCAATTTTCGACAAACATATTTTAATAATAATTATTTTTTTTTACTAAAAATAATTATATTCGTTCAACCTAATATGCTCTCAAATGAAAGAAAAATCTCAGTGTCGGCCTTCGTCCTATATAGTCAAAAAATCGAATATCGATCAGCCTTTATACATTTCCATTGAAAAAGATGGCAATGAAATGTACTTTCACATTCTATCCTTAATAAATCGTTGCTTCCAGATAATATCCATACCCGACAATAGTTAGTTGGAATGAATAAACTGTAAACAATAAGCCTGTAGAATGTACTTCGAATTGTATAAGAAATCTTTAAGACACCAATCCAATAATTATTCCAATTCACAAAAGCAATAATTGACATGCGAACCGAAACATGTCTGAATGAATAATAATTTTTTTTACAATAAATCTAAATTAAATCATGAAAACAAAAAAAAAGCACATTCTAGCATTTGAGCTGCTCGAAAAAGAGATGGAAACGATTTCCATTGAAAACCAGATCGATTTTAAGGGAGGCAGTGGCTACGATTATTATTCAAGTGGGGGAACCATAACATTTGGTTCTCTAACGGCAACAAGCGTATCTCAGGACATGAGTCTTACACAAAGTGGTCTATTGAATGCAGTAGGAGGATATATTCAGGAAGGAATGGGAGTAAATAGTTTGATGATGACTACCTCGGGCGGAATTGGGTTGAGCCAAAATGCTAATGGAGAGTGGGTAGCTTCTGCAAGTTTCAATGTCACTCCACCATCCAATTTCACCTACCCTGATGCACAGGGAAATGTGGGTATTTACATCAATGGGGAATTGGTGAGTGGTTTTTCAGTTCAGGATAGCAGATATGCCAGTAATGGATCAATTTATACCACTGGCTCTATACCGACCTCTGGCTCAATGAGTATGCCGAGCTGGTACGATGGAACCCAAACTGTAGAGTTCAGGGTAGAAATGGGCGCATCAAGCCGTGATGCTGCAGGTAATCTTCTAGGATATCTAGGCAGATATGGTTCAGCAAGCTTAACTGTACCTCATTATTAAAGCGACTTTGGCCATTTTTTATCAGGCCAGCAGATAAACCAACTCCGCAAACGTTTTGGTTACAAACTTGATTTCTTGCGAGATAAAGGGGAATCCGAAAATGATTCCCCTTTTTACAAAACCTTTCTAAACACAACTCAAATCCTAAAAACGTCAAAAATGCCCAAAGTTACCGTTCTAATTCCAACCTATAACTGTGGAAAATTCATTCTCGAATGCCTCGGAAGCATTTTAAGGCAATCATATACTGATTACGAAATACTCATCATCGATGATGGAAGTGATGATAATACAAGAGTACTTGTAAAGGCACTCAGACATCCAAAAATCAGATACTATCAAAACAGGAAAAACCTAGGAATCGTCACAAGTCTAAATAAAGGATTGGTATTGGCCAAAGGTGAATATATTGCGCGAATGGATGCCGATGATATTATGATCGGAAATAGGCTGCAAGATCAAATTGATTTCCTAGATAAAAATCAGGAATATGGTATGGCTGGTGGCAACTACCAGGTAATCAAAGAGGATGGTAGTTACTTGGATAGCATTATAACCAGCTCATCTTCGGAATTCATAGAACTTGCTATCATATTCAGAAATCAATTTCAGCACAGTGCAGTGACAATGAGAACAGCACTTGCAAAAAAGCTAAAATATAATAAAAACTTTGATTATTGCGAAGATCACGAGCTCTGGGTGAGATTTTGCGAGATTTCTAAAGTCACAAATCTTCAAGAGTTTTATGTCAGTTATAGATGGCATGATAACAACAGCTGTAATAAGAACCAGAAAACGCTAAAAACATCTGTATTAGCACTTTTATCAAGAGAACTTGACAAAATCGGCATTAAACACACGGCAGAAGAATTGATGCTTCAAGGGTCTGTATGCTTCGGTGCTGGTCGATTCATGGCTGCAGATGGTCAAAGAATGGAAAAGCTTTTAGCATGGTACAATAAGATTTTCAGTTCCAAGAAACTGGAAGCCAAATATGGACGGCACTGGCTTGATGAGTTCAAAAAAAGCATCTTGAAACAGTATAGCAATGTTGACTCTGATATACGCTTGGATAGGGCATTAATTAACAATGAACGGATTACAAAAATTAAAACTAAGAAAAAAAATATTTCCGTTTTAATGCCCACATACAATCAAGCAGCATTCATAACTTCGGCTATTAAAAGCCTTCTCAGCCAGTCCTTCACAAACTGGGAGCTTATCATTATTGATGACGGTTCGACTGATGTAACTGCAACAACCATTAAAAGCTTTTTATCTGATCCCCGAATTACATACATAAGAAATGAGGTTAATAAGGGACTAGGATATGCTTTGAACAAGGGGCTTGACCTTGCCAAACATGACCTTATTGCCTATTTACCTTCAGATGACCTTTATTATACAGACCATCTTTTGACCTTGGCTGACGCTATATATAGCGAAAATGCAATAATGGGCGTTTCTGGGATAATCAATAACCAAATAGAGACCATGGTTTCGTCCGAAGGTGTGAAATCAAGATCGAAAATTAGCGGACAATCCTTTCAACTAGTACAATCTATACACGCAAAAACGGAAGACAGATGGATTGAAAGGGAAGAATTTGTCACTGCTGATCTGGATGTAATGTTTTGGAACAAACTTATTGCTCAGGGAAAAGTTTGTTATACAAAAAAAGTAACATGCGAATGGGTTTCCCATCCCCTTCAAAGACATAGGCTGATAGGTTCATTTAATGAAGGAGGTATTTACTCATATAAACAGTATTACAATGTGCACGAGAAACTCAGATTTCATTCTTTTGGTAAAATAATAAATGAACACGAAGATTTTGATGATGTAAATACTCCAATCTTCCGCAAAAGGGACAGACCTCTGAAGATTTTATTGGTTGGCGAATTATCATTAAATCCAGAACGAATAGTCGCTTTCGAGGAGGCAGGATGTGAACTTTATGGGCTATGGATGCCCAATGCACTTGGACACTTAAATTCTGTCGGTCCCTTCCCATTTGGAAATGTACATGCAATTTCATATAAAAATTACAAGGAAGAAATTAGACTTTTAAAGCCTGATATTATTTATGGCCTACTAAACTACGTTGCAATACCATTTGTCCTAGAAACAACAAAAGGTCTTTCCGATATACCTTTTGTCTGGCATTTCAAAGAAAGCCCTACCTATGCAAAACAGTCAGGCAATTGGACGAATTTGATTGAGTTATATAAAAAATCTGATGGTCAAATATATTTAAGTGAAGAAAGTAAACTTTTTTTTGGGCAGTATTTTGATATCACGCGTGGAAGATCCATACTAATGGATGGGGATCTTCCAAAGAATAATTTCTTTAAAGTCAAAAAAACGCCGCTTCTGTCAGATGCTGATGGAGCAGTGCATACTGTACTCCCAGGTCGTCCATACGGGCTAAGACCTGAAGATATAGCAACTTTAAGCAAACATAATATTCATTTTCATTTTTATGGGAGTATGCATCAAAAACTTTGGAACAGATGGGTTCTGGAGGCGATGAAGCTTGCCCCAAATCATTTTCATGTCCATCCAAATTGCCAGCCAAAGGATTGGACAGAAGAACTTTCAAAATATGACGCTGGCTGGATGCATATGTTTCCGGCCGAAAACAATGGAGAAATAGTCAAAGTTACTTGGAATCAACTTAATTTACCTGCAAGGATGCCAACATTGGCTGCTGCAGGGTTACCAATGCTGCACTTTAACGACAGCGGTCATATTTCGGCAACATTCTCCCTTTTAAATAAAATGGGAATCGGCCTTTTCTTTGATTCAATAGAAGATCTTGCACAAAAGCTAAAAGACAAGAATGAACTATCAGAAATAAGAGAAAATTGCTGGCAAAAAAGGATGTATTTCACTTTTGATTTTCATGTGGAACGGCTGATTAATTTTTTCTTTGAAGTCATTGATCACAAAAGAACAAATCAAAAGCCACTTAAAGATGATTCAGCTAGCAAGGTACTCCAATTAAATTAGCCTTTAATTACTATGAAAATTGTATTTTTAATTCTAGCCCATCATAAACCTGAAAACTTAAGCAGACTGATAACCAAACTAAAAGATAAAAGTATTTATTTTGTCATCCATTTAGATTCAAGAGCTGATGATGAAAAGTTTTTTGAAATAAAAGGAGATAAGCATATTCATTTCATACCCAGAAGGGTTCCAAGCGTATGGGCTGGTTTTGGCCTCGTCGAGGCCACCCTGAATGGCTTGGCTTACATACGTGAGAATCTGCCTTTTTCGGAACGTGTTGTTTTGCTTAGTGGCCAGGACTACCCCATCAAGCCAATTGACCATATCTGCTCGGAGTTCGAAAACAACCCAGAAAAAATATTCATGGAATATTTTCCTATTCCAGATAAAAGATGGCTTTTGGATGGGGTTACGAGATTCCCTTTTTTTGAGAGGATCAGTAGTACTATAAAAATTTTTGGTGGAAGTCAATGGTGGTCGTTTCCTACACCAATCATCGACTTTATCTTAGAATTCGTTAATAACAACAAATTTTATTGTGACTATTTTAGAAGGGTAATTGTTCCAGATGAGAGCTTTTTCCAAACATTATTACTAAATTCAGGTGAAGACTTTATACTGGAAAACATAAACAATGAACTACTCCACTTAATAGAATGGGAGCCACCTTTTCAGCATCCCCGAACTTTCAGTTCCATGGACTGGCATAAAATGCGTTCAGATAAACATTTGTTTGCCAGGAAATTTGACGTTGATGTTGACAAGAATATCCTCGACCTAATTGATGAAAATATTTTGGTAAATAATTCCAATGAACTCACTTGTTAATATTAATTTAAATAGCTTTACATCCATGCCTATTAAACACGAAAAAATGAAAATATTCACTATACTACTGCTTTTCTGCGGAATAAGCCAGGTTTCCTTGGGTCAAATTAATACAGTGCAAAAAGACGAGGCAAATACTGCCTTAAACAGTGCCTATAAACTCCTTTACCAAGGAGGAGATAGATCCAAAAATCTAGATAGTGTGATTGTACTTTGCAGTAAAGTAATTAAGATCGATAGTACCAGAGTCCTTGCTTACAGCCTAAAATCTACTGCACTGACCATGCAGGGCAAACCTCTGCCTGCCACCCTTCCCCTTACGCAATGGCTCAACTCCCATCCTGACGATCTCGAAATTTTGCTAAGGCGGGGTCTGATGTATGAAAAATTGCAGAAGCCACAGCAAGCAAATACTGACTTCGAAAAGTTAACTTCATTGATGAACAAGAGAGCTATCAAAATCGAGAACGGAATGACCAAGAAACAATTGGACAGTACCGTCGCTGCTGCGCAGATCTATTATGCCATCGGAAAAACTGAAAAGGCTTTAACATTACTTAAAAAACTTGAAATGGTTTTCCCAGCGGAAGCCCAATTAAAAGTTATCTCTAGTACGTTCGCAAAAGAAGACAGAGCAAAACTAATTTATAATATTTTAGGGTTTTAATAGCACAATAGGAAAGGTATATATCAATTCCATTAGAGACCTAACGCGATTGTACTTATCTTCCGTTAACAACTTGTTTATGAAAAAAATAAATCTAATATTATTCTGCTTTCTTCTTGGCGTCCTTTCCTGTAAGCAAACTACCAACAACGAAAAAGAAGCAATTTCTCTGGCAGACAGTGCGTACCGATTAATATATACCGCCGTCGATAGACCCGAGAGCCTAAAAAAGGCTACCCTATTTGCAGATCAATCAATTGAGCGAGATAGTTCTAAATCGTTGGCTTATCAGTTAAAATCAACAGCATTGGCAATGCTCCAAACGCCAGCGCTCGCAATAGTACCTCTTAACGATTGGTTAAACAAGCACCCTGATGACAGCGAATTTCTGGTAAGAAGGGCACTTATCTATGAGAAGCTCGGAAAAAGCGCTGAAGCAGGCAAAGACTTTGCTTCAATCTCGAAACTTCTAAAGAAACGTGCTCACGAAATAAATTCAGAAATGACTGAAGCAGAAATCGGATCGTCCATAACAGAGGCTCAAGTCTATTCTCTCATCAATAAACCTGATTCTGCAGCTCTGATATTGAACAAACTTCAAAAAACATTTCCTAACCATCAGAAAATAAAAATTGCAGCAACCGAAATAATCCAACAGGATCGGGCTAAAATGATCTATTCTATACTTGGATTTTAAGAAAAAAGTATTTCTTAAGTATTTGGTATAAATTTCCATTTTTCCCGCACTTGAACAAGTTACTTGGAAGTATTTAAATGCTTCTCACTATTAAAAACCAGTATTTGTTGAAGCCAAAGGGGATATTTTGGAAAGGAAAGATCTTTTTTTGCGCTTAAACCAATTTTACTTAGGATATAAAGTGACTAGCCTCTCAACAAAATTGAAGGTGATCAAATTATCAGGTTTATATATAAAACGACTATCTTTGAATAAATCAACAATTTATGGGTGTTTTTTTTATATACTTGCAATGTAAGGGGTGAGAGCCTTACATCCGGCGAAAGCCAGAGAGCGTTAATTTAGATCGGGGTAATCATAAATTTGATTATCCCTTTTTACAACAGCTCAACACCTACCCTTACCCGGATCATAAGCATCCGCATCATCAAACTTCTTATCCAGTCCCTCCCGCAAAATCTCCAGAAAATGCGTCCTGCTCAATCTTTTCCTTGAACCGAGATCATCAAAACCCCGCTTTGGTATCCCAAGATCAATCTCAAAACACCGCCCCATCCGCTCAAAGAATTCCGTGATCCCGACCTTACCGTTATCGATCTGCCCCGAAACAAACAGTGCATGTGCCAGCTCAATCAGGTTCACCTTTTCACCCGTCCACCTCAAACCCGTTTGCATACCTTTAGGCTGTGATCGGTCAGCAACCGCATAATCGGACAACGCAGGCCGTTCCAGCTCAGCGATCTGCGCGATCAAAAAAGACTGTATCATCTCATAGGCCATAAACTTCGAAAAAAGATAGTCCATGGGGGTTGCCATCGCAAGATCCAATCCAGGCACCTCAACAGATTGTGACTGTAGCTTCATTCCAGTCCGCGTAAAGTAAATTTCATCCAGCTCAGTGACCCCTAGCTTATAATATTCGTAATGGAAACGGTTCAGCTGAAAAAAAAGATCATAATAATTAACCTGATCCCGGTAATAACCCAGTAGGCCCTCCCTGGATGGAGCCGGCCGCGCATTCCGGATGGCAAACTTTTCCACACAGTACACCTGCCACTGATAAAAGCGGGGCTTGCCGAACTTAAAGAACCAGGCCTCTTCCTCAGTACCCGAAAAACCTGTTTCAAGCACCTTTTCCCTTAACCGGGACAGATACCCCTTGACCACCATTAAGCAGTCCTGTAACTTCTTTTTCTCGTCTGTCCCCAAGAGTATGGGTACTTTAATTTCATTCTCGAAAGAAAGATAGAGCTCCTCCGTAAATTTTTGCAATTGTTTTTCCATAAGATAAGATTTAATGTTTTCGGAACATGAGAACGTCAATCCAGTCGCAAAAAACAAATTTACCTGACTGACCGTGCAAATTCAAGTTGCCAAGGGGTTGCCAGATCAAGCAACCCTTTTCAGAGCAAGTTTAAACACCATTTTATAGACAAAAAAACCTTACCCCCTCACCAATACCAGTTCAATTGGTCACCGAAGAAAATACGTTTGTCACTGCTAAAAGCATTTTGATGGACTATATTTTCAGGACCTTCACCATCTTGTTAATTTTCGGAGAAAACCGCCATGAGATACGAACTTGAATACCTGGAGCGACTGTTTTCCGAATGCACCGAGCGCAAGAGCTGGTCTGCAGGACATGTACGGGCAAAAAAGGAAGACCTGAAGATAACCCTAACAGAAGTGCGTACCAACTTTAAACTAACGGCCTGCTCTGGCCTGGAGACCGGAACCCTCAAGAATTATTTCCGGCCCCACCAGCGCTCCCTTGGATTGCTAATGGACGGGATATCAGCAAGACTTTTATCAAAAGAAGAAGAAAATACCGGACCGGCACTCAGAAAAAACTTACTGGAACATCTATTAACGGAATGCGAAGCGCTGCTGTCTTTTATAAAAAACCACTTTCCGGAACACATGGACCAAAAAATGGCGCTCCCTGAGCAGGCGGCCCATCAAGTCAGGGAAAGACTGAAAGAAAAAATCAACCAGATCAGCGGAACAGTGGGAAGCGCAGATCAGTTATTGAACCTGGCAGCCATGATGGAAACGGCACTTATGGAGGGGCAGCCTGTCTACCGGAGCGAGCGCTTATGGGACAAAATGCTCACCGACCTTAAAGAAGTAACAAAAAACAAACCATTAAATACGGTCCAGGCCATATCTTTTCTGATCATACATAATTTTAACCACCAGCTGGGCACAAAAATCATCTATGGCATTATCGATGAGCAATTACACCTTATGCCCGATCCGGAAAAACAGCTGAATGAACTGATGCTGCTGGAAAAAGCCATTGCCCAGGCATCGGCGATAAGCGGGAAAAAACTGTTTCCAGGTCTGCCAAGCCTTGGAAATCCAATAACAAAATACATCAGTGCAGAGATCAAACTGATCAAACGGATGAACCGGCTTGTCCAGCGGACATCTGCAGCCGATCCCTTTGAAGGCTGTTTTGCTTTCTCCCTATCCGTTAAACAATTGGCCTACCTTATCTATCTTCAAGTGGAAACCGGTGTCCTGATCACCAGGACCGCTAAACAGGTCCACCAATATTTCGCCAATCGTTTTACCACTTTTGACGGAGGATCCATCTCAGAAAAAAGCTTTAAAAATGCCTATTACTCACACGCACCTGAGGACATCCAGAAAGTGATTGAAAAACTTTCCCAGATGCTCGCCCTCGCCGAGGAAAACTACTGAGCCCATCAACAGCCAACCAAAAACCACCCAAATCAAAAAATCACCATGGGGTTGCTCCGGATTGCTTTTTTAGCAACTTGACAACCTTTCCCATTCCATTTTCTTTGCAGCTAAAAAGACATGGAAACAGAAAATTACATCCAAAGACTTGAAAACTATCAACCATTCTCCTATGGGATGAAAGCCTACCTGAATGTGGTGCTCATGGAGCACAGTTTTAACAAAAACCAGCGCCTGCCACTGGAGCAGCTTCCGTTCGGACACTACCCACTGCTCGAAACCGGGGCAGTCAGGCTTTTCTCACCCGATAGCGAAAATGTGGTGGAGATAACATTAGGCTTCTGGTTCGGCGGACAGTTCATTCATCAGCTCCACAACTTAAGCCCCAACGCAGCAAGAGATCTCCAGATCGAGTTTTTACAGGATACCCTCATCCTATCCATTCCCGAAAAGCATATCCTGAACCTCTACCGCCTCTTCAGGGAGGCCAACAGGCTCGCCCTCGCCTATTTCGCAGCACAGCACGCCGCTCTACTTGACCAGCTCTTTATCCGCAATCACCTTAACGCTGCAGCACGCTACCACACGGTTAATCAACTGGAGCCGCGCATACAGCGCTTCGCTCAGGTAAAAGACCAGGCTTCATTTCTGGGAATTGATGAAAAGACCCTTAGCCGTTTACGCTCCGCAAAAGGCAAAAAGTGACCTTTATCACCCCACAGATCTCCATATCATAACATTTGGTGACATATGTCCGCTATATTTTTTAAAACCGCTGATGAACTTTACGCCAGCATTTCAAAACGGATGACAATTTAGACAATGGTAAAAACAACAGAAAACATTAGACCGCTCCTATGCACCATATCACCAATGGCCATATCAGTGAACACAGCTGTTTTCTTCATCCGCTACCTCAACCATTGCACCAGGATATATATATCCTACCTTTTAAAACATTTTTTCTACCTACCGGGAAGGAAAAAGTTTACCCGATTATTTGTCCATGACCGTAAACACAGCTGCTTCGCGGTCATCCCGGATGCTGCTGGCAACAACATCCGGGAAATGGAAACCAGATTCATCATTAATGAAAAGGTTTCCGGCGAGGTCCGCCAAAGGACAACCACAACTACATTTAAAAAAATTTCTGATTCTTTTTCAGTATACTTTTTTTAATATAAAATTCTATTATCATGGTAAATAACATGAAAAATAATAAAAAAGCATGGCTTGGTGCTGCGCTTTCTTTTGCGATAATCGCTGTAATTTCTTTGAGCGCATTTAATTTTGCCGCTAAACCTGCAGAATCAAAACGATTAACTTATTTCTATAGATACACCCCAACCACTTATCTGCAAACACAGATTAAAGATTACCAGAACTACACCAGAAGTGAAGAACCTTGTGAAGATGGCGATCACGTGTGTGGGGTTTATCTAAGCATCGATAACCCAGGGTCCAATCCAGACGCGACTGAATTTTCAGGGGTAGAAAATGCTTTATGGGCATCAGAAAGTACCAGCACCTCCACTGAGCCTGGTGTCATCATAATGAAAGAATAAAAAATCTGATTTTTTCATAATCTCCGCCAGGAGCAGGATTGCTTTGGCGGAGATTTTTTTATGGGTTCTGCGGCATTCCGCTCAGTAGAATAGCAGAGCGGTCAATTTGTAAGGTATAACCATTATCACCTGGTTTTAACTCAAACACCTGATTATTCAGCTTACGGATTAAGGTTTTTTTAAAGGCCTCTTCCTTATTCAGCCTTCTCAAATCCGACCACCTCAATGTTCTGAAGCAAAGTTCTTTTCTTCTCTCATTTAGTACCGCATTTAAAATTTCTGTTCTGCCTGAAAGGGTTAGGGGAACAAAACTTCCTGTTCTCCAGCGTTTGGATAATAGTAAATTCAGGTCCGCTAATGCTGACTGCTCGGATCCTAATCTTGCAGCTGACTCAGCCCGGATCAGGTACATTTCATCTGTCGCAAGGCCGCTAAAAACGGACGCCGTCGTGAGTCCGGTATAATTCCCCTTAAAGGCTTTGCTCCCATCGGTGTTTACTTTGAAAAAAGCGGTTTTTCGAAGATCATTGGATGCATAAGAACCATAAAGTTCTTCATCCACCTTTGCCCGGGTTTGAGAAAGCGCCGAGGGAGCCGAAGTACGGCAGGCATAAATCACCTCATCATTAAACTGCACAAAGGGATTCGCCGTAGTAATCACCAATTTATTGTAATCTATCAGCGTATTATACACCTGCAGGCAGGAATCAGCATAACGCCCCGCCTGCTCATATTCTCGCATCGAAAGGTAAGTCCTGGCCATCAAGCCATAAGCAGATGCTTTGTTTGCCCGGTATTTAAGTCCCGTTTTTGCAGTAAGCAAAGCCGAAGCATTTTTAAGGTCAGAAAGGATGCTTTCATAATTTTCCTTTACCGAAGAACGCACGCTAACTTTGGTAAAATCGGTTCCCAGCTTGATGGGAATGCCCAGATCACTGGTTGCCGTCCCCTCATCATAAGCAGGCGCAAAGAGCTGGCTGAGCGAAAAATGGTTGAAAGCCCGCAGATATAAAGCCTCGCCCCGAATCTGTCTGGCTTTTTCCGCCTCACCAGAAGAAAATCCTATCTTTTCAAGCGTTTCCAAAATTACATTGGCTGTTAAAATATTATTATAGGGAACCGTCCAGTCGGCGCCAATAGCATCGTATTTCTGCCAGATATAATAATTCCGGTGCAATTCTGAACTGGCTGCCCAGTTAGCGTCGGTAAGGAAATAATCATCTGCCAATACCTCGCCTGCGGCAGGATACCGCTCATTTAACGAGGCATAATAATTCAGCATCCCATCCAGATCACTGAGCTTATCGGGCGTAGAGATTTTGATGTCTGGTTTCTCCGCTAAATACTTTTCACAGGAACAAAGCTGTAGAAATAACAGGCTCATTGCCACGATCTGCAGCCCTATTTTAAATCTGTTCTTTTTCATCGTTTTCATTTTATTCATGAGATAAATTCTTCTTTTCCCCGGGCAATTAAAAATTGACTTTTAATCCTGCAGCCAGAGATACCGAAGGGCGCAGGCCATAAATAATATCAGGATCTAAATGCAGTTTATTGGCTCGCCAAAGCATCAGGTTTAGCTGGTTGCTGTACAGATAGAGTTGTAGAGATCGAAAAAATTGCCGACTCTTTTTTGGGCTTATAGTATAACTGGCATAAATTTCATCCAATCGGATATGATCTCCTCTTTCCACATTGATTTCTGATTTGTTATAAAAATTATCCCTCAGGGCAATTGCCGGATAAATCATCGAAGGGACGTTGGTAAAAGCCTCATCGCCTGGTTTCTGCCAGCGCTTTTCAAACTCCGAATTCCCACCAGTTCCCTGGAATAACGCAGAATAATTCAGTGAAGGCCTTCTGAAATAATAGTTGAAAGCGTAACTGATCAGAAAGGAAATGGAAAAATCTTTATAGCTCAACGTATTTCTAACCGAGCCAAACCAGTTGGGCAGTGCGCTACCGTGTATGACCTGCTGATCCAGCGGATTGCTGGTAATAGCTAAATAATCTTTACTGATCTGCCCGTTTACATACCCCCTCGGACTACCGTCCACTGGATCTAGTCCCATCCATTTATAACTGACCACCAGGTAAGGATTGTATCCTTCAACAGGAAAGAGAATCTTTCCATCACTGATAAGGCCATCTGCTGAAGGTGGGCTCAGATTTTTGCTGATCTTATAAGTTACATTACTCACCAGAAAGGAAGTGTTCCATTTTATCTGACCATCCACATTTAATGAATTCAGCACCAAGTCCATTCCTGATCCATTAATTGCAGCAGAGTTTCGGTTGGCCGTAATTATTCCGCTGGTGGGATCGAAAGTCTGGCCATTGATCAGGTCGGTTGATCGCTTGATATAATATTCCAGGCTTCCACTCAGTCTGCCTTTTAACATCGAAAAATCCAGTCCTGAATTAAACATTTTCACCTTCTCCCATCTAAGCTCTGGGTTTGGTGGATCCAAGATCCCAACCGCAGGCACATTGATACTAGAAGAAGAAGCCGCCAAATACCGGATTCGGGTAAGCGCCGAAGCGCCAGGATCGGTATTGCCACTCACTCCATAGCTAAGGCGAAGGTTGAGCTTATCCATCCATTCCAGTTGGACAAAATGCTCGGATGCGATTCGCCACAATAGTCCAGCTGACCAAAGTGGAACCCATTTCTGATTGGTATTGACCCCATACAAATTGGAGGCATCTTTTCGAATGCTAGCTGAAAGGGTGTATTTCTGTTTGTAGCTATATGCCGCATTTCCAAATAATGATACATAGCGGTTGGTGAAAAGATCGGCATTAATTCCACTGGGAATATAGCTCGCTGAGCTGATTCCCCCAAAAATCGGATAAGGATTTGCATAATCCAGATCCACCAGGGATAAGGTGGTTTCATCATATCCATACAGATTCAGGGTATTTACGCTGCTCCTACTCTCCCTGACTTCTGCTCCAAGAATCGCCGAAAGATCATGAAGATTATTCCAGTTTTTATTGATGTTCAGTTGTCCACGGGCAGAATAACTCTGGTCACGGTTTTCGCTGCGGTTTAAAATTCCAGCTGCTGGAACCACATACTTAACTTCGCTCCCTTTAATTTGGGTAAAGCGGTTGATTATATTCCTCGCATAATAGGAAGCTAGCGTATTGTTCCGGTCTGCCCTTCCCCAGGCCTGCTCAAACTGGTATTTCAGATCAGCACTTAACCAGGGGCTGATTTTATAACTCGTACCCAGATTAATTAAAATATCGGTTAAACTACTGGTATTGTCATTTTTTTGCAGTTCATCAAGTGGCCTGTACTTCCAGTCAAGGAGTTTTCCTCCACCTGCCGTATCGGTAAAAAGGCCACGGTAATCGATATTAAGTGACAATGGACTCCCGTTTTCATCGGCAAGCCTGGAATAACTACTTCCAGTTTTATTAAACCGCGAACTTCCGTAGCCGCCAGGACTGTTCGACGCTGCGGTGCTACGGGATATAAATAGTCCAGCACTGGCCGTCCAGTTTTTACTCAGCTGGAAACTCTGGTCACTTCGGAGTGTTAAACGCTGATTCGAATTTCCTTTCAGTTCTGCCCGATTCCGGTCCATCCCCAAAGAAACCAGGCTACGTACACTAGCGGAACCGCCACTAAAGCTTAAGGCATATTGTTCTTTGAGACTATTTTGATACAGGTACTTTTGCATGTCATCCCGCAAATCATAACCGCTGAGTTGGTTAATCTGCGCATCCGCCTGGCTTGCCGAAATTTTGCCTGTCTTTGCAGCATTAAGAATTTCTACCACATCCGATATAGGCCTTTTCTGAACATCGTTGAACAAACTATTGTAATACCCCTTATCAAATAAATACCTTTCCAGTTGAATGCCAGAATAAACAGCTAACTGATCAGCCGAATAAAGATCCGGCTTTGGCTGGACCGTTACATTCATATTGGCCTCAATCTTTAGACTTTGAGCGAATCTGCCTTTTTTTGAAGTTAGCACGATCACGCCGTTCCCTGCCCTCGATCCCCAGATGGAGCTTGCCGCAGCATCCTTTAAAACCGTTACGCTTTCAATATCATTAGGATTAATATTGTTCAAGTCCCCTTCGTAAGGAAAGTTATCCAGCACAATCAGTGGAGACATTTCTGAAGCGTTTAGGGTACTCAATCCCCGGATTTGAAAGGTCGTTTGCTCAGGCCGCCGTTTATCTACGAAGAGTCCGCTGGTAACCCCATCGAGTCTGCTTAAAATATCTGTAGAAATCCGCTGATTTAGCATTTTATTATCCAATTGATAAAAGGCCCCTGTCGCCCGCTCTTTCGATAGGGTTTGGTATCCGGTACTCACGGTTACTTCTGCAAGCTGTTCGGAAGAAGAACGCAACTTGATTTCCAATAGTGAAGAAAGCGGCACAAAAATCACCGTGTCTTTCGCATCATAGCCTAAATGGCTGATCGAAATCAGGTGTCTCCCTTTTAACAGCGGTAAAGTAAATCGTCCGGCAGAATCGCTCTGGGTTTTAATGCCCAAAGATTTCACCTGGATTACCGCTGAAGTGATAGGCATCTTATTTTCATCCACAACCCTGCCCGCTGTGCTTTGCTGCCCATAGCAATGGATATAAGAAAGTACCGCAATGAGCATAAATAAATAATTCTTCATATCAGGGGCTTTGGATTTTAGGGGTTTTAGCAGTTTTTTTAGCCGCTTTTTCAATCAGGCTTTCAAAATTTTCTTTATTTAAAAAGGCGCTTCCAGAGTAAGCATTGACTCTGCCTGAAGCATCTATCCAAACATAGAAAGGCAGCATTTTGTGGGGAAACATTTTTCGTAAAGCAGTATCCTGAATGATGCTTTCTATAGTGAATGATAAGCCCCCGGAATTTATACGTTGGTATACCTGGCTAATACGCTCCAGATCATCCCCATTGCCAGCCGAATTGACCAAGAGCATATTCATCTCCAGTCCGTATTTATTTTTTAGTCCGCTTAGTTTAGGGAAGCTTTTAATGCAATTGGTGCACCAGCTCGCCCAGAAATCCAATAGCAATATTTTACCTTGGTATTGCGACAGATTTTGCTTCACTGCTTTCCCGTCTTTATATATGGTATACTCGGTTGTCCAGAAGTTTTTAGGCACCATTTCCCCAATAATGAAGGGCTGAACAGTTTCCGTAGGAATTTGTCCTTTGGCCCAAAAATTTAGGCAAAGCATAGCCATTACGGCTATATTTATCGTTTTTTTCAACATGGTTAGTGTTTTTTGGTTTGGTTGATCTAAGAAATTGTCCTGTAAAGGACAGGAATTAAGGGCAGGTGCATCATTAAAGAACCTATTTCACCTAAAAAGCCAACCCGCCCTTTACTAGCGGTGCTAAACGGGATTCTTCGGCTTTAACGCATAAAGCCGGTCAAAAGGATAACAATTTAAAACAGATGGACTCATAACCTCTAAATAAAATTAACCGCAGCCTGCACCTAAAAACACCTCCGCCAAAAAACCACAAACATCCAGATTTTGAAATTGATGCAAAAAACTATAATTTTAGGGAATCGCTAAAAACCATAAAACCGGAAATCTAACACCCTTTCGGCTTTGGACACTTATTGGAACAAACAAGGTTCAACTGTAGACAGGAACAGCAGCACCATGAACAGCTTTTCCGCTTTTCAGGCCCCCTCTTGCGCAACTAAAACCTCTCCGATAATAGCACACACTTATTCTGGTGTACAGAATACGTTCTTTATCAACAACTGTTTGGCAAACCGGATGTAGCTACGGTACAGGCACGGGATTTTTGCGGTTAATGTTTTCGTCTCCATAATGGATTATTTAAAAACGAAATCACCTCACAAAGCAATGAAGATCCATTGAGAAACTCAATAGGGCGAACCTCAATGCTTTTGAAACTGGTACCGTCAAGAACCTCCTAGACAAAGCCTAGGTCCCACAAAAGACTAACATGAGATTCGCCCTATTGAATAATATATCAAAGATAGAAATATCCAATAGAAATGGCGAACTCACGATCGGCTCATGTGGAAATTGACGGTTTCGTTCATGAGTGACATCGTATAGCGTAAAATCTACACCTATTATCGTCGCTTTAAATTACTAATAACAAATATAATAAATAAAATCGAAATATCAAAAAAAGATATTACGATTAAAAAATAAATATATGGATGAGAATGAGCGTTTTAGACATATCATTAAAAATTATAGAATTGCCTTCAATCTAACCCAAGAGATTGTTGAAGAATTATCCAAATTAAAAAAATTAAAATACTCTAGAATAGAGTCTGGGAAGCAAAACGCTGACATACAGGATTCCAAAGATATAGCCAAAATATACGGCCTCGAAAACTATGAGATATTAAACCCTAACCAGAAGATACCCTTAAAAAGCAGTCTGCCAAAATCTACGCAGCTAGCAATCAAAAAACTTGAACAATTTGGTGTAAATCCAAAACCTCATCTACGGAAAATTGATTTGGGGAAATATTTGGACGAACTGATTACGAAAGGTTTATTAGATCAACCTATATCAGCGAAAGCACTTCTCGGAGCAATGCCAGCTGTAGTACAGAATGAGGTGATGGAATCGCGGAAGATTACCGATTTATTAAATAGACGACCAAGAAATGAGCACATTGCGAAGGTTGGGAAGAATGGGAAGGAATATCTTTTTCAACTTAAAACTAAAATAAGCAATAAATAAATTTCTTAAATAATAATACTTCTTTCTCAAATAAACTGGGAGATTAAGCCCAATCCATTCGGCAACTTGTAATCAACAAGCCATAATGTTAGGTAAGATCAAATTAAAATCTTCCCTTAAATCCCATTTATGCATACAATTTAGCTAATTGTGTTTCTCGCTACATGAGATGGCTGTTTGAACTTAAACCTTCCAAAAATAGCCATACAATATCACACACAATGTGCAGTTATATCACACATCCCTACACCATTTACTAAAATACAAATGAAAAAATTTGTAAATGGCAATTCACATCGGCAAGGAGATAAGGAAGCAAGCAGATAAACATAAGATTGGCGCAACAGAATTGGGAAAACTACTTAACAAATCCCGTGAAACTGTTTATGATATCTTTGAGCGTGAATCTGTGGATACCGAATTATTACTTGTGTGCTGTAGAGTTCTAAGTCATGATTTTTTCAATTACTATTATTCAGAGGAACCCCTTGCCACTTTCAGAAAAGCAGAAGTGGATAATTGGATAGAACAAATTAAAACGCTTACAGAGCGACTGGCTATTGAACAAAATCACAGCATCATCAAAGATGAATTGATTGCCAACCAAAGAGAAAACATTAAGCATTTGAAAAAAGAACAACGGAATAACAAATGATCAGATAGCTTTCCAAACATGATTTGGCTGACTACTATCATTTAACTGATATACATGCTACCAAAGAAACCGTTTTATGGAAAACTACACATGCGCCATCATTGACGATGAGGACTATGCAATCTCTACCCTTACCGAACACATCAACCAGATACCAGAGCTAAAACTGGTCAAAAGCTTCACAGATCCCATTCAGGCACTTGCCGGCATCAGCCCAAGGGACAACATCGACATCCTCTTCATAGACGTTGACATGCCAAACATTTCCGGCATCGAACTTGCCACCAAACTAAAGGACAAAATAAAACTGACCGTTTTCACCACAGCATACTCCCAGTACGCTGTTGATGCATTTGGCATCCACGCAGATGACTACCTGGTAAAACCCATCGGTAAAATAAAATTTATCGCCTCCATCCGCCACCTGATCGACAACAGGTTAACAAAGACACTATACCACGAAAAAGACATCCTTTTTATCAAAACCGCAGAGAAAAACAGGACCCTGAAACTTTACATAAAAGACCTCCTGTTTATAGAAGCATCGAAAAACTACGTCAGGTTGAACATGGTAGACCAAAAACATGAAATCAAGATTACTATGGGAAGGATTGAAAAGGAACTGGCCAATACCAAACTTGTAAGGGTACACCGGTCATTTATCCTGAACCTGGACAAGATCGAACAGATCCTGGGGAACAGCGTTAGGATAACAGGCAACAATATTATACCTATCGGCAAAGAATATAAAGAAACTGTAATGAAATATGCAGAAAAAAAACTGATAAGATCCGGCCGGAACTCTTGATCAGATTATGCCCGATGTCTTAATGGTCTCCGTGGCAATAATGATTACACTGGTTTCAGTGGGATCCGTGGAGGATGCTCCCTTACCCTTTTGCGACCTGAAAACAAACACTGTTTTCCTGGTCAGTTTTAATGGTCTCTGTTTCATTTTTCTAATGATTTTTGAATGAAACTAGCGCCATAAAACAGGTCGGAAAAAAATAGTCCACCAAAATTCAATATGCGTACACCAATCTTCAAAACGAGATGACAAAAAAAATCCTTCAATGGGCAAAATGCTACCGGATCCACCTAATCGGGTGGTCATTATACATCATCAGTGAGATCCTTCTCATCGGCTTCGCTGTAGGAAGGTTTGGAAGTCCGGTGGGATATTTGCTACACTACACACTCAATATCATCTTATTCTATTCCAACACAGCACTACTCCAGCAAAACGCCGTAAAAGCCAGTGATTATAAATGGCCCATTCTGGGCCTGACAATGGTAACGGAGATCGTACTGTTCCTAGGACTAAAAATCCTGATCGATGTGTTTATCAAGTGGCCAGGCGATTGGATAAAAGCATACACTGACTATGTGAGCATACCAAACCTGCTGCAGACCCTTTGGAGGGGACTGTTATTTATCGGGCTGTCCTGCTTTTACTTTATGTTTCTACGCTATGAACAGGAAAGGACAAAAAAAGAACTGGCAGAGCGCCAGAAACACGAAAACTACGTACACACCAAAGAACTGGAAGTTACCCTCCATGAGACGACCAATGCTTACCTAAAAGCCCAAATCAATCCACACCTAATATTCAACATCCTCGGATTTATTCATGACAGCGTACTGCGGACAGATGAAAAAACCGCACAGGCCGTCATCGACTTATCCGAGCTAATGCGGTTTGCCATCAATTCCAGGGACGGCGAACCGGAACCAAACCTATCAGGTGAAATCCAACAGGTCGAAACACTCATTAGGCTTTATCGGCTGAGATTTAAAGAAAAGTTTTTCGTTGAATTTATTTATCCACCTGAAGCAAAAGAAATCAGGTTTATCCCCCTTGTCCTGCTTACCCTGGTAGAGAACCTTTTTAAACATGGCGATATACATGATGCGCAAAATCCTGCCAAAATCAATATATCCCTCAGTAATGCTGAGCTCAGAATCTCAACCAATAACAAAATTAAAACAGGATTTAAAACCGCAGGCTTTCACAAGGGATTGGAAAACATTGAAAAAAGGTTGAAGCTCAGCTATGGAGATCATGCTAAACTCGAATTTACCGCGAGTGATGACAAGCATTTCTCAGTGATGGTGAAATATCCCTGCCTCAGTTCATAATAATAATCTAAAACACATATTTTTTTTATTTTAGTTCTGCAGGAATAGGATGCTATATCATAACCGCGCATAATTAATAATAAGTCTTCTCTATTTAACATTGAATTGTACTAGCCATTAATGTAGGAGGGTTATGTCAGAATACATATTCTACTAGAAAGATTTGCTATATTTATTATTTAATAACATATTTGACCCTAGGACATTGAAAAAGATATAATCAGATTACAACAGAAACTGCATTAAGCGCTCCTTTTAACCTTTTCTTTGATGTATTTCATGATAAGGATCATACAGCAATGGATAAATAGTCTGAGCATATAATATAAAGAATATACGAGGACTTTTTACATTTGTATCCCTATTTGCTCCATTTTTATCAGTATATAATCCAAAGTGTCCAACAACAGGACAGTTGTCTTGAGTTACGTTTGTTTGAGCAATATCTTGAATAAGTGAAAGTAATTTTGAAGAAGGGCGCTCAAGCCTGAAATGAAATTTATCTCCTTTTGAATTAATACATTGTTCGATGGTAAGATTAGAAAATTCTTTAAGTTGTGCGAAATAAGTTCTGATATCAATATTATCAAAACACTCTTGATGAAAATGATAGGATGTATATTTTAAATCTAAATATCTATATGAAAATAAAGGTCTATGTTGTTCAAAGTCCTTCAGATTATTTTCAACTTTTTTTCCGAACTTAAATTCATTTTCATCATCTTCGAAGTCATCCGAATCTGAAAAATTAAACTTGGTAACCATCAAAGGTTAAGCTAATTTGGAGTAATAGTCATACATACTATCTAGAGAAATGGGCGTATTTGATCTATCAAAAGCACCAAGGCCAGATCGTGCAATTTTCCATGGATCCTCCTGATGTGTCATGTAAATTAATTTCTCATGCGACATCAGGCCATAATGTTCAAGTAAACTATTTATAAAATGTTCTTGTGCAGAATCTAAGCCTAGTTTCTTATATGCGACATAACATCTCTCTCTTAATTCGTCTATATGAGTTGCATCAATTTTGATACCAGTTGCAGCATAAATATATCGCCATTGATCATATACAGTTCTATAAACAGGTCCATTCACCCACGCTTCCGGCAAATCGTCAAATAAGGAGTTTTTGTCAAAGTATACGAAATGCCAAGCTTGAGAATAGTAAAGAAGTTTTTGAAGCTTGAAGTGATTTATTTCAATTTCGTTGCTATTGCAGTGCAAAACAAAGAAGCTAGCTAAATCAGTTATTTGAACTTTAGTCATCATTTTATAAATATACAACGAGCTATGTCCGTAAATGTTTCATTTTGAGTGACGAAGAGCGTTGAGTTTGGTGCAAAAATATGGTTACCGTTACGGACTTGACTTATTGTAACAAAAAAGATACAATACTTAATAATATTGAAATTCAATTATTCTTGCAAACCGTTAAATAATTCCTTAGCACTTATTTCAAGTGCCTTAGCTATTCTCAATATGGTAATTACTTTACAATAATTTACTACATTATCGTCAAAATTTAATTAGAAATAGATTTCGGTTTCGCATAAAAAAAACTCCATGCCGTTGATTAGTTAGAGGCAATGAAGGTCAAGATCTTTAAAAGTGAGGGTACCGTGGTGATCGCCGCCAAATTAAGTTACTATTATTTCAGGTAACGTTGTTTACCAGCTTCGTAGAACAAAATTAATAGGTAGATAATTGAGAATCTAAGAGGTTTTCTGCATACCGACTCTTAATATTACAAAAAATGGTCTCCAATATCCAAGCCTATCCTCCGTAAGCACACCAAAAGTAAGAAAATTGAGAAGAAATAACAAACCCTCTAAGTGATTGCTCGGCTTAGAGGGTGGCCTTTTTAGTGAGGGTGCCTTAGCATTTTGAGTCTATCCAATCCATGCCTCTCCGGCCTTGGAATAGGAGCTGATATTATTTCCTTATAATATCCATAGAAAATTTCTTTCTACTGTGTAACTAGGGAGAGTCATTTTTTGTTTAGACACAAATAATTTTTCCAATACTAGAAAAAGTGTCATTTGACGGCGTTTCCTAATATTTTTTGTCTTGTCCTCCGCAAGAATGACAAAAATACATAAATAACTTATATTAGTAGCCTGATTAACATTTATGAAAATACCTCTCCTCGCTTCTAAGCTAGATTTATCAAACCAAGGGTTAACCGAAATACCTGCGGAAATATTTAAGTGCAAAAATCTCAAGAAATTGAACTTGAGCCACAATTCAATTAAGAATATTCCACCTGAAATCTCTAAGCTTAAAAATTTAAAGAACATTGATCTTTCCAACAACAATATAAGCATGTTAATGGCTAAATTTTTCTTGTGCAAGAATTTAGAAGTCTTAATAATCAATAACAATAAGTTAAAAAATATACCGAAACAAATAGCTGGATTACAGAAATTAAAAAAACTCTCCATTGCTGGAAACGAAATAATGGAACTCACTTCCGAAATCAATACCTTAAATAATCTTCGGTCTTTAAATATAGCGAACAATGCTTTTTCTAGTTTCCCTGGAAATTTGGACATTAAAAATCTTAAGGAAATTTGGGTCAACAAAAATCCAATCCAAGAATTTTCAGCAAAGAAAGTTAATGAAGATGGTATTCTTCTCGAATCACTCTATTGTTTTAGCTCAATGTATGGTATTAGTGAAAATATAGATCCAATTTACGTTAAACTCCAACAGAAAAAAGGAAACTGCCTTTCAGAAATGAAACTTTTCTCTCTAAAAACATACGATACACCAATGCAACGATCTGAAGAATGGAGATTTCGCTGAAATTGACCACCCCGTTTCGGTTTAAACTGACCACCTGTTC
>CAMLDJ010000035.1 GCA_946478755.1 uncultured Pedobacter sp. | reverse complement strand
ATTCCATGGTATTGCCAAAATTTATTCCCAAATGCATTTTTGCCGCCAGTTGTACAGCTGTACTACTCATACCGGTTGCATCGGGTGCTTTTGGCGATAAATTATATGTTGGATATAAATTACTTATTTGTGTAATCTTTTTAATATCCAATGGAGAAACTTCCAGCTCTGCTGCAGTCTCCGACTTCTTACATGATGAGGAGAATGAAGCGATAACGATCAGGAAACCTAAAAGTATACCCTGACTTCTATTTTTTATATTTATAATGTTTTTCATTTTGGTTAGATTTTAATTTATTTTTCACAACCCTCAGATTGTTGAAGGCTTTTTTTTTACTATCAGTCTTTTGAAAATTTATTTCAACTTACGTATTGTCAAAAACCTGATTTCTTTTAATTTCATGTTGAAGCGCTGCTGTAGTGCGGTTGGCCATATATTGATCCCAGGAGCAAGGAATTCGAATGGCGTTAAACCGTTTTTTTTAACCAGATCGACATATGCCTGGGTAACCAGCATTCACTGCTTTTACAAGAGACTGTTTCCCAGCCAGACTTCCGGATTCTTGCTTGTGGAACCTCGTAGACATAGGGATGACTACGATGCCGAAAAGATAATTTACTGTTCTCATATAGGTATATAATTGGTTTCTATTAAAAAATCGATCAGCAGAGGGGCAATTTACTTGCTACAATTTCCTTAACCAGATATTGCGATAGCTGATCGGTTCACTTTTATCTCCATGACTCTGTAATTTAATTGGTGAGGCATCATGTTTTCTGTAGGTTGGCTGGCCAATATAAGGGGTATCCCCTTTTAGTATGGTGGCATTCTGCACGAGAATACCATTGTGAAAAACTGTCGCTACAGCTGGTGACTTTACAGAACCGTCTTCGTTAAAACGGGGAGCTTTCCAGGCGATATCATAGGTCTGCCACTCTCCTGGCTTTAAACAGGCATTTACCATCGGTGGCGATTGTTTGTAGAGACTACCAGCCTGCCCGTTTACGTAGGTTTTATTGTCGTAATTGTCCAGCACCTGCAACTCATATCCGCCAGCACCCCAGGGAAGAGCAGCCAGAAAAATACCGCTGTTACCTCGGCCCTGGCCACTTCCGCTTATATTTTCTGGAATCCTATATTCAATGTGAAGCTGAAAATCCATAAACTTCTCTTTTGTCTGGAGATCGCCCGCTGACTTATCTACTGTCATAATCCCATCAGCTAACTTCCATTTTTTTGCTGAAGCAGCATCGCCGGAGTTTACCCACTGATCCAGATCTTTCCCGTTAAAAAGAAATATGGCATCTGAAGGCGCTCCTCCATACACCTTAGCCGGACTTACCTTTGCAGGTACCGGGGCCCATACTTCCGTATCTTCTGGCTTAGCAGGTTGCTGTGCCTGAACGAGCAGCGCATTTATTACGAGTATCCCAAAAATTAATATTGATCGTTTCATATTATTGATTGATTTTCTTTAGCTATTGAAGTATTATTTATTTAATGATTTGATCCAGGCCGCAATTTTTGTAACCTCATCTTTTGGAACATTGGTCATTGGCGGCATCGGCGTGGAATAACCTGGCCAATGCTCCGGTTTAGGCGTATAAATCAGGCTTATTAGTTCCCCGACCGTATACTTTTTGGTGGAAATCTCTTTAAAAGAGGGGCCAACTTGTCGCTTATCTGTATTGTGGCAGGCCAGGCAGGTATTTTTAACCAGAAGCCCTTTCACCTGATCGTAAGTCGGAATTTTTACTACTGATGTTTTCCCACCTGATGAAGACTTTTTGCTTTGTGCCGAAGGCAGCGTTTTAGTTAAGGCCGAATTTTTGGTACTTATTCCTGCAAGGCTAAGTGCTTTCCCTTCCGGGATATTATTTAAAGTATAATATGCTGTTGGATGTACCAGACTATAGTAGTTCTCTTGTGATCGGATACCATCCAAAGTAATGCTATGAATGTATCCTTTGCGCAGGCCGGCTACAATAATTCTGGCAGTGAGGCCATCAGCTGAAACGCGAACGCCCTTTACATTGCACTTTTGGCTATTTACCGGCGGACTTCCATACACACTATGGTATTTATAAATAAAGCTTTCCACTGAATAAGAGGCAAGATCTAAGGCATATTTCTTATCAACAGGTTTGGTGAACTCTATTTCAAACCCATCAGGCATAGCTTTGATGCTGCGCATTTCAAAAGGGATTTTGTTGTTCCAAACCAGTCGCTGGATCCCCTCTGTGGCCTCGCCGGCCGAACCCCATCCTCTGTTGGTCTCGCCGGCGAACAATGATCCATCCTTCCCCCAGGTCAAACGCACGATACCCGACTGAAATCCACTTCTGAAAGGCCATGCGGCCCCCTGATATTCTCCGTTTATCTTTTCCATAAACACACGGCTTACCATACTCTGTCCCTGGTCACCCACCAAAAGCTGGCCAGCGAAAGGACCAAAGGAGCCTTGAGGAATTTTTACTATCTCAGAATTTGAAATACCCAGAATTCCGTGAGGCAGCCACACCGCGGGTATTTGCAATTCTGGAAAGTTCTTCTTCATATCCATCTCGGTTACCACTTTTGCATTCACATCGTTCTCTGGCTTTACACTGTTTCCCTTGCTGTCGTAAATCATCTTTGTCTCATTCTTGGCAAAGAACTGTTCTGTGGTCAATTTTATTGGAGACTGTGGCAGATTAGCCCACACCAAGCTGGCTGGATGCCCCATAAATGCGCCTTTTTTTACTTGCATGATACTTCCAGAGCCAACCCAATCGCCTTGATTATCAGTATAAAAAAGCTGATCATCAATCATACTAATTCCGCAAGGCGAGCGCATACCTGCAGCCCAAGGCTCTACTCTTCCATCTTCAAAAATATGGAGTGCCCAGCCCCTCCATGGAACCATACTTGTCGGGTTCCACCAGGTTGGCGGAAATCCAAGATTCAGGGTTACAAAAAAAGATCCATCGGCAGCTAGCTTAGGGCCAAAACTATACTCATGGTAATTTCCTGACAATGGCCAAGCGTATATGGTTTCAAAATCATCGGCCACTCCATCGTTGTCTGTATCTGTCATTTTAGTAAGTTCACCTCGCTGAACACAATACAGTGATCCGTCTTTATAGGCAAGTCCAAGCACTTCATGAAGGCCCGAAGCAAACTTTTGAAATGTTGGTTTCAGTGAAGACGGATTTTTCACAATGAAAACATCCCCCCTCCTGGTGGTGACACCCAGATCGCCGTTAGGAAATGTACAGAGTCCGCCCACTTCGAGGATTGCTCCTTCGGGAGCGGGTACTTTCATGATCTTAAAATAATCATCTTCCTTTGGAGATTCTGCCTGAGCAAAGCAGCTTATTGACATCAATATAAATGTCATTGTCAACAGGCACGAAATACCGTTTTTATAATAATTGAAATAAATATTCATCTGGCTATTTGTTAAAAAGAATGGAGTAAATGATCTTACCTTGGAATGGAACCAGAAGTTCCTGAGTTCCCTGTATGGTTCTGACTACAGGTTTCAATGCCGTCCCATCCTCAACCGTAATGGAATAAGCTTTATCAGCAATAACATATTTACCATCTTTCTGTTCGATGACGTTTGCTTTGGCGAGACACAGGTATAAGTCATTGGCACTTCCTTCTGACTCAATTTCACGCCGAATGCCCTGGCCACCATCAATCACCTTAGTCGCATCTTTAACACTCAATCCGTATGTAAAGTATTTAAACACTGGCAGTCCTGATGCATCAAGTGTATAGCCCTTCGGTTTGAAGCCCGACCCGACCGTATCTTTTTTAAACTCACTTTGTAGTGTTGCTAACCGTTGAATCTGGGGTATGGCATCGCCAACCTGGATTGCTGTTCCGAGTGGCCGCGAAGAACCATCACCCCTATCATGCCACATTGGTGTCGCATCCAGAAATCCTCCTTTCCACAATAGTACCAATTGGCCATTGTCGGCATCGTAGGTATAATGCACTTGCAACGGACTACCTATGCTGATGGCATGCGTAACCCGTTTATTACCATTAAGATCAATAAAGCTCCTGAGCAGGATATTGCGTTCAGCCTTAATGATTATTGGCTCGACTTTGGTCTCCTGTGCAATAGCCGACCCGCCCGTCAAACAAAAGGCCGATGCACAGGCAATGAAAAAATAAGAATATAAATTCATGCTTATCTGTATAATATTTGGTTAATTAAGTGTGTTGGTTTCGCATTATTTTTAAAATTGGGCTACTGACCGGTTCATAGCTTATCAATAGTATACCCGTTTCTTTCCTTTTATCGCCGCGCACTATTTAACAGCGATCTTCGGCTTTTGAGAAATATGGCCTGGAGAGTTCCCCAGTTGAAGCATGAAGTCTCCTGCCTCGATGTTCCAGCCCTTTTTCCCCTCGTCATGGAAAGCTAAATCAGCAACTTTTACGTCCATCTCAACAGTCTTCGTTTCTCTGGCTTGGCCATTATCGGATTTAACCATAACCCGATGGAGCTGTACCATTACCGGAAAATTTTAGCCTTTTGTGTGCATGCCACCTTACTCCTTTTCTTTGCATTTCTCATAATTAGTAAGAGGCCTGGATAAGCTTCTTATGGATAATTGGTTATTAGCTTCAAAATTAGGCCAAAGGATACCATTTGGAATAGATCAGATCTTTCAATTTCCGCAAAAAATGTTACACAAGCGTTGTATTGAGTGCTAAAAATCCTTTTTTGCTAAATAATATCATTTGAATTGGAAACATTTGCATCCGATTTTTATCCTGATCCGTAAAACTGCTGAGCACTTAACTTGAGCGCTTTTTATTGCAAACCCAAACAGATGCAGGCCTGTGGAACAATCTACGAATGACATATTTTAAAAACGGCGTCATCTCCTTTGGTTTTTGGCTAAGTACAAACTTCTACCATTACAGACTCCAATAGAGTGTTCGTCATTCTCGCGCAGGCGGGAATCTTAAAGCGCTTGCATTACGATTCCCAATCAAGTTGGGAATGACGAACCGCCAAAACCTATCATCCAACTCCTTTGTTTTTGGCTAAAAACTGATCTCTACCAATGGCAGATTCCAATAGAGCGGTCGTCTTTCCCGCGCAGGCGGGGATCTTAAATCGGTCGCCATCTTTGCCTTAGGCTCGGTCTTGCCTCGGCTCACCGCCGCCGAAGGGGCTCTTTCTTTTATCCTTGATGATAAAGAAACAAACCTGAGCGCAGCGAAAGCATGCCTGCCGTTAAAAACAACCAACACAAAGGCATAACTGAAAGGCTTGCATCGTTTTTTATGTGATCATATTGCTTTTTATAGGTATAAAAGATTGCTGCGCAATTCTTGTAAAAAACCTACTGAAATCTTAATTGCGGCAGCATCGAGGCTCTTACCCTTACCTGTCCCACCGCTCCCGCTTGATCCTGCCTTGGACCGTGGGTTAATCATAGGAAGTGCCCAGATTTCCGTGCTTTTTCCTGCGAAAATCTGCTATGCCGGATAGCATGGGGAATATTGCAGGGTGCTGTAATTTGTTTTTTTAGCCCTTTCCCTTTCATGGTAAAGATGCCGATAGGCGGATAGGGGGTTTAAGGCGGTCGCTATAATCGGTCGTCTTTCCCGCTAGTAGCGATAGTTGTAAGATTGCTTTCCTGAAAGGTCGGAACCTTCTTTCGGTTAAAAAAGCCTTCTCGTCATCCGATAGCTATCAGATGACGAGTGCTTTCATTTGGTTTACAGTTCAAATACGGTAAAGGAATAAGGTTTCAGTTCGAGAGATTTAAGATTCGAAAAATCCATAGCTGTTTTTATAGGTTGGATTTTGTAATCACCCGGAAGACCAGATATTTCTTTTTTAATTACTTGTTTGCTCACTGAACTTAACTTGGACAGATCAATATGAGCCTTAACTGCGACTGGAAGCATATTTACAATTTTGATGAATAATTTTCCTGTTTTTTGGTCACGGGTAATTGAGTATGCCACCCGTTTAATTGCATCTTCTCTCTTCAGCGAAAAATCAACCCGAGCAGGAATGAATTCATCTCCTACGTTTTGACCGTAAAGCTGTTGCACATAATATCCAATGGTGGGTTTAACTTCTGTATTATTAAAATAGATCAGATCAGGATTCCACTGCGTATGTTTTTCCTTTGCCAACAATGGCGCATAAGAGGCCATAGATACCACATCTCCATTGCGCTCCAGGGAGGTGAGGTATAGCGCCTCAGCTAAAGCGGTTTCCAGGTTTGTCCTATTTCCCCCTGGGAGGCTAGCCGCATACTCTCCCAGATAAACTTTTGATTTACTGCGGTCATATTTGTCATAAAAATCCTGATTGTTTATAAACCAGCCTGGTGGACGATAATAATGTTCATCTATCATGTCAACCTTCATTTCGTTGGCAAGGGCCCAACCTTCCTCATAATCTGTTCCTTCAAAAAATGGTCCTGAAGTTCCAATAATGGTTATTTCAGGATGCGCTTTTTTAAGTGCTTTATAGATCATGGCGAAACGCTCACGAAAGACGTCTGTTATCTGGTCTTCATTGCCAATACCGATATACTTTAAATTAAACGGTTTCGGATGTCCTGCTGCTGCACGCTGCTTCCCCCATTTTGTATTTGCCGCTCCATTACAGTATTCAACCAGATCGATGATATCCTGAATATATGCAGGCATATCTGCCATCGGGATTCCACCCTGTTGCCCGCCACCATTGGCTCCTGAGTTTTGGCAGGGCACTCCAGCGGCAATAACAGGCACTGGAGTTGCGCCGATATCTTCACAAAACTGAAGGTACTCAAAGTATCCCAGCCCCATACTCTGGTGATAGCCCCACAAATTGCGATCAGGAACCCGGGCCTGTAAGGCCCCGATTGTATTTTTCCATCTGTAAATGTTATGGATCCCATCTCCATGGGCCACACATCCACCTGGGAAACGAACAAAACGCGGTTTTATCGCTGCAATTGTATCTGCGAGATCTGCTCTAAGGCCATTTCGGCGATTTTTGAAGGTATTTTGGGGAAATAGTGAAACCATGTCTAGATCGATACGACCCTTTTGTAATGGCCACAATTGCAAGCTAACATCCGAGGCTGAAGCCGATGATTTGAGTGTTATCTTTATTTCCTTCCAGAATTTTGAACTGCAACTGATCAATCCTTTCGAAAGCAAGCCATATTTTTCACTAACAAGCCTTACTTCGAACGACTTCTTTCCTTCCGCAACACGGACAAAACTGGAGAACAGGTAATTTTCCCCCTTTTTTATTGCAATTCCGTCATAACCAGCATTCGATAATGAACTACCATCAACCGTTAAATTCAGTGCCGCGTAATGTGGGTTATTCGGATGTAGTGGCTGTTCTGTTCGAATTGCAAAATCCCCTTCTTTGCCTTTGAATGTCCAGGAATGGTTGCTGTTCCATTTTGTATCATGGTTTTCTTTATCTGATGGCTGATATTCAAAGTCACGATTTTGAATCAGTTCGCCATAAAGCCCCCCATCTGCTGCATAGTTGATATCTTCGAAAAATATTCCTGTTAACAGCTTACTGATCGCTTTAGCTTTTTCAGGCTCGGCCGAAATATGCAGTTCCGGCTTTGTTAAGTTTGCAAAACGTACCGGATCTTCTTTGGTTGTCTCCGCATCTTGCCGCGCCTTGAAATTCCTGAGCTCCGCAGTTTTATTCAACGCTTCAACCACTGCCCATTTAACACGGTGTAGCTGTCCGCTTACCGTATTGTTTTGAATGGTAGTGGTGATGGTATTGCTTTTATAGGCAGTGAGGGGTACCTCCTTTGCTGGACTATAGGTTTTGAAGTCTTTTGTTTCTGTCTGAAAATAGGTGCCCTCGCTATCCGTGTATATAATCTGATAAATGTCCAGGTCCTTATGGTAACTAATCACAGGACGAAGGATATTCTTACCTTTTTCAAAAAAGGGATAACCTTGCGGCCCCCAGTCAATCAGATTTCTTGATTGAGCATGGGCAAACTGCCTTACCCGATCATTTAAGCTCCAGACGCATTGCCAAACTCCCCCGCGCCCCAGAATCACATACGGAGCAAACATTTTTTTATCTGATCCCCAGCGGCCAAAGTCCGAGCGGAGGTAAACCTGTCCCGTTCCAACAGGTGTCCAATTATTTCTGTCATCGCTCCATGCAAACCGTAATCCATCAGTCCCGTATGAAAACAGGTAAACAGAATCAGTGGCAGCATGCTGCGTTGGTTCTGATGCAAATGAGTTTTTGCTAAACAGCAGAAACACCAGCACTATAAATAGCTTACTTAATTTCATACAAAACGCAGCTATGTGGTTTAAGATTTACGGTTATTTGTTTTCCATCATTCTGAACAACTTTCCCTGTCCAGCTATCTGTAACTTTAGCTACTTTAGCTATCCCTAAATCTGAAGGTTTTACAGAAATCTCCATTGGGTCTGGTTCATCAGAAAGATTAAACAGGGCGAGATAGTGTTGCCCCGTTTTAGCATTCGTTGATGTTACCGCAACTTTCTTGCGATCGTTAAAGAGAAATTTCACATCCGTACTTTCTCTATGCATTTTAAGCACAGCTTTATTGGTAAGCAGTGAAGTGGTAAAGGGGTCTAGGCTAGGCATATCACCACCAAACATCAAGGGCGAGCGGAATATGGTGAAGAAAGTCATCAGCACTTGCTGCTCATCCTTGGTCAATCTGCTCGCACGGTCGCCGCCCCTTTCTCCACGAATGGAAATTCTACCCAAAGGAATCATATCGCAATCAGGCCATGTGCCAGGTTTAATATACGGTGCCCATGGTTGGGCAATATTAATCAGGTGGGTAATATGTGGCCAGGTATCCCATACATCATCCACCATTCTCCACATATTTGCATGTTGCTGAACATGCCCTGCTTTTTCTATCGGCGTTTCGCCTGGGGAGGTGCTTAGCACTATCGGGCGACCTGTTTTATCAATTGCTTTTCTGATGAGCTCTATTTCTCCCTGATGATAAGGACGGGAAAGATCATCTACTTTAATAAAGTCGACACCCCAACTGGCGTAGAGTTCCATTATTGAATCATAATATTCCTGAGCACCGGGTTTTGTAGCATCTATAGTATAATTATCAGTAAGCCATTTACATTGCAAAGCAGTGCTATAGATCTGATCGGCAGTGTATTTTGTACTCTTAATTGGCATCTTTTCTTTAACGGCAAGCGTAGGAATGCCACGCATAATATGAATACCAAATTTTAATCCCTTAGCATGTATATATTTTGCCAGGTTTTTAAAGCCCTGTCCGTCTGCTGCTGACGGAAAACGGTTCAAGGCAGGTAGATAACGGCCAAATTTATCAATTACATATTTTGGATCCGTTTGGTTATATCCCCCTGCTTTATCATTTTCCACAAACCAGCGGATATCTACAACGATATATTCCCATCCGAAAGATTTCAATTTGGAAGCCATGTAATCTGTATTGGCTTTTACTTCAGCTTCTGTAACAGAAGAGCCGTAACAGTCCCAGCTATTCCAGCCCATTGGAGGAGTCTTCGCCCAACTCTTAAAATTCTGCTGTGCGTAAGTTTGATCAATTGTGAACATTGAACAAAGTAAAATCAATACTGATGTTATTCTTTTCATGCGTGTATATTTGGTCTTTCACAAATATAAATAATAAACGTTAAAACAACGATTATTATCGGGTCATTTAGTGCGCATCAAGAATAATATTACTCAAGTCGCAAAACTAATGGCGTTAGATTAAGGGGCTTTTAACCACAGATGCACACAGATAAACACAGATTTTCATATCTGTGTACATCCTTTCTATCTCCCGAAAATCGGGACAAGTCGTGGTAAATTATTTTGCTTATACCTAATGAATTAACTTAATAATATTGAGCAGCAACACAGCTGTGTTTTTATTTAATTCAATAGCATAAATAATTTATCTTGTTAGAAAGGCACCAGGAGCTGTTTTTAATCCGAATCCTTTTTTTTTGTTCTATATTCTGAAGGAAGTACCTGGTATTTTTCCCTGAATGCCTTTGCAAAATAGTTAGGGGTACTAAAACCGACCATGTAACAGATTTCAGAAATGGTTTTACTACTTTTCTCCAATAAAACCGCCGCTTTTTCGAGCTTAACAGACCTGATAAAATCAACAGGGGTTTTACCGGTAACCCGTAAACACTTTCTGTATAAGGATACCCTACTGATCACCATATGTTTGCTCAGATCTTCCACTGATAATTGAGGCTTATGGAGATTGTCTTCAATGTAAAGTAATGCGGTGTTCAGGAATTTCACATCATCAGATTCGATCTCCATTTCTGGCGAAGCCATACTCACCTGTCTGGAATAAGTTTTTTTAAAGGTTTGATGCAGCGTGAGCAGGTTCTTGATTTTGGAATGTAAAATCTCAAAATTAAAGGGTTTGGTCATGTAATCGTTCGCTCCTATTTCTAACCCTTTTAGCTGTTCTTCTTCACCTGTTAAAGCCGTTAAAAGAATAATCGGTATATGTTTTGTCCTTTCGTCTGATTTTAGTTTCCCACAAAGCTCATTGCCATTCATTTCAGGCATACTGATATCGGAAACGATCAGATCTGGATGTAGTGCAAGCGCCTTTTGCCAGCCTTCCTTGCCATTTGAGGCCTCTTCGATTTTATAAAAAACCCTCAGGTTATCTTTAAGGTAAAACCTAAAATCCTCATTATCCTCAACCAACAGAATAAGAGGGGCATTTTTTACGCGGAGGCGCTTGTCGGAAGATTCTTTCTCTACATCTTTTTTATCTGGTCCGGCATCTGGCACATCCGCATCCTCAAGATGTTTTTGCTCCTGCCCTGAAATTGCAACGGGTACAAGATTTAGGTATAATGTAAAACAACTCCCCAAACCAGGCTCACTTTCAACTACTATTTCGCCACCTTGCATTTTGACGAACTCTTTGGTGATGGAAAGGCCTATTCCTGAACCCTGATTAAGAATGGAAGAAGAAGTTTCACTTTGGAAAAACCGTTCGAATATTTTTTCCTGTTTATCCTTTGGAATACCAATCCCCGAGTCCATCACTTTTAACTCCAATAAAACCCTTCCATCTGCTGGTTTACCATCCAGTATTTGTAGCTCAACACCTACTGTTCCCCCTGTGGGTGTAAATTTGAATGCATTCGAAAGTAAATTGAATAATATCCGCTCTATTTTATCCTGATCATATGATACATATAGATTTTCTATGGTACTTTTAAAAGTAAGTTTGATCTGCTTCCGTTCTGCCAGATCGTAAAAAGAATCTGTTGCATCTTTAATGAAGGAAACAATTTCGCCATCGCTATTATTTAACCGTAGCTCCTGCTCTTCCATTTTACGGAAATCGAGCAGTTGGTTTACCAGGTTTAACAACCGCCGTGCATTTCTTTTTATCATGGCCAGCTGACCATGCCTTTCCTTCTCTTTGGATTCGATCAAAAGTTTGTCTACAGGAGCCAGGATCAGGGAAATAGGTGTCCTGAACTCGTGACTCAGGTTGGTTAAAAATTTAATTTTTAACAGGTCAAGTTCCCGTAACCTTTCAGCCTCCTTACGGTCTTGCTCACGTAATTGCCGGGCCTGGATTCTTTCCTGTACCAAAGCGAACTCCCGTCTTAACTTTTTGATGCCCCTGCTCCGTATAAACAACAACAGGCAGCCAAAGGCCAAAACATACAGGATATATGCCCATGTTGTACGCCAGAAAGGAGGCAGAATGGTAATTTTCAGTTGCGATTCGGCCAGGAGTGACGAATCGTTTTCATTAAAGGCCTTTACATTAAGTATATATTTTCCCGGATCAAGATTTGTAAAAGTAGCTTTACGTATTTCCGACGGAACCGTAAGCCAACGTTTATCGAATCCTTCCAGATTGTACTTGTAAATTACTTTGTGGGGATTAAAATAATTGAGCAGCGCAAACTGGACCGAAAAAATATTTTCCTTATAAGTAAGTGTTAAATTCTTAAGCTCTGCTATTGTCTCGGGCAGAATAATATGTCCATTTATACTTTCACCAACGTTTACTTTATGGTAAAACATTTCTAAATCTGTCATTACCAATACCGAGGGGAACCCCGTATTTTTGATCTGCCCAGCCCTGAAAATATTAAAACCGTTCGGCCCTCCAAAAATCAGTTCGCCTGCTTTTGTTTTGTAAGCAGCATTAACATTAAACTGCGTACTCTGCAGCCCGTCTGATTTGTTGTATTTACTGTACCTGAATTTATAGGTTTCCCCTTGAGCAATTACAGAAATCTTGTAAAGCCCTTTGCGGGAACTGTACCAGATGTTGTGATCTTCATCTTCAATAAGCTCAAATACGGTATTTTCTGGCAACCCAACATCTTCGCTTAAATTATTAAACTTTCCGGTTGAGGGATTATATATGCTTATCCCTTCCCTTGTGCCTATCCACATCCATCCTCTGCTATCCTCAATAATCGAGTTTACAACATCCTGTACCAAGGAGTTCGTATCCCTTCTGTTGTTTTTTAAATAGCTAAACTTAGCGGTTTTGGCATCAAGGATACTCAGCCCTGCTGTGGTACCGATCCAGATATTTTTCTTTTTATCTTCGTACAAACTAGAAACGACATAAGCATTTATCGTGTTTTTGACTGATGGATTAAAGTGTTTAAATTTTCCGGTGCTCCGGTCAAGCAAATCCAGCCCCCCGTTTAAGGTGCCCACCCATAACCTGTTGGCAGAATCTTCCAATATATCATAAATACGGTTATCTGAAATACTGGAAGGGTCTGCTGTATGCCTAAAATTCGTGAATTTCTGTCCGTCAAAAGAATCAAGTCCACCTAAATAAGTCCCGATCCACAAAACGCCCGAACGATCAAGCTTAAGGCTTACCACAATATCACTACTCAAAGAATTACTGCTCGCTGGATTATTTCGGTATGTTTTGATCTCGCCCGTACTTCTGTTTAAATACAATAAGCCGTCTCCGTTTGTTCCGATCCACAAATTCCCTTTATTATCCTCTGCAAATGAATTAACATCCTTATTTATTGGTTTTTTGCCAGTTAAATACTGATTTCGGGGAAACTTATATATGCTTTTGTGATAATAACAGATCCCTTTCTTATATGTTCCGATCCAGACTATACCATTATTGTCCTTGTACAAAGCAGCTATGCTGTTATCACTTAATCCTCTTGCGTCATCTTTTTTGTTTAAAACATAGGTTAATCGGTAAGTATGTTTATCTAAAATATTAATTCCGCCATGATCGGTCCCTATCCAGATATTTCCATCATCGCCCTCGATTACCTGGCTTACATTGTTCGAACTTAGTCCAGAATGATCTTGCTTTTTCCCAAAATAACTAAACTGATCACTTACCACATTAAGATAATATAAACCGAATGGGTTACTCCTACTGTAAATAAAAATATTTCCCTGCGAATCATGATTGAGATTGAAGGAATTTACCTGTTTACCAAAACGCTTGTTTACTGCAAAGTACCTATTTGTTACCCTGTGGTTCTTTAAGTTAAACTTATCAAGAACGCCGCTGGTATAGCTAACCCATAAATTACCTTTTTCATCATCTATAAAATCACTTATCTGATCGTTGTATAAAGAATTTGATAAGTCGTTCTTATGAGTATATGCAATGGTTTTACCACTTTTCGAATCATAGCAAAAAATACCGAGGTTTTCGACGTGGAAATAGACCATGCCGCTATTGTTGCCTTTTATCTTCTTAAGGTAGCCGCTGGGAATTTTATATTTTTTAAAGTGTTTGTCCTGAAAGCGCTCAAACTTTTCAGTTGATGGATTGTAAATACTGAAACCGCTATTAGAGGTAATCCACAACTGTTTCTCAGGGCCTTCAAATATATCTACGATATACCCTTCTGGTATGCTGGTACTATCTTTTGAACTATGCTTAAATACTTTGAATTCATGCCCGTCATAACGGTTAAGGCCGGCCATGGTACCAAACCACATAAATCCTTTACGGTCTTTATATATTGCATTTACCTGATTGTCTGATAAGCCGTTAGCAATATCAAGGTGGGGAAATTGATACACATTTTCCTGCGCAAAAAGAGAATTACACAGTATGAGTGCGCTGATTAAAGCTAAAAGCCGATACATATATTTTATTATAATACAGAAATCATTCCTGAGAACCCCTCAATGATTAAAGTAGCTTTAATGGTTATAGTTGATAAGAATTAAGTATTAGCTAAACTACGTTTAAATCCTGATATCTTTTAAAAAATGTAAAATTTTCAAGGTATTTTAAAACCAGGTTGTATCAATTAAGTGGACAAACAAGCCACTTTAAAGTAATCAACAAAGGGTTTCAACCTTTGCCGTGATATGCAGAATACGACGTTTACTCGCTCCAAACCAATACACCAGCGGGTTTCAATGTTTTTTCTCCAACAATAATCTTCGAATTTGCAGGAATATTTATATTATAATCAGTAGAAGAATAATTTACGGCCATATAAAATCCATCCCTCCAATAAACATAAACACCTGGCGGATAATTTTCGGTCGTTGCCCCTGCTCCGGTATAAGTGTTGCGTAACAAATCCTTTTCCAGCTTCGAATCGTCTGTGGCTACACCTATGTAGGTTACCGATCCTTTACCGATTTTGTGCTTTACAACAGCTGCCTTTCCTTTATAAAACTGGTTTTCATACCTTGCAAGAACTTCGGTATTTTGATCGGGCTGCAACAGATCGCCCCATTTATTCCATTTGTAATGTTCCGAACCCATCTGGATGTCTCCTTTCGCATAAGCTGAAAGCATATCGGTTGCCGTAATCTGCGCGCCGATAAGGCCCGAAATTGGCGCTGCCGGTTTACCCTCCCAGAAATGCCCCATGCGGTTTTTGGTTGCTGTACGGCAGGTAATAATCAAATGTCCGCCACGCGTTACATAATCATTCCATTTCTTTACCAGAGCCGAGTCGGCCATTTCGTAAGCAGGAACAATCACCACCTTATATTTCGACAGATCAGTAGTTTCAGGCACTACATCAACAGGGGCTCCCAAAGATTTTGCCATTTCCAGAAACTTTACGGGATAGTTCCATGTGTCCCACTGGTTGGTCTGTTTCTGCCTGTCGATGGTCCAGTAATTTTCCAGGTTCCAAAGAATGGCCGTTGAGCGTTCCATCAGTTTTTCAGGAACCTTGGCCCCCGGCCTGTACAACTTCCTCAGTTCTTTTATTTCTTTCATAAACTGAATGTACTCTTCGCCTCCGGGAGAAGGTGTTACCCCATCTGTTTGTATAACACCGGAATGGTACTGTTCGGCGCTGTATAAAATCTGCCTGAAGCGGTAAGAACAGGCAAGTTTCCCACCCGCAGCAAAGGTATGGTACAGCCACATGCGCACTGTTCCGGGCAAAAGAAGCGGGTTGTAGCTTCCCCAGTTTACAGGACCGGGCTGAATTTCCATCACGCCCGACACGCCTCCCACATGCTTAAAATATTCTGAAGCAAAAAGGATAACCCGGCTATCTCCCATCCTAAATCCCAGTTCGCCTATGTTGTCGCTACCACCATTGGGATAGGCAGTATAGGCTGCAAAATCCAGTTTCTTTGTCCGCCCCGGATCGGAACCGGGAGAAACCGCGGTATAATTAGTGGTAATATACTGCTGCTTCGATATGAGGCCACGCAGGGTGCCGGCCTGAAAATCAAGAAATCCGGCCTGTGCATCGGCACAGTAACGCTTAAAATCGAGCAGGGCATGCGGATTGTTGCCCCACCAGCCAACCAGATTGGTGTTATGGATCATAACCTGGTCGAAATTGTTATACCACTGGCTCCAGAAAGCTGTACCCCAGGCATCATTTAAAGCATCAATGGTTTTGTACCTGCTTTTTAGCCATTGCCTGAAAGCTTTCTGCGAGGACACGCTATAATCTGGCTTCGCATCGGGCTCATTATCCAACTGCCATCCGGTCACATTTTTATGCTGACCATAACGCCTACCCATCTCGGTTACAATTTTTTCGACAAACAAACGGTATTTTGGATTAACAATCGAAGCCAGCCCCCTTGTTCCATGTTCAGCCCGGATATAATGCCCATCCATTATAAAGGTTTCGGGATAATTAGCCCGCATCCATGCTGGTGTGGTTGCAGATGGCGTGCACATGACCACCTTAAGCTTATATTTTACACATAAACCCACCACCTTATCTAACCAGGTAAAGTCAAACCGTCCTTCTTCAGGTTCCATTTTAAACCAGGCAAATTCGGCAAGGTGAACAAACTCATAGCCCATATCCGAAATCTTTTTGATATCGCGCTCCCATTGGCTTTCTTTCCAGTGTTCGGGGTAATAGTATATTCCGGTAGTGATCAGGTCTTTTTCAGGAAAATATGGATTGGCATTTTGGGATTTCGCGGCAGTTCCGTAGATCACAATTAACATAAATGCAATTAAATACTTCTTCATAATTTTATGCTTGTTATTTTTTTACTTTAAAGAATCAAACGATTAGTAACTTGTTTTATCCATCGGCGGCAATCAGTTCACCTTTATTTAAAAATATGCTGAACAAAAAGGTATAAGTTATTGGCCCACTCCGTATCATCATGAGCATTTGCATCCACATGCCATACATGTGGTACCCCTTGCGATTTGAGGTGTTGGTGCACGCGCTGGCTAACACTAAACAGCCCATCTTTACTACCACAAGCCAGCCATAATATTTTAAGTTTATGTTTTGCAGCCGACAAATCGGGTAAAAGTTTAACATTAGAAAGACCTCCGAATTGGTTGGTGTTAGGCGCGGAAGAGAATCCACCCACATAAGCAAAAGTGTTAATATGTGCGAGGCCTATGTTCAAGGATTGACCACCACCCATAGACAAGCCCGCGAGCGCACGATGTTTGCGGTCAGTGTAAACTGAATAATGAGATTCAATAAAAGGAATGATTTCATGAAGCAAATCATTTTGGAAAGATATCCCGTAACCTTTATAGCCTCCTTTTCGTTCTTCCTGCTCATCTGGTTTTGGGTTATTTACAGTCACGTTGGTATTGCAGTTTGGAAAAACGATTATCATTGGCTTAATTTTACCCTCGCTTATTAGGTTATCGATAATATTATCGGCATGAACCCAATATGGCCATTGACCGTTACCTGAATTAAGTCCATGCAAGAGATAAATCACCGGATAGCGTTTAGCAGGCGAATAACCTGGGGGAGTATAAACCAGCATTTCTCGGGATTGACCCAGTGCTTTGGAACTGTATTGAACAGTGCTGACGATGCCATGAGATATATTGTCACGTTTATCTCTGAAACCCATTGGAGGATCGTTAAACGCAGGTTTATCGTCAGCCCCTGGTTTGGTAGCCTTATTAAAAATACCTTTTTCTGCTCCCTTCTCCTTAATGTATCCCCTCATCTCCATCCATTTCCGGCAGGCTTCCGGCCATAATGATTCAGTATTTTCAGAATGTGCAAGTCCGTAACCATGCCCACCTGACTGATAAACATGAAGTTCGCAGGCCACATTCTTTTTCTCCATAGCAAGCGCATATGCAACACTGTTTTGCACCGGCACCGCTTTATCATCCATAGAATGTACCAGAAACGCAGGTGGTGTTTGATCGTTAACCTGTAGTTCATTTGAAAAATAGGTTACTCTTTCTGCAGCTGGATTTTCGCCCAATAAATTTACTTTTGAACCTTTATGAGTAATATTTTCCTGCATAGATATAACCGGATAAATCAGTATCGAAAAGTCTGGCCGCAGGCTGATTGTATCAGTAATTGCCGAGGCCTTTTCTTTGAAATGAGTTGATACTGTAGCTGCAAGATGTCCACCTGCCGAAAATCCCATAATCCCGATTTTTCCGGGATTGATCCCCCACGCTTTAGCGTTGCGCCTCACTAAGCGAACGGCTTGCTGCCCATCTTGTAATGGACAGGTAGCCTTATCAACCATAGTCGCATCGTTTGGCAAGCGATATTTCAGTACGAAGGCCGTAACACCAAGACTGTTTAACCACTTGGCAACTTCCTTTCCTTCGTGGGCAATGGCCAGCCCAGAATAACCACCTCCCGGGCATATAATTACTGCTGTACCATTTGCTGTTTCCGACGGGGCAGCGTACATCTCAAGTAAGGGTTTTGTGATAAAAGTCATCCAACTATTTGCTGAATCTACTTGCTGTTTATAATTGGTATTGGCCATTGCACCAGGAGCTTCTCCATCCCAAAGATTGATCTGTTTACTTTGGCCAAAAACGTTGAGGGTGGCCATCAAACAGCTCAAAAGCAATAGGTTTTCTCTTATATTTATAGATTTCATTTGCTTTTATAATATTGTTCCATAATATACCAGGCCATTTTTCTTTCACCCTTTTCCGATAACAAACCTTTTCTGTTGTATCCTTTCTGATAAACGGGGTGCATTCTGCCTAATGAGCGGTAATCAAACAAAAGCCATGGGGCAACCCCGCAAAGATTAGGAATGGTGTTAAACATTTTGAGCTGGTCGGTATAGATTTTCTTTTGATATTCTTCTCTCCAGGAAGCAGCCTCATCGGCTGCTCCATTCCTGTTGCCAAACAATGCCTCGCCACCGAATTCGGAAATAAAAACCGGCTTATCCGGAAAGGCCACGTTCCAGGTTGTATTTTCGGGCTTACCTTGCCAGGGAATATACCAGCCAATATACTCGTTAACAGCGATGATATCGGCATACTTGTAAAGGCTATCCCGTACTTTAAAAGAATTATTGCTGTAAGCCTGACTGTTGGTAACATGCGTTATTAATCTGGTAGAGTCAAGTGCTCTACATACCTTAGTTAATCCGGCGAGTGCGTTGGTACGGTTTGGTGTACCGTCATAGGTTTCGTTAGAAAGACTCCAGATAACGACACTACACCGGTTCCTGTCTCTACTAACCATTTCCCTGAGCATCAAATCCATTTTTGATAAAACCGCAGTATCTGAAAATTCAATATGCTGATATACGGGCAATTCGCTCCAAACCATTAGTCCCATTTTTTCGGCCTGCTTTACCATGTTTTCATTGTGCGGATAATGTGCAAGCCGTACCAAATTGCAACCAAGCTCTTTTGCTTGGTTCAACAGCAATGTGGCATCTTCTTTTGAGAAGGCCCTTGATCCTTTATATGGGTTTTCTTCGTGGATATTTATTCCTTTGAAAAAAATCTCTTTACCATTCAGCACAACTTTATTCCCCTTTACTTCAATATTTCTGAAACCGATCTCATCTTCAATGGTATCGGTTTCGCTTTCAATAATCACTTTGTAAAGTTTCGGATGATCAGGAGACCACAGTTTAAAAGCAGAAGAAAATTGAAGCCTGGCCAGGCCGCTAGTGTCTGATCTTGTTAAATAAACAAGGTCAAGCTCTGGAATTTTAATTTTGATCTTTTGTACTTTATTAACACCATTTACCTTAATCCATCCCAAAACATCCTTCCGGCTCCCCTTTTTAAGCTGAATACTGTAATCCTCAAAATAGGTATTACCAGTTTCGATAAGATATACATCCCTGGTTATGCCACCATAGTTTAACCAATCATATCCTATTCCGGGAAGTCCGTTTTTTAGGCGCTTGTTGTCAACTTTAACGATCAGTGAATTTGTTCCCGCTTTTATTTTCGTTGTTATTTCAAACTGAAAGGGTGTAAAACCTCCTTCGTGGCTTCCAATCTTTTCCCCGTTCAGGTAAACATCGGCCAGGTAATTTACAGCGCCAAAATAAATGAAAAGCCTTTTTTCTTTGCTAATGGAATAATTAAACTCCTTTTTATACCAAACAACGCCTTCTAAAAAAGTGAGTTCACTCATCTGAGAATTAAAATCGCCTGGCACTTTTAATTGCGGTCCTCCTTCAAAAGAATATTCTACAAAGTCTGTTTTTAATTCTGTTTTTTTCTCTTGCCATAGCTGCCTCCACTCGCCAATACCAGTGGGATCCAGGATTACATTCCAGTTACCGTTTAAACTGGTCGTATTTCTCGATGGAGCGCTAATCATTCCTGTTTGGGCAAACAAGGTGCTCGCCCAAAAACCCAAAATAAGCGCTAGAAAAATTTTAATAGTATTATCAACTTTTATCATATGCCGTGCTTATCAGTATATTTTATTCTTTTGGCAATCCCAGGTATCATCATCTACTGCTCTGTATATCGAATTGATGTTTATAAACCGATTGGATTCAGTTAACTACCAGGCCGTTTTATTTATTTCTATAAAAATCTATTGATTAATTCAAATACTCAGTAACCGTTTGATTTTTGAATTAATGCCCTTTTTGATGGTTATAATCAGCTGTTTTGATACTTAAAGTTTCCGCTGGTAAATTAGGAGAGGTAACCGTTAGTTTGATATCGCCAGCTTCATGTTTGCTCTTTATCACAACTAGAGCTTTACCTTTCCATGCTTTACGGATATTGCCCACGTATTGTTCAAAATCTTTCAGATCAGCATTATCCACTCCTGCAATTACGCCTGCACCTTCGATTTTGAAATGCAAACGGTTGGTCGCATTAGGTTGAATTGTTCCCTCTTTATCGGTTAGCTCGATCGTGATGTACGATAAATCCTGCCCGTTGGCCAAGATTTCTTTCCGGTCTGCCCTTAGTTTTATTTTTGCAGCCTCGCCAGCAGTTTTGAGGATGACTGATCCCGTTTCTTTATTATCTTCTACACCTACGGCTTTAATCAAACCCGCAGCATATGGAACCTCAAAAGTAGCCTTAAACTGTTGCCCAATGGTAGTTGCCTGTTCACCTATCAGTTTGTTATTCAGGTAAAGCCTCACTTTCGGGTATTTGGAATACACTTCAACCTGAACGGTTCTCCCTTCAAAACCCGGCCAGGTCCAGCTTTCCCAGGTTGGATAAACTGACCACCAGGTTTCTTTGATTTCCAAAGGTTCAGGAGCTGGTTCACGCACGGCCATATAAAGTTTTTCGTTATCGTTGTACAACATGCTCCGGTAATGGGAAATGGGTTTTCTCCATCCGGTCAGATCGATATCACCACAATAAGCACCATGCCATGGAAAAAAATTATTTTCCCAGTGTTCACCAGGGGTATCCCCAGAATAATACCAACGGCCAATTCCTGACTCACCCAGATAATCCATTGCTGTCCAAACAAAATCACCGATTACATAATTGTTTTCCTGCACAAGTTTCCAATTGGCAAAAGCATCTTTCGGATAGGATTCGGTTTGAACAATGATTCGAGAAGGCACTCTTTTATGATCTTCTGGAGCAGTATGCAGGTTGTAATTATAGCCGGCAACATCATGTACGTTTATCAAAGAATCCAGGTTTTCCCATTTGTTTAAATTCACAACGGCAGAAATTACAGGTCTTGTAATGTCTATTTTTTTCACTTCCTGCAAAAGCATTTTAGCTGTTTCAACAGCTTCAGGTTTTCCCCGTTCTGCAATTTCATTACCGATGCTCCACATCACGATAGAGGGATGGTTTCGATCCCTTAAAATCATTGCCTGCAAATCTTTTTTCCACCATTGGTCGAAATATTTTGCATAATCATTGGTATTTTTTCCAATTCTCCAGCAGTCGAAAGATTCGTCCATTACGAGCAGGCCTAATCTATCGCAGGCATCGAGAAATGCTTCAGAAGGTGGATTGTGAGAAGTTCTCACGGCATTGAAACCACTGGCTTTAAGCAATTCTACTTTACGCTCTTCGGCACGGTGAAAAGCAGCAGCGCCCAAACAGCCATTATCGTGATGCACACAACCGCCGTTTATTTTCACTGTTTTTCCATTCAATTGAAACCCATTTTCGGTCGTAAATTTTATAGAGCGGATACCAAAATTGGTTTTTGTATTGTCCAGCACTTTTTTGTCTTTTACTACCTGAACCTGCGCCTGGTATAAATTCGGTGTTTCCGGTGTCCAGAGCATAGGATCTGACACTTGTATAGTCTGGGTGATTTCCTTTTCGCTATTGGCAGGAAGTACGACTTGCATCTGGCCATTAGCAATTTTTTTAGAATTTTTATTCCAAAGAAGCATTTTTACAACAATTTGCTGGGCAGATGCTGTTTCATTTTTAACCTTGGTTTTTACCAGTACAGTTGCTTTTTTTGAAGACACCTGAGGAGTTGAAATGTCAACACCCCAATGTGCAACGTGTACAGGGTCGGTAACATTTAACCATACATGGCGGTAAATACCAGAGCCACTGTACCAGCGGCTGTTCATCTGTTGTGAATTGTCGACACGGACAGCAATAACATTCTCTTTTCCAAAATCGAGATAAGGTGTAAGGTCGTAACTGAATGATGTGTAACCATAAGGATAAACACCCAGCGATTTTCCATTAATAAAAATCTCGGAATTCATATAAATACCTTCAAAATAAATAGCTGTTTTTTTTACCTTCCAGCTATCAGGCACCTGAAAGGTTTTTCGATACCAGCCTATCCCTGACGGAAAAAATCCACCTCCTCCTCCTGTAGCATTTTTAGGATGAGTTTTTCCTTCGATACTCCAATCGTGCGGTAAATCAAGTTTACGCCAACCCGAATCATTGAAATCATTTGCTTTAGCTTCTGGCGTATCACCTAAACAGAATTTCCAGTCATAATCAAATAACTGTTTTCTTTCTATGCCATTTTGCGCATACCCTGAAAAAAAGCTTATAAATAGTACGAATACCAATACTATTTGTTTTGCAAAATATTGTCTTTTGTATAAATTGAAGCTCCTCACTTTGTTGTGTTATATTAATTTGTATTATTAAATATTATAGCATTCATCAATGTTATTGCGTAAATTAACAAAGGCTTTAAAACGGCCTAATGCATTGCAGGGAACTGGTAACCTTAGTTCGATTAACATTTACCCGTTGTGATCAATTTTTTGTTTCTTTTTCCTAACTCGATCGTCATGCTGAACTTGTTTCAGCATCTTTCCTGCTAGATAGACCCTGAAATAAATTCAGGGTGACGGCGGTGAGTTAAAATATCTAAAGAAGATCTTTAAAGGCATGTTATTAATCAAGTTCAGGTTAATATCTTAACGCAAAGGAGTTATCCGATACAGTCCAGCCCCATGTTGTGGCAATTCACGCTCAAAGCTCCCATTAAAAGTTCCGAGCTCTTTGTGATTCCATAAATCGCGCACTTTTACTTTGCCTTTTATATTAATAGCTTCAAAGTTTACTTTTACATTGGCCTTATCGGGAACATCTAATGTTCCTTTATCAACCAAAACGCCAAAAGTCACTGAGCCTTTTTCCTGTGTTACGTAGCCAGTTGCTGTAAAAGAATCATAACCTTCTGGCAATTGATAAACGATCACAGACGCTGCATGAGCACCAATTCCCTCTCGTGTTTCATTATTTATAATAATTGGTTTATTATCTAAGGTACGATTGACATTTGCATCTCCCCAGCCTGAAGTTGCACTCAGCCATTTGAGGTTAGTCAGTTTTAAATCGCCCTTGGGGCCGTGAAGAACAGGATCTGCCCAAACAATATGATCTAAATCAAACCCATTGCCCCCATCTTTCACAAAGAGAACAAGTTTTTTACCATCTTTTACCGATACTTCTATCTTTTGCGAACTTCCTTTACCGGCAATTATTGGACTTACATAATCGGCATTGTTGAAATCAAGATTCTCTCCTTTGCTTTGCGCGTTGAAAAGAGCTACATACTTATCTTTGCTATTAGGCACATCGGCCGTCCACACGATCAGATTCTTTTCACGTGATACCTGACGGTTATTTATGCTCTGTTGATTTACTTTGAGCATTTCAGGATTGGTGAGCATTTCCTTGGTAAAATCGTCAAGCTTGGTCATATTTCCACCAAAAATAAGTGGCGAACGACCAATAGCCCAAAGGCTCATAAGCGTATATTGTTCGTTTTTAGTGAAATGGGTTGGGCGATTGAATTCAACAATTCCAATCGGGAGCATATCTGCATCAGGGAAATGGCCAGGTCCACGAAAAGGTGTCCACACGTCCATTCGCTCAAACATCGCTTGCAACAATCCCCAGCGATCCCAAAAATCGTCGGTGATACGCCACATATTGGCATGATTCATCACATGATCGCCCATTTTAACCGGCGTTGCTCCCGGAGATAAACTTAACAGAATATGTCTCCCGGTTTTATCTATTGCTTTGCGAAGCGCCTCAATTTCTGCCTTTTGTACATCATCATAAGGACGTGAAATATCGTCGCATTTGATAAAATCCACTCCCCAGTCGGCATACATCTGCACAATGGAATTATAGTAAGCCTGACCTTCAGGGCTATTAGCCTTAATGCCGTACATATCAGGATTCCATGGACAGGTAGAGCTTTTAATGGCAATATCCTGTGCTTTTACGTTTGTTCCGAGTACCGGTGTATTTTTTTCGACAGCCTGACGAGGAATTCCGCGCATAATATGAATGCCGAATTTCAGTCCTTTGGCGTGCACATAGTCTGCAAGAGGTTTGAAACCTTTTCCATCTGCAGCCGAAGGAAATTTTTTCAAACCTGGCGTTAAGCGGCCATAGCCATCCATGGTAAGTAGCGCGTTTGGGTCGTAAGCATGTCCTTTTGATTCAGGCTCATACCATTGAATATCAACTGTAAGATAGTTGTATCCGCTTGGCAAAAGGTATTTTGCCATCGCATCTGCCTGTTCTTTTACTTGCTGTTCGGTAACGGTTGTTCCAAAACAATCCCAACTGTTCCAACCAAGAGGCGGTGTTGATGCCCATTGATGATATTTTTTTTTGGCTGTTTGCGCATTTATAACACTAAAAACAAGTGCCAAAACCAAGGTAAGCGTATATTTCATTTTAATTAGGTTAATATTATTTTTCTAATTTTTAGTGCCTGTTTAAATTTTATTATAAATTATCAGTATGCCAGTCTGTCCAAAGGACTCCTATGGAGAGCGTAGTCGAAGACCTGTTTTTCGATATATTAAAAGCAATCGACTCTGCTACCATTGACAGACTCCAATAGAATGGTCGTCCTTCTCGCGCAGGCGGGAATCTTAAAGCGCTTGCATTACGATTCCCAATCAAGTTGGGAATGACGATTCCTCGCGGCCTATCAATTCGTTCAAATCCCCTGTCATTAATTTATATTGATTTCTATAAAAAAATTACCCCTCAGTGTGACAACACTAATAGGTAAGTAAAATAATTGTATCAAATTTAAACAGGCTATTATTTTACTGGGGTATATTTAAAATTCTTAAACGTTACCTTTCCTTCTCCTATTGAACAAAGGCCGATCCGTAAACTCAAAAATCCGCTAAGTACATTATGGTGCATGCCCGATACCTCAAAAGAGTTTTCAATTTTATTCCATTTGATACCATCTTTACTGTAATACATATCTACCGTGTTTTCTATATTTTTGAGACGCAGGAACACATGGTTGTTAACTACATTTTTTTCAGCCGGGGCTCGCCAGCCACGCAAATCGGCAACTACATCTTCATTGTTGGCGAGTATACCGGACGATGCAGTGCTGTTATAAAAAAGAGCCAACCCGGCAGTTGCCTTTCCTTCAATTAATACCTCAACATCAACGGTGTAGGAATGGTCTTCGGGGATGCATAATAAGGGAGAACTATTACCAATAGTATTTCCTTTTGCTTTAACAGACAAGCTATTGTTGGCCAATTTAAACCTATTGGTATCCAGTTCTTCAAAGAATTGCCATTGAGATTTTAATATATTACCCGCAAAATTGTCGCTCAGGTTAAAATTGGTTTTAGAAGGGCCCAAATCTGGCTTTCTGATCGGTTTACTGTCGATTATACCTGTTGGTACTTTGTACCATCCGTCTTTTGTCCATTCTATAGGCAGAAGCATTGTTTGGCGGCCTTTATTGTAATAGTCTTTTTCATAAGCGTGAAACACCATCCACCAGTTTCCTTTCACATCATCAATAATGGTAGCATGCCCTTTTGATCTCCATTTTTCAGATTTTTCTGTTGTTCTTACAATCGGATTATAGGGAGAATTTTCCCATGGACCGGATAAGGATTTAGATCGTGCTGATACGACCATATGCCCGGTTATTGGACCTGCTGTTCCGCCTTCGGCCACAGTAATATAGTAGTATTCTCCCCTTTTTATCAATTTAGGACCTTCCAGGCAAAAACACTCAATAGACCAGTGTCTAGGGATGGGCCAACCTTTGTACGAACTCTTTTGGTTTCCTGTGGTGGAAAGACCATCATCAGCCAGAGGCACAAATCCGCCGTCACTGAAGAATAAATATCTTTTGCCCTGCTCATCTGTAATATGTCCCGGGTCAATATTGCCGATTTTCAAATCAACCGGTTCACTCCATTTACCACCGATCGAATCTGCTGTGACCACATAATTGGTACCGTTTGCTGGGAAATAGATATAAAACTTATTTTTATACTTCACCAGATCAGGTGCATACACTGAACCTACTTTTTTGTGCAGGGCGTGGGTTACCGGTTTCCAGTTGATCAGATCTTTTGAATGCCAGATCAATAAACCTGGATAATATTCGAAAGATGAATGGACCATGTAATAATTATCCCCATCGCGTAATATACTAGGGTCGGGATAATCCCCTGCGAAAATTGGATTCGTATAGAAGCCCGGGGTCTTCGGGTTCTGAGCTACCTGGTATTGCGCTGTTGCACAAATGCTAAACTGCAGCAAAAAAATTGTGATTATAAATTTATTCATATTATTAGGTGTAAAAAGTATTATTAACCTGTAATTTTAGGCCTGATCATTTATTATTTTTGTGTAATTCCTTTCCAATTATCTGTTCTGAAAGGGATGGCAGGCAGACCTTCGAAATTTATCAGGTTACATTCCGGATTATCGGCCCAGGCATAACGTACAACTTGCGGATCCTGCACCTGATCAGCATAAACCACCACATATTTTCCCTTTATGGTGGCTTTCGCCCAGTAAAACTGTTGATCGTTACCCGCTATTGAGAATCCTGTTATTTCTTTGGCATCTTTGGTTCGAAGGCCAGCTGAATCATTGGCAAAACTGATGTAGATCCGGTTTTTTTCTTTCCGGTAACTTTTATACAAAGGGCCCGATGCTGTAACGTTTTGTTTGTACACCAGTTTATTGGCATTTAATGCCAGGCGCCGGCCAACCTCCTGTTTGTTCTTTGGATGGATATTATCTGCTTCACCGATATCAATGATGCAGGCCATACCAGTATTGGGTTGCGATAATGTTAACGTTTGGGCTTCCCTTAGTTCGGCCCATTCACTTTCGGAAGGAAGCGGCTTTGTTTTTTTGAAATTTGTGAGCTGAACATACAGAAATGGTAGATCGCCCTGCTGCCAGCGTTTTCGCCAATCATTGATCAGCATGGGAAATAACTTTCGGTAGTTATAGGCCTCAGCCTCATTGGCTTCGCCCTGGTACCAGAGAAATCCTTTGATGCCAAAAGGAATAACCGGGTTGATCATTGCATTGAACAGCAATGAGGGATAATTTTGATAATTGTTTATTTTGGGCAATCCTGGTTCAAGGTCTTTTTGGTACCGCCATTTCCCCGCTAAGGAAACTTTAACAGCACCATCAGTGATATTAATTCCCTCTGCAGGAGGATTTAAGCCACCGCCGCCCCACAACATTGCTATCCTGAGGCTAATCGTATTTTCGCCTTTTCTAATTAATTTAGCAGGAATAGTATAGGATTGTTTCGGATCACTGTTCCATATGGTTTTACAGATTTCTTCGCCATTAAAATACATTGAATAGTTCATCTCCGGGTGCCCTATGTGCAGGGTTAAATCTTTTCCGAAAAAGGATTCTGGCAAGGTTATCTTTTTACGCAGCCATACCATCCCTTCATATGGGCCAATACCAAAATCTTTGATCAGCCGGGGCATTTCTACTGTCGGCCAGCCCGAATCATCATATCTGATTGCCGGTATTATTTTATCTGTATTATTTTGCGGTTGATATACAATTTCCCAGAAACGGATCAGATTAAGGCTATCATTTACAAAACTTTGTTCACTTAGTGTATCGTTGGCGGTTATATTTGCTTGGGTAATCGGTGAAGTCAGCAATTGCTCCCGGCTTGTCCACGATTCTATCGGCGTACCTCCCCAGGTGCTTTGTATAATGCCAATGGGAACATGTTGATCTTTGTGTATTTTTCGGGCAAAATAGTAGGCTACAGCAGAGAACTGTTGCACATTTGAAGGATTACAAACCTCCCATTTTCCATCTAGAATATCAGATTGTGGTGTTATTTTTTTGTCGTGCGCTACCTGAAGGAAACGTATTTGTGAAAAATCGGCATTTGCAATTTCCCTGGTAGCATCCTGAGACTGCTGTACCGACCATTCCATATTGGATTGCCCGGAAGCCAGCCATACATCGCCGATAAGGATTCCTTTCAGTTTAATTTCGGCATTTGGTTTTCCTGTTTCAGAAATTTTGAGTTCGTATGGCCCCCCTGCTTTTAATACCGGAAAGAGAAGCTTCCATTTCCCTGAATGATCTGCTATTGCTGTAGCTCGGGATTTCCCGAGCTCAGCTGTGATATGTGTACCAGGTGCTGAGTTTCCCCAAACGGGAATTTTAATACCTCGCTGTAAAATCATGCTATCTCCAAACACTCTTGGCAGCGTAATCTGAGCATGCCCATTCTGGATAAAAAAGAACAGCATAAAAAATATAAACCAGGCTTGTATCTGTATTCTCATTATTTGTGTGTATTGTTATTCTCCCCGAGATAGAGGCATTCGATCCATCAATAGCTAAACTTCCATCTGGCGGGAGATTTATATTTACCAAAATCTACGATCCATGAAGAACCGTGGATTAAAAAATAGTATTTATTCGTTGCTTTCAGATTCTCGTTATCAGAACTATTTAAATAATAAACCTTATAAGAAATGGAGCCAGCAGCATTTTCACGCTGGCTCCATACAAAAAATTCAATTATTTATTTTTTAACCATCTTAAATGATTTTGAGTAATTTATACAATCATTGATTTCAATAAAGATCCTATTGTCAATTGGCTTGAAGACAATGATTTTATTGTCTCTACTTTTCTTCCAGGTACATCAAAAATGGAAACACGGAATGGTTGATCTGAATTTACAGCTTCACCTTTAAATTCGTTAACAAATAGGAATTGGATAAACCTTAATTGAATTGTCACATGATTGGTTCGATTCAGTCGTCAGGCTTACTGCTTCTTTCCAGTAATTATAAAATTATCAAACATTATCGCATTAGCACTAACCGTATTCGGATTTACTCTAAGGCTTATTGTTTTATAATTTCCTGAAGGCAAAGCAACCAATTTTGTTTCTTTATACCACCCTCCACCACTAGCAACTGTAGGTAGCGTTACCCAAGAAGCACCGCCATCAACACTTGCTTCAATTTTTGGTTTTACAGCATCTCCTGAATCTTCAACAACAAAATCATAAGACAGATTTAAATCTGTAAAACCAGCCACATTGATATCAGGTATGGTAACAGCAGCACCTTTAGATTCTATTTTCAAATTATATTGCTCACCCCACCCTTGGCGCAAATTTATATTGGCATCGCCAGCAGTTTTTAGATCTATTTTACCACTCCATGTTCCTGCCTTTGTAGATGGTTTAAATGTATGCATTTGACCATCACCAAGGATGGTAACATTTGATTCAAAATTTTCAGAATACAGCGTTTCCTGTGCATTTGCTAACATCCCTGTTAGTAGCGCAAAAAATAATAATGTGATTTTTTTCATGTTAATTTGTTTTTTAAGTTTATATATTGATTAGAATTAAGCAATTATTTGTTTAAAACAACTGGGCAAATAGTTTTAGGTATAGGCATTTATCTCCAGTTGCCATTCTTTACTTAGCACCTGTAATCAGCGCATCTACGATACGCTGATCAAGAACTTTATTGTTTCTGCGGTCTAAAACAGTACCTTGTTCCCAAAAGAAGGGCTTAAGACCAAATTTAATGGCCTGTTGGGTTGAGTAAGCTGTCCAGTAGTCAACTGCATCATTGTGTTTTGCCATGTCTGAAGGCAGATACTTAGGGTTTTTTCTCCGAAAAGCTGCATATTCACCCATGATTACAGGGATGCCTTTATCGACAAACTTGGCTTTCATCAGAGCATACAATCTTGATAGTTCACTTTCTTCACCCCAGGTTGCATTTCGGCCCGGATCGGTAACCGAATGATGACCCGTTCCCCAGTAGTAGAACATTTTACCCCAGCTGGCATCACCATCCATCAATATTGTAAATTGAGATGGGGTATAGTTATGCACTTCAACCATCATCCGGTTAGGTACCTGATCTGTTGGAAGGGTGTTCATCAGATTATTGGTTTTTTCGAAATCAGTGCCAGGCCCCTGAACAACCAGCACCCTATAACTGTTCTTTCCACCTGTAGACCTTACAGCATTAATAAATGTTTGGTGATAGCCGTTTAGTATTGCCATCTGTTCAGCATTTTCCGCTGGGGGTTCGTTCGCACTCGCAAACATCAGGTGTTCATCAAAATCCCTCATCGTTGTAGCAATCTGTTCCCATAATGCTTTCTGCTTGGCATTAACGGAGTCTTTCTTAACGCTGTTGATATTGTGATCCAGCCAACCATTGTCCCAGTGGATATTCAGCAGCACATATATATCATTATCTACACAATATTTAACCACTTCTTTTACCCTGTTAAGCCATGCAGGATCAATTGTAGCTTTTGATCGATCACTCAAATGTTTCCAGTCCCAGGCGCAGGGAATCCGTATTGCATTAAAACCTGTCTGTTTTACAAATTTCACGTACGATTCGGTAATCTGGGGATTACCCCAGCCACTTTCACCCCCTGGCGATTCCATTGTATTACCGATGTTTATGCCCAAGTTCATTTTGGAAGCCAGTTGCACAGCCGTACTGCCCATACCCGTTGGATCTGGTGCTTTTGGCGATGTATTATACGATGGATATAAGGCACTTACTTCAGGTAAAGAAACGCTGAGCTGAGACTGAACATCCTCCTTTTTTTTGCAAAATGAAGTAAGCAGTGTAAGTATCAACAGTACTAAGATGTAATGTTGTCCTCTAATTTTTATATTTCCGAAAAGATCCATTAATTATATATATATATCAGCTGTACTATAATCACTTGTTATTGATATGGAAGTAATCAAAGTCTGCATAACCTCCAATGTTTTTAGTTGCATAATTAAACAAAGCAAAACGATAGCCCATAAAATGCGGAATGTCGTATTTCATCTTCAAAGGTTGCCCTATTGGTTTCCAAACTTTTCCATCAAGACTGTAAAAGAAACTAGCTTCATCTTTCCCATTAAGCGTGTAAAGGTTATTAGCTTCATCGTTCTTGCCGGTAAAATCGCAATCGATTCTGAAGTAAATTTGGTCTTGATCCAATGGAATTCGCTTTACTTCAACAGGTTTATCATTATCATTAGTGATCATTACTATCGACTTTTGACCCGCGTCAATTTTAACGCCCACTGATCC
>CAMLDJ010000034.1 GCA_946478755.1 uncultured Pedobacter sp. | reverse complement strand
CAACCATAAGCATATCTCGACCAGACACCTGCCTGAACTATGGAAAAGGAAAGATGAATGGTATAATTTCAGGACAGTTTATGATAAGATTAATGTCCTCATTGTTATGGATGAGAAGAGCTACGATGCGGGCAAAAATAAAATGGGCGAGAACCATCCTATAGCCTGGTATCATTCATATGATGGAGGACGCGCATTTTACACAGGACTGGGACATACGGAAGAATCCTTTTCAGAACCCCTGTTTCTGCAACATTTATTGGGCGGCATCAAATATGCCATGGGCCGGAAAAAATAACCTTAAATAAAAAAACATATGTCTCACATCCACACCACCAAACTATTCTGGGCAAGTTGCCTGGCCTTGCTGGTTACCTCACTTTCATTTGGCATACGAGCCGGAATGATGAACCAGCTGGCTGCTGATTTTCAGTTGACCGCATCCGAACTGGGTACCATTACCGCAACAGCCTTCTGGGGTTTTCCCCTGGCTATAGTGATCGGCGGATTTATTGTCGACCTCATCGGGATGAAGCGCCTGCTCGTAATGGCCTTTATTTTTCACCTTTCGGGAATTGCACTGACGATCTTTGCCCAGGGTTACTGGACCTTATTCTTTTCTACACTGCTTATTGGTATAGCCAATGGAACTGTAGAAGCTGCTTGCAACCCATTGATTGCAACCTTGTATCCGGAGAACAAAACCACTCGCCTCAATTATTTCCACCTCTGGTTTCCCGGAGGAATCGTAATCGGCACTTTACTCGTAACCCTCTTCCTCCATTTAAACCTTGGCTGGCAAATTCAGGTTGCAATGATGCTGATCCCTACTCTCGTATACGGTTACCTATTTTCCAGACTCGACTTTCCGGTTACAGAACGTGTCTCATCAGGATATACCAGCACTGATATGTATAAGGCAGTGGCATCACCCCTGTTCATCTTTATGTTCATCTGTATGTTTGGAACAGCGATCACAGAATTGTTCACCGGGCAATGGATCGGCTTACTGCTTAAAAACGTAACAGACAATGCCATCTTATTACTTACACTCACTACTGGAATTATGGTCATTGGCCGTGGTTTGGCCGAGCCAGTAGTACATCGCCTTGCACCACAGGGTGTACTGTTACTTTCAGCCATATTTGCTGCTGCCGGACTTTACCTGCTGGGCACCTTAAGTGGTAATGCGATATTTTTTGCGGCAGTTATTTTCGGCATCGGTGTTTGCTATTTCTGGCCTACCATGATTGGCTTTGTGGCTGAAAACATTCCCAAATCCGGCGCACTAGGATTAAACCTGATGGGTGGAGCGGGGATGTTTGCCGTTTCTGTGTACACCATATTTATGGGAAGCTTTTACGATCAGCTGATTGTTAAGCACCTGCCGGCAGGCTCGACATTGGAAAGCTATGCTGCAGCTGCCGAAAACACTGTTTCAGCCACTGCGCTGACTAATGCTAAAAACCTGGCCGGTCCGGAAGTGTTACAAGCTACACTGGTTATTCCGATGGTGCTGATCGTTGCATTTGGCGCTCTGGTTATTTATATGCGGTCAAAGAACAAACAGCTGAATCCGCAGCCCATAACCGAACCATTGAGTTAATGGTGTCTTTCGAATCCATTTTCACCCCAAGCCTGTTGTTAAAACAACAGGCTTTTTGCATTCATCAACTTTGCTACACATTTTCCTGTCCCTGCAGCTATAAGCCACTTACTACCAGATACCCTTATCTGGTAGTTGTTTTTAAAAATGCCGATCTACCGGAGGAATCAATCAGGAATAAAATATTAATCTTGCATTTTAGCGGATAAAGCGAATATATTAATGCTTTATTAGTGTTTTATTAATTGGTCACAGCGTAATTTATGAAAGATTTAACGCATGCCTATGCGATGATCTGACTAAATAACCAATTGATAAATCCAAAAACCAAATGATGTATGATGACAAACCATTACTTATTTCACCCAACCAATTCAGCTTATTTATACCGGGCTAACCTATAGCCGATAAATGAATAGGACCAGTTATAACAGGCCATTGGCAAATGAAACCAATCACCATATCCTGTTTTTAAACCAAGTATAAACCAAAATTTCATGAGTATTATTAAACGATTAAAATATCAACTGATATTCATCCTAACCTTGTTCTTTGGAATCGCTCAGGGTCAGAACAAGCAACTGAATATTCAAGGTACTGTGCTGGACAATACGAACCAGCCTATTGTAGGTGCGTCAGTTAATATAATAGGCGCAGCCAATTCAAAAGGGACCTTAACAGACCAGAATGGAAAATTTAAAATTACAGCTACTGTTAATGCAACTTTAAGGATCAGTTATATGGGTTTTGTCACCCAGCTGATCATCGTCAAATCAGATGCAGAATTAAAAGTTGTCTTGCTGGACGATTTAAAAAGTTTGAGTGAAGTAGTTGTTACTGCAATGGGTATCAAACAGGAAGCTAAATCACTGGCTTACGCCCGTCAGCGTATTGATGTATCCTCATTAACAGAAGCCAGGGGAAGCAGTCTGATGGACATGCTGTCCGGTAAAGCTGCAGGTATGCAGATCATCTCAGGTGGTGGTCCCGGCGCTTCTACCCGTGTAGTATTAAGGGGTAACAACTCGCTGACCGGTAACAACCAGCCTTTATTTGTAATTGACGGGATCCCTGTATTGAACAATTCCGGAGAAAGCGGCGATCTGGACTTTGGTAGCCCGGTGAACAGCATCAACCCGGATGAAATTGAAAACCTGGAGATCTTAAAAGGTGCAAACGCAGCAGCGCTGTACGGATCGGATGCAGCAAATGGCGTGGTATTGATCACCACTAAAAAGGCTGGACGAAAACAAGGACTGGGAATCAACTACGGATTTAACGTGATGTTAGGTAATCTATACAATTTCCCTACGCTGCAAAATATCTACGGGGCCGGTCAGAACAACCAGTTTAAAAGAGAAGGGATAAACTATTATGGAAATGCCAATAATGGGGTAAGCTTTAATCCCGACCTGCCGTATGGGATATGGAGTCCGAATATGGGTAACCAGGATCAGCGTTCATGGGGTATGCCGATGCTGGGATTTCAGGTTGTTGGAAGAGATGGCCAGGTAAAAGACTATATCCCCCGGCCAGGAACAATCGAAAGCATGTACAAAACCTCTAATACCATTACCAATAGTTTTGCGATTGATAAGCTGACCGATGCCATGAGCTTCAGGTTCTCTTATACGGGACAAAAAGCGGACGACATCCTGGAAAAATTCAACTTATTTGACAGGCACAACTTCAGTCTGCGAAGTACGGCCAAGGTTACAGACTACCTGGATCTGGATGCCAATATCAGGTATACGTACGAGAATATGGACAACCGTGGATTCCGTAACAGTTCGAACAGGAACCCTTTGTATGTTATTGCCAACCTGCCGAGGGATGCTTCTTATGAGGAATTGGTACCCTGGAAACAAAACGGTGGTACGCCATTTAACTTTAATGGATTTACCAACCCTTACTGGTTGCTAAATGAGACCAAAAACCAGGACAACAAAAACCTGCTGAATGCAAATCTGACCGCCAACATCAGGTTAAACAATTTATTGAGATTGAGGGTTCGTGCCGCAACAGACCTTCAGCAATCAAAAGGCTGGGACTTTACCAATCTTTATACCCCTTTTGACATCGATGGAGAATACTTTAAATGGCAGAGGCTGTGGACAAACAATAACTTTGACGCTTTACTTTCTTTCAACAAAAAGATCAGTAAAGATTTCAACCTGAATTCAAACTTTGGTGCATCGGTACAAAATATCAAAGGAGAGCGGACCTCGGCCAGAGCTTTCATGCTGATTACCTCAGATCTGGCCAGTCTGGCCAATGCCAAGGGCATTATCGGTGCGGTAGAAGAACCGGAAAGAAAAAGCAAACAGGCTTTTTTCGGAATGGGTAATCTAGGCTATAAAAACTGGGCCTTTTTAGAAGCTACCGCACGTAACGAGTGGTCCAGTGCATTACCCTCAGATAACAATTCCTACTTCTATTATTCATTAGGAAGTAGCATAGTGCTAACCGATGCCTTGAAAATAGACAAAAAGATACTTTCCTATTTAAAGCTAAGAGGCTCTTTTGCCCAGGTGGGTAATGATACCGGCTTTGACAGATTATACAGCGGCTACGTTAGAAACGAGAATGGCTCTTTCCTGGGTATACCGTTCTTTACCGGTGAAGAAGTCCTGAAAAATAAAAGACTTAAACCTGAGCAAACGCAGTCCTGGGAATTTGGTTCGGAAATCAGACTCTGGAACGGACGTGTAAGTACAGACATTACCTATTACAACAAAAGCACCAAAAACCAGATTGTAGAAGCAGATGCCATATCGGCCAGTGGTTACCGTAGAGAGATCCTGAATGCCGGAGAGATCCAAAATTCCGGAGTAGAGATCAGTTTGAACATCAACCCAATCAAATCGACACTATTCAACTGGACCACGACCTTCAACTGGGCTAAAAACAAATCGGAAGTGATCTCACTGGTAGAAGGCATCAGCAGATATGAAATGGGCAGCGGCGACAACATCAGACTTTATGCTGAAGTTGGAAAACCATATGGTGTTTTCTATGGCAATGATTACAGAAAAAATGCCGACGGTGCAATTTATGTTGGCGTGGATGGTAAACCTAAGTTTTTACCGGATCAATATTTAGGCCCTATCCAGCCAGACTGGTTTGGGGGCTGGCAAAACTCATTCAGGCTTGGTCCGGTCGACCTGGGGGTCATGCTTGACTTCCAATCGGGCGGAAAAGTATGGTCTTACACCGCGTTCAGAGGTGGTATTGATGGCAATACTGTCCAGTCTCTGGACGGACGTTATGATGCATTCGTATCAGAACTGATCCTGGGAGAAAACTCAGATGAACGAAGAGGATTTCTGCAGCCGGGACATACCGTTAAACCGGGAGCCGATTACCTGCAAAACTATGTCGCTTATCCGGATGGTTCACGGCCGAAAGGCGTTCAGCTGGGCAATACCGTATACGATCCTTCGGTCGGCGCTTTCTGGGCTGAAAAGCCTTCCATGGCATGGGTAAGCCCAACGGACCACTGGACACACAATAACGCTTCCAGCGCAGCCAGATATATCTATGACGCTTCTTACATTAAGTTAAGAGAAGTAACCATTGGCTACAGTTTAAAAAGTTCATGGTTCAAAAAAACACCGGTCAAAAGTGCCAGGGTCGCTTTGGTAGGACGTAACCTGGCAATCTTGTATCAAAATACGCCGAAAGGTCTGGATCCGCAGGCTACTTCAACAACAGGTAACGCACAAGGCTTTGAACGTGGATTCAGTTTGCCGATGTCGACCTGGGGATTTGACCTAAAACTAGCATTTTAAAAATACGACGATGAAGAAGATAACTTACCTATTCACTTTCATTACCTTATGTGTAGCTTTTCAAAGCTGTACCAAGGATTTTGAAGACATCAATACCAATAAGAATAAAGTTTATAACGTTGAAGTCAATGACATTTTTGCCGGTACAGTTTCCCGGACCATGAGATTGATCCAGGATCTGAACTTCAACAAACTGATGAACTTTTCCAGATATGCTGTGGTTGGTTTTGCCACCAACCCATCGCAGGATATAGGCGACAACTATTTCAACCAGTTTTACATCGGTATCGTCCGCGATCTATTGAAAATGGAAAAGGAATATGAAGGGAAGCCGGAATTTGCCAATCGCCTGGCCATGGTGAAAACCTGGAAATCCTACGTGTTTTATATGATGGCTTCGATGTACGGAAGCGTACCGATGAGCCAGGCTCTGGCCGACGGGGATCAAAGCAAACGGGAATATACGTATGACACAGAACTGGAAATCTATACACAGATCCTGAAAGATCTGAAAGATGCCGGTGCATTATACAGCGTTTCCGCTACCTATCCAAATGACCTTTTGATGCGCGACCCCGTATTTGGCGGAAGTGCTTTCGGAAAGTCGGATATTTTAAAATGGCAGAAATTTACCAATACCCTGCGCTTAAATATTGCGCTTCATGCGCAAAACCTATCGATGGACCTGGCAAGAACGCATGCTACAGAGGTCATGACTGATGACACCAAATTAATCTCTTCCCTGGACGATATGGTAAAACTGCAGTTCGGATCAGATGAATCGATGAGTGCTTCCTTTTACTATACCAGGATCATCAAAAACGCCACTAATTTCAGTGAGATGACCTACCCTGCCCTGGGTGAGTATTTTGCCATCTACCTGTTTTCCTATAAAGATCCCCGTATCGCGGCCTACGCCCTTAAGGGCAACCAGCTTTCGCCGGTAAAAGTTAAACCTTACCTGTATACCGATACGCTGACCCGGAAACACCAGAACTTTTGCGTGCAAACCGGTTGCCCAAATTATGCCGCACATCAGGCTGATGGTCTAAATAGTTTAAGAAGTGATTCTATCCTTGTGGATTACTCGATGCCTTACGTACCGTTACCGGAATTGAACAGTCTGGCAGCCGGCTGGGAATGGGCTTTCATTCCCGGAAAAGACTTCCGCTACAATGATCCCTTAGCTAGCAGAAACAGTCCTTACAACCCCTCATTCGTAAACACAGAGTTTTTAAAGGAAAATGCCAGTATGATATTGCTAAACTGGGCAGACAGCTATTTTCTGAAAGCGGAAGCGGAAATGCTTTTTGGCTCGGAAGCTAAGGCCATGCAGCATTATGAATCTGGCATCCGAGCGTCTTTTGCACAATATAACCTATCAGGTGTAGAAGATTATCTTGCCCAAAATGGCGTAAAATGGAATACAGATGGAAAAGGATTTGCCGACAGAAGGCTGTTATACCGTGCAAACATTCGTGGTAAAGGTGGCAAGGACAATCACCTGGAGCAAATTTACAAACAAAGGTATATTGCTGATTATTTAAACTGCCTGGAAGGCTGGAACCTGGAACGCCGCACACGGGCATTGCGCTTCCCTCCTTACTTCGCCAATGGTGGTGCCAGCGATGTCGAAGGCTACAATTCGCAGTATAATTACTGGACAGAGCGTTTCGTGTATCCGATTGTAGAGCAGAGTAAAAATAAAGAAGCCTATTATAAAGGGATTGAAAATTTAAAAGCAGCAAGCCCCTACTACAGGGGGGACAGATGGGGAGATAATGTTTACACGACTTTAGGTTTTGCAAAACTAAACCCTGATCTGATCTTTTCAGAGCAATTGTATGGCGGCAACAAGCAAGTCAGACCAAACATTGAATATTTTAATAAAAAATATGGTAAAACCTATGAAGAAGTTGTGGTGACAGCAAAAAGCATGACCGGGGAAACAGACGATGCCGCAGCTTTGACAAAAGCTTTTGACTACACTTTCAGACAGCTTCTGGTCACCTATATACCCAAGTAAAAACAGAATAATGAAGATTATCTATATAGAAATAATCACGATGAAAAGAAACATTAAAATGTCATTGATGGGATTGTTAGTTTTGACTATGGCCATTTCCTGTAAAAAAGATACTGGTCCATCAATTGATGATTATCCGCTAAACTATGAGATCCCGAAAGTAGCTGTGACCAGCGACATACCGGTTGGCGCATATATATATGAGCCATCGGGCACCTTGGTCACTGATGAGATTAAATGGACAAGGATTACCGAAAAATATGATGTGGCTACCGGAAAATTGGGCCCTTATGTAAAGCCGGAACTTGGCCGCTATGACTTAAGGCCAACAGAGGCTGGTGCATTGAACATGGCCAGAATTGTCGAATATGCAAAAACAGCGAGGATTGACTTTGTGATCAGTCCGCCAATGAAAGAAAACGCGAATGCGATGTTTCCCAATAACCTGAATGGTACAGATTCTTTAATTGTAAACATGCTGGCCGAGCATAACTTTAACCTGCCATCGGTAAACATGGGAGAGTTGAAATATGCCATATCGGTAGATATCAATAACTTCAGTGCAGGCTTGAGCAACAACCTGCTGCTGGAAGGCGCTCCTGCTTCAGTATACAACATCAACGGACAGAGTATATCGGTAAGCCGCGAAGACCGGCTGTACAACTTCCTGAAACGGATCTCACTTTATTTTAAAGACGAAACCTATTACCATTTCCAGGACCGTCCGGTACTGGTATTTTTGGGTGCAGACCGGCTGTATACGGAAGACAGCAAGAAAGTATATGACAATATCCGAAGCGTGATCAAAGAACAAACCGGAAAAGATGTGTACATCATCGCCCGCCAAACACAGTGGACGCCATCGGCCCGTTTTGAATATTTCTTTATGCGTGGTAAAGCGGATGCAGTGACCATGGACAACATGTGTAATGTTGGTGCTGGTGCTACGGGCTGGGACAGGACCTATCTGCTAAATCGTCTGATCAACGAAAATTTTAAACTGAATAAAGATTACCTATCTAAGAGCTTCGGGATTGATTTTATCCCTTCGGCCTCACCTTCTTATACCTTAAACATCAATAACGCAACCCCGGAGTACAATTATCCGGCCATAAGAAAAAAAGAAAGTGAATTCAGAGAACGCTGCAATGTGGCCAAAATGAATTTAGGAAACAGCCGCATGGTGTTAATTGAATCGCTGAACAACTGGCAGTGGGATTCGCAGATTGAACCGACTGTAGTCGATTACGGTGAAGGATATGGCACAAAATATCTGGATATCGTGCGCGATGAGTTCAAAGTAAAATAAGGCTTTGGACCAATAAACCTATTCTGATTAACCGTTTAACAATAAGATTATGAAAAGAACATTGATTTTCGGTCTGACCATCCTGATGATTGTCCTGACCAATTGTTCAAAAGATAAAACCGAAATCCCCACTAAACCTACCCTGAACATCGAAAGAGATGTTTATGAGTACCTGAATACAGATAAAGCAGGAAATTTCGCCGTTTCCATTTCAGACAACAGCGACTGGGCCATAGAAAACCTGACTACGCAAACCTGGATCACGGCCACAAAAAAAGACGGACAGGTGGAACTGGTCCTGGAAGAAAACGCAAGTTTATACCAGCGGGTGGCCAAAATAAAAATTGTGAGTGCCGATAAAAGCCTGAGTAAGATTATCGTGCTGAAGCAGCATGGCGATACGCCTACCATTATCGTGGATAAACCTATGCTCAAATTTACTAATCCGGGCGGCGATGATATCGTCATGATCAACAGCAACATGAACTGGACGCTGAGCACTGATGCCAGCTGGTTAACCTGGGAAATAACCGGAAATCAGGTAAAACTGATGGCGGCCGCAAATCCTGGAGAGGGTGAGCGTACAGCTGTAGTGATCATTAATGCAGAGTCGCCTGTTTTTAACAAGTCCATTACCGTTTCTCAAAAAGGAACGATTGAGTTTGAAATTGATAAGAAAAACCTTCAGTTTAGCAGAGAGGGTGCCAGCGAAGTGATTACCATAGCGACCAATCAGCAATGGACTTATACCGTAGGCGAAACCAGCACCTGGTTTACTGTTCAGCGTGATGGCAACAAACTGACCCTTACTGCGCCGAAAAATAACTTTGTAGACCTGACCGGAACAATGACCATTACTTATGGCCTGGTGAATGTTGGCATTCAGATAAAACAAACCGGGATAGCGATTGGAACGGAACTGGACAGACAAGTACTGATTGCAATTTACGAGAGCATGGGTGGCGCAAGCTGGTCTGGGAGCAAGTGGAACATCACCGCACCTTTAGAGCAAGCTACAGCATCGACCAACTGGAACGGAGTAACCGTAGCCAAAGTAAATGGTGTAGACCGTGTGACCAGGATCAATTTAGCAGCCAGAAACCTTAAAGGCCCTATTCCCCCTGCTATCGGTTACCTGAGCGAAGTGACGCAGATCGACATGAATAACAATAACCAGCAATTAACAGGTACCATTCCTCCTTCAATGGGCAACCTTAGAAAACTGACTAATTTGGTTTTAAGCAGATCGGGTTTAACTGGCACTATTCCGGTTGAATTCGCAAATCTGACCGCACTGAATTTACTTCAGATGCATACCTCTAATTTTATCGGCCCTATTCCTGCAAATGTTTTCAGCAAAATGCCGAACCTGAACTCATTGGAATTGAAGCTGAACAAATTCACGGGAGATTTACCACCCGATATGTTAACCCATCCCAAGTTTGGCAACTGGAATGTACCCAACAACATCTGCCCGCAACAGGCAGGGTTTGGCTTTACAAAATGTCCATAATACCGTCTCTTTAATCCGATTAAAAACAGCGAAGGCTGTCTCAGTGCTTGAGACAGCCTTCGCTGTTTTACCGGTTATAAACCTGCCGTTTCTTTAATATCGCTTAATGATGAGCATCCTCTTCCTGCAAAAAAGCCCTGCCGCCGATCCGGCATGAGTGGTAATACGCTACCGGCACCGGACCACAGACTGGGAACCTTGTCTTCCACTGTAGTTTATTCACGAGGCTTTCGCACCTTCGCAACAGCTTTTCAAAGGAAGCATCTTGCTTCCCCTAAAATATATTAACGCGTTTCCCCTTATTTGGCGTAAAAAAGGCTGCTCCATTGATCACGGAACAGCCCTTTGTACATTTTATTCAGCTTGACTACTTCTACAGCAGAGCGCGGATCATGTTGATCAGTAGTTTACCTGCTACGGGATCTGTAGTCGCTTTTTCGAATAGGATTTCAGACAGGATGGCTGCTCCCTTACTATTTATTTTAACAATTGGGAAACCCCTCATCGCATCCATCTTTTTGGTACGTTCATAAATATCACCCTCCAGATACCCATGAATTTTCAGGAATGAGGCCAGCGGTTCCACCTGCGCTCCCCTATTGATCCTGTAAGAATTTCTAATCACCAGTGGAATTTCTCTTTTGTTGTTGTTGAAATATCTGGTATCCATCGGCTCAATGTCGTCAAATACCGGCGATTCGGGCACCTCAATAGAAACAATCTCCCCATTTTCCTTGAACACATCACGTATCTGCTCCGGGAATAACGACACAGCAATTCTGCCCGAATTTAACAGCAACAGCTTTCCGCCACCAGCCACAAAGGCTTTAACCTGGTCCAGTTCGTTTTCAGAAGTATGGAGGGAATCGAGATGTGCTAAAATCAAAACATCTGCTTTCTCTTTTAAGGCTTCTGCTATGGTGCCTGATTTTTTATGAGCGATGCCCAGATCAGCCGCAATGGAAGCCACCTGCCCGGAGCGGTCGACCAACAAGATATTTTTTCCTTTCAGGGCGTCTGTTCCCAGCCATTTCTTGTCAGACAGCAACAGTTCGTAATCATTTTCAGAAACCACCTTCCCTTTTTCAACCAGTTTTAGTACCAGTCTGCCGTTAACTCTTGAAGCCGGTAATGATGCAGGAATGGTAATCTTCGGTTCAATAAATTTACGTCCATAATAGCCTACCGGTGCTATTTTTTCCTTACCCGATGCAATGGTTTTACTATCAACACCTTGTATCGCCCATTGTAATTCTGTTTCCGGCAGATCAGCCCCCTGCTCACTATCATTAACCACATAAATCCGGACTGGCAATTGTGTTCCAGCGTAAAAATGCCTTCCCCACAATTCGGCAGAAACTAAAATTGGCTGCAATGCTTTTTTCATGGCATAATAACTCGGGTGTGGTGCGATCTTATCCGCCTGATAAATGTTTTTAAACCAGGTTAATGCTGCGAAATGTAAAATCCCCGCTGCTTTTTCATTTGTTCTTCTGATCGCCTCGGCCGATTCTTTGGTAATAAAAGTCTGTGCTTTCAGGAAATACTCAGGATTTGCGTATTCGTAGGCATAATTGCCCACAAGACTTGCCGGGTTTTGGTGAACATAAGTGTAAAAACGCGTTGGGTGCCCGGTTTCACTCGCGTAACCAGTCGAAAATTCCTGACTGATCAATGGCCTGCCGGGATTTTTAAACTTGCTTTGCCATTCCCCGTTAAATTCAGAAAAAATAGAACCATGATACCAGTTGATGTACCAGTGGTGATCGTCTATATCCCCATCGTCAATATGATCAAAAAATGATTTGCCAAACTTCTTCTCGTTACGGGTATAATTGGAATCGAAACAAATCGGCCTGGTTGGATCTATCTGCCGCATATGCTTTACCACATCCGAAATAATACCCATTTTTAGTTTGGCCTGCTCCAAGTCGGGATCATTATCGTAGAACTTCATCTCGTTGTTCACCGTCAAGAACAACAGCGAGGGATGGTTTCTATATTTCTTCAGCAGGTCGTAAAATTCATTCTTCCACAATCCTATCAGCTTCGGATCAGGCATGCTGCTTTTGATCATCAGCCATGGCCATCCACCTTCGTAACTTACACCCACCCCATTTTTATCTGAGGAGGACAGCCACAATTCATTGTAAGGAGCCGTGTGTGTCCTGGTGATGGCAATATTCCCCTCATGCAGGAGTTTATTGAACTGATTGGCCAGTGCCGTATCATTTGGCGCCAGCGACATTGGGGTGTGGTTACCACCCCTCAGCCAATATTGCTTCCCGTTCAGGTAAAAGAAATCGCCTTTCGCTTCAAATGTACGGAAGCCCGACTGAATCGTAAGTCGGTCGGTTTCCTTAGCATCCGTATTGACCATAAAGCTGAAATCATATAGATTCGGTGTAGCCGGCTCCCACAGCAGGGGTTTTAAATTCGTAACGCTGTAGGTAAAAGTCCTCTCTTCTCCTGCCTTCAGGTTCAATCCTTTCAGGTCTACCGCCGTATATAACTTCTTCTTTGTTTGATCTTCGGCTATAGCCGTACCAATATTAAAATATTGCTGCTGGTTGCCGTTGTTTTTAACGGTAACCTCCATGTTGGCCCCGGTAAGTTTAGGCTTAATAAATACAGCTGTAATTCTCACCGGATCTGTAATTACCAGCGCTACAGGCTGCCAGATGCCCGCAGGATCATCGTTGTAAAAACCATGGGCCAGATCTTTCAACATTTTATTGGTTACCGGTACCGTAACTGCCACATCAGTCACCACATCCGCATCCTTAATGTCTTTTACATAATCCCTGGAAACTTTGACCACCACCAGGTTTTTACCCGGTTTTAAAAAGGGCGTCGCGTTGACCTTAAACTCGCCAAACATACCAATGTGCGGGGCTGCTGCCCTTTTGCCATTGATAAATACCTCTCCAATTTTAGATACAGCATCGAAAGTCAGCTCCAGGTATCTGCCGTTGATATTTTCCGGCAATTCTATCCACTGACGATAATAAGCAACATCGGTCTTTTTATAATCAAAAGTATAGCCTTCGCAACGCTCGATTTCCTTTTGGTAATAGTTATCAGAAACCCCTTTACTGGCTGTATTGTATTTTTCACCATGCAGCCACTCGCGGTTTGGGTTCCAGAACTGAGGTACCACCATCACATGCCAGTCTTTGTCCGAAGTTCCAGGTTGTATTGCTTCGGCTGTATTTCCAGTCTCGTAACCCGGACTAAAAAGCCAGTTACCGTCCAGCGCTATTTTTGTTCTGGGAGCATTGATGTTTTTAACCAGGACCGGTTTGTAGGCGGCTCTTTCTTTTATTCTCTTTTGTTCTTTATCTGCCTGTTTGACTGTATATTCTTTCACCGGTCCGGCCTTAAATTCACCTGCTTTTAAGGGTTTAATTTGCAGGTCGTCAAATTCAGTTGTGATCCAGCTTCCACCGAGTATCACTTTTCCTTTTGCTGAAAATGAGCTATATGGATCTTTCACATCAATCCATGGCAGCACCTCTTTATTTAAAAATACCTTGATCCGGTTTCCGGCAATCTGCACTTTAATGTCGTACCATTTGCCCGGTACCAATGGAAAATTGAGATGCCTCAAAGCCAGGTGATCATCTGTGCCCATATAACCCAGGCGGGCCAGGTACAAGTCGTTCTGGACACCGCCTCTTAAACCCAGGATATACCTGTCGTTTCTGCCGGAGGCCCTGAACCCCGACCAGATCTGTACTTCCTTTTCTTTTACAGGAGTACGAGCTTTAAAGCTAAACTCGTAATTTTCCATTTGGGCATCACCAAAAGAAGCGTATGCATCTTTACTTATTAAAACGCCCTGCGCTACTTTCACCGAGCCGCGCCCCGTAACCATTAGTTTGCGGTTTGCGTGATCAAACCGCTCTGTCAGGTCAATCGTCGACTGGGCAAACAGATTTGCAGTGGAGAGCGTGGAGAGCGTGAAGAGCGTGAAAAGCGTGAAGAGCAATAACACATGCGGAACGCCTTCAAACCAGTATCGTTTTTTATTCATCATCGTATCGTATAATTTGGTATAAAATATAAAGCAGCCCTATTTTTTTATGATGAAGGGAACCATAGGGGCAAATCGCTGGTATAAATGATTTATTGATCTTTATTTGGTTCTGTCCCAGTTGTCAGTCCGGAATGGTGAGGCCGGTAGGCCTTCCTGATTACTCAGGTTACAACCCTCGGGGTTATCGGCCCAGGCATAACGTACAGCAACGGGATGAGGAACAGCCTTACTGGATACCAGCACCTGCTGACCATCGATGACCGCATCGGCCCAGAAAAATTTCTTATCAGCACCGGCTATGGCAAAATACTTCAGTGCCTTTCCGTCTTTAGCCTTTAGCCCGCGTCCGGTCTGCTTAAAATTAAGGATGGCTACATTGTCCTTAATTTTTAAAGACTGATAAACCGGTCCCGATGTAACGAGTTTCTTCTCTCCATAGGCCAGCTTCCTTGCGGCCAGGGCCAGGCGCCTGCCTACATCCAGTTTGTTAACGGGGTGAATGTCATCTGCCTCGCCAATGTCGATGCCTACCGCCATGGCTGTGTTTCGAGATCTCAAAAGCGTCATCGCCTGGGCTTCTCTCAACTCCGCCCAGTCACTTTCAGCGGGAAGGGGAACAACCTGTTTAAAATTCACCAGCTGCTGAAAAATAAAAGGGAAATTGCCTTGCTTCCATTTGGAACGCCAATCGGCGATCATGGCCGGAAACAGTTCTCTGTATTCCTTGCCCCTGGTACTGTTACTTTCGCCCTGGTACCAGATGGCCCCTTTTATGGCATAAGGAATCAAGGGAGCAATCATCCCGTTGTAAATGGAAACACTCAGGTCCTGCGTATTATATGCGCCGGGAAGCTGTCCCGTCTTCCTGCCAGGTTCATACTTCCAGGTTCCCTTAATCGGGATTACTTTCGTACCAAAGTCGAGCACCATGGGCATATCTCCTGCAAAGCCTGCCGGCCCGTTCCAATTGATCACCCGTACTGCAATGATATTTTTGCCAGCTTTGATCAGATTACCGGGAACATGGTGCTCCCTGGCTTTTTCGCGGTTGGCATAACCGCCCACCCTTATGCCGTTGATAAATGTTTCATCTTCATCATCCACACTACCAAGTTTGATGATGGCATCCTTTCCACTCAGCCCGGCAGGAATAGCTATTTCTTTCCTGAACCACATCACGCCAAAGGTATTGGAGAAGCCAAACTGATCGAACATAACCGGCACTGACACCGTCTTCCAGGCATCATCGTTAAAATCGGTTGCTGCCCAACTCGCCTTGCCATCCGTATAACCTTTGTCTTCGGTCTTATTTTTTTCATGCCAGTCTGCCACCAGCAACTTACGCTGTTTTATTTTTGCGGCAATCTGTGCCGTATCTTTTAGCAGTTTAACTTCATTTTCAAACTGAGGAAAAGCTTTAATGCCGGCTTCACTGATCCATGCTTCCGCTTTTGTACCTCCCCAGCTGGTATTGATCAGGCCAATGGCTACCTTGTTCTTTTCATATAGATCCCTGGCAAAGAAATAGGCTGCGGCAGAAAAGGCATTTAGTATTTCCGGCCTGGCGGATTTCCATCCGGAACTGTTAAAGTTTTCTGCCGGAACAGGACTGGTTACCCGGGACACCAGGATCTGTCTGATCTGGTTATTTTCGGAAGCAGCAATATCTTTGGCGTATAATGCCCTTGCCCTGCCATTGTTAAAGTCAAAAACCATGTTGGATTGTCCCGAACAGATCCACACGTCACCAATCAGCACATCTTTAAAGACCAGCTGCTGATCCTGCCCTTTTATGCTCAGCTCAAAGGGGCCACCGGCTGCCTGTCCTGGCAGCCGAACCGTCCATTTACCCGAGGCAGCTGTCGTTCCCCGATAAACCTCGTTCTTAAACAGGATGTTAATTTTTTCACCTGGTTTCGCCCAGCCCCAAATTGGAATGGGCATGTTGCGCTGCAAAACCATATGATCGGCCACTAAAGCCGGAACGCGGAGTTGTGCCCGAACCTGAAAACACAGGAACAAGATAAGTACGGACAGTTTTATATTTAGTTTCATCGATACGTTTTTATTAGCTTATAGAATATATTTTTATGCCTTCCATTCGGCAGCACATTACTGTGCAACCAGGGTGTACGATTGCCCGGCTTTGGTATCAAAATCAAACAACAGCGTCTCTTTCAGGTTCAAGGCATTCAGCTTCGCTTTATCCGAAATAAGGGCTGCGGCAGTCTCATCAAGCTGGTAAAAAGGGTTTGGATTTATACCTTTAGCGCGTTTAAGCCGCAGCCCCGCCAATCCTTTTACCGGATCGGATACCCTTAAGCGACAATTGCCTCCTTTTAAAGACCGGATGACCAAATGCTTCAGCTTTCCATTTTCCCACTGCAGTTTCAGGATTTCAAACCCTCCCCTTGCCCTCAGACCTTCAATGCTTCCTCTTTTCCAGACCTCGGGTAAGGCAGGCAGTAAATGTATGGCACCATCATAACTCTGGACCAGCATTTCTGCAATTCCTGAAGTGCATCCAAAGTTCCCGTCTATCTGAAAGGGAGGATGTGCATCAAATAAGTTTGGATAAGTCCCCCCGCCCTCGCCCTGGGCCCTTACCGGCGACAACTGATCGCTCAATAGCTTGTAAGCATGGTTTCCATCCAGGAACCTCGCCCATAGATTTATTTTCCAGCCCATAGACCAGCCCGTTGAAACGTCACCCCGGTAGCGCAGGGAAGTACGGGCGGCATCAAACAATTCCGGTGTCCGGTATGGAGAAATTTGTCCAGCCGGATATACACCAAACAGGTGAGATACATGCCTGTGGTGATCCGTTGGGCTGTCCAGATCCTGTAGCCATTCCTGCAGCTGGCCATACCGGCCAATCTGCATAGGCGGCAGGCGTTTCCTTAGGCCTTTCAGTTTTTCGGCAAATGCCTGATCTCTGCCCAGTAATGCTGAAGCACGGATGACATTTGAAAAAAGCTCATGTACGATCTGGTTATCCATGGTCACCCCTGCAGCTATCGATTTCCCTTTCGCAACTGCCGGTGCATTCTCCGGCGATATGGACGGAGAAACCACCAGCCATTGGTGTACAGGTTCTTCAATCAGGAAATCTGCAAAAAACTCGGCCGAGCCCTTCATGGCATCGTAAACAGACTCGAGGTATTTTTTGTCGCCGCTATATAAAAACCGGTCCCAGAGGTGCCTGCTTAACCAGGCTCCGCCCATCGGCCACATCGCAGAATAGATCCCATCAACCGGCCCCGTAATACGCCATAGATCGGTATTGTGGTGTGTCACCCAACCTTTTGCCCCATACATCAGCCGGGCGGTCTCCCGACCGGTAACCGATAGGTCCTTTACCATGCTGATGAGTGGTTCATGCATTTCCTGCAGATTGGTCACCTCTGCAGGCCAGTAATTCATTTCCGTATTGATGTTGATGGTATATTTACTTCCCCAGGGTGGGTTCATCTTATCGTTCCATATGCCCTGCAGGTTAGCGGGCTGCCCCCCGGGTTGTGATGAAGCGATCAGCAGGTAGCGACCAAACTGAAAATACAGTGAGGCCAGCTGAGGGTCATTCACCTTCGCAAAATTAACTACACGCTCATCAGTAGGTTTGTTCATCGCCGCTGTTCTTCCGAGGTCAAGCCGGACACGGTGAAACAATTTCTGGTAGGCACTGATGTGATTTTTCAGCAAAACAGCATACGACTTTCTTAATGCAGGAGCCAGGATCTTCTCTGCTCTTTCTGCTTCATTGCCGCTGATGTCTTTATAGCTGTTAAAATTAGTCCCAATCGATAAATAAAGCGTCACTACATTGGCATTGGTCACCACAATAGTCGAATTTGTGGCAGAAACATGGCCACCTTCTGTTTCAACATGGAGCAGCGCCCGAAACTTAACGGCACCTTTTACCCCTTCCTTATCTCCGGATATCCCCGACAACAGCAATTCATTCTTGTCTTTTGTGGAAGTACCTGAAGTTTGCAAACTGGAGAAGGACGCATTAAAAGAAATTTTTGAAGGTTGATCGGCTGCAATTCTAACTACCATTACCTGGTCTGCCAGGGAAGTAAATACGTCCCGGGTAAAGGTCACCCCATTTACCTTATACCTGGTTTTGGCTATAGCTTTATCAATATCCAGCTCCCTGTAATAATCGGTATAATTTTCATGTCCTGCAAAATCCAGATGAAGGTCGCCCACAGGCTGATATTTCATGCCATGGATCTTTTCAGCCTTAATCTTTGCCGTTGCCAGATCACTGGCTTCCGCATATTTGCCTTCAAATATGAGTTTCCTCACTTCCGGCAAAGCCGACAAAGCATTTGGATTGTCATTTCGGTTCGGCCCACCCGACCATACGGTACATTCATTGAGCTTAATGAGTTCAGCAGAAGGATTGCCATAAACCATACCCGCAATTTTCCCATTACCAACGGGTAATGCAGCCTCCCAGACCTTTCCGGCAGGCTTATCGTACCATAACTTTAATTCCTGCTGCTGGGCATATAATGAGCCACTAATAAAAAGTGTGGCCAAAAAAACTACTTTCTTCATCTGTTTATTTTTTTGGTGCCGGAATTTGGAGCTGGAATGGGATTTCCTTCCTTAACATTTTACCGGCATACCCACTCAGGTACATATAATAATCTGAGGGGATATCATCTTCAGGTTTTACAAATTCTGTATGGCCGACCGGCGGGTTTTTACTGATCTTAAAAATTGCGGTGCCTTCATCCACCTCGTCAAACATGGCTACATAAATCATTTCAGCCCCGTTCTGTATGGCACCCGATAACTGCTTCCAGAAAAACTGCCCCCGGTTTCTTGGGATCTGATCCAAAGGTGATTCCGGCTTCATATTGTGCCAGCTAAAACCAGGGTAAACCACCGGTACATAATCTACCTTATGCTGCTTGCACCAGGCAATGTCTGCCCTAATTCTTTCCATCATTTTTGGCAGTCTCGATTCGATAAAGCGGCCCACAAACCAGGGATGAATGATGTCCACCTTCTTAAAAGTCTCCAGCAACTCTGGGTCAGATTCCGTATCGCCCGCCAGCTCGCGCCATTGTGTAGGTACGCCCAGCAGAATTGAACAGCCACCATATACCGGGTCGTTCTGAAGAAAATCAATAATGGCACGTACGTTTTTAAGGTTGTATTTTCTGTTGTCGTTGAAGCCAACACCCCAAAGTGCTACCAGTGGTTTATGGTTGTGGTACAGGTAACTCTGGTTCTGGCCGCGACTGGTTAACTTCATGCTGTCTACCAGCTTTTTAAAATCACTGATGACCAGGGCTTCATCACCGTCCTTCATGCCGGAAAAGTCATACATCAGGGCAATGGCCCTTTTGTACTTTTCTGCTGCCTTTAGTGCCGTTGAAAGTACTTTATTGTTATGGTTGGTACCGGCCGGATATTTCAGGTTGGTCACAAAACGCTGTACGAACACCCCATCTATTCCGTACTGCTGCATCCAGTTGAAGTGAAGGTTTACAGAAGATGCATCGTAGGAACTGAACAGGTAAGCATGGTCACCATTGGCCAGCTTAAAAGGTGTTTTATAGGTTTTTTCATACTCCGACATTTCGGGCCAGATCTCTACCCCAATTCTTTCTCTATCGATATGGCCATAGTGATTCCAGCCACGGTTGCCCCCATCGCCTTTGGCATTAAACCATCCCTGGTAGCCGGCCATCACCAACCCTTTATAACTCGGAAATCTGGATTGCCTGCCATGTTTGTTCTGAGCACGCCCTATAAGTGTTATACTGCAGCAAATCAACAGTATAGATATTTCTCTTTTCATTGTCTACTTCGATATTTTTGATTCCTTTGGTACTCCCCATGTTTTATTAGGCTTTGAACCCATTTCCAGTTCCAGCTTACCTCCAGCGCTGAGTTGCTCATGGGTAAACCAGGGAGCATCCAATACTTTACCGTCGAACTTTGCACTTTGTATATATTTATTCTGCACAGAACTGTTGTTCGCGATCACCTGAAATAACTTACCGTTGGGCAGATCAATCGTTACTTTTTCAAATACCGGGCTACCAATGGTATAGACCGGCACACCCGGCGTCAGGGGATAAAAGCCCATAGCCGAGAAAACAACAAATGCGGTCATCCCACCCCCATCTTCATCGCCCGGAATTCCAAAAACATTGTCTTTAAACCAGGTATCCAGCAGAAAGCGGATACGTTTTTGCGTTTTCCAGGGAGAGGAAGTATAATTGTACAGATAAGGGATGTGAAAACTTGGTTCATTCCCCATAGAATACTGCCCCACCAAGCCCGTAGCATCGGGAAAAGTTCCCTGAAACTCGTACTGACTTCTTCCCAGCGGCTCACGGAAAAGCAGATCAAGTCTGTTTTCAAAAGCTTTCCTACCACCCATCAGGTTCATCAGGCCATTTACATCGTGCTGTACCTGCCACAGGTAAGTCCAGCCATTATTTTCATCATAGTAGTCTCTGCCCCCCATGCCACCATCAAACTTAGGATCGATTTTAATCCAGTTGCCATCTTTATCCCTGGGCATAAACAACCGGGCATCCTTGCTCCATAGATTCTTATAGTTAAACCCTCGCTTGTTAAACTTTTTATAATCCTGCTCCTTACCCAGATCCTTAGCCAGCTGTCCCAATGCCCAGTCATCATAACTATGGCCCAATGTTACCGCCACGGCCTGACGTTTTTCAAATTTATCGACCGTCGACACATATTCTTTCTCACCGATATGCAGCGCCGGAAAAAATCCTTTGCTGTGGTATATATCATCCAACACTGTTTTAGGCCCGTTTCTCCATGGGATCATGGTGGCCTCATTGGCATTTTTTGCCAGCCCCTCATAAGCCTTTTCCAGGTCGAAGTTCTTTAATCCCTTTCTATATCCATCTAAAAAACTGACGGTAGAATGAAAGCCATTCATACAGGCATGGTCGCCGAACAAGACCGGAAAAGTAGGGATCCAGCCGCTTTGCTGGTACATCAGCACATAAGATTGTAACATATCCTCTTCCTGAGCGGGATTCAGGATAACCCTTAACGGATGGTGTGCCAGATAAGTATCCCAGGCCCAATCGTCGACATAAAAAGGACGGTTGCTCCGGTGTATCTTATTGTCAAAACCGCTAAAATACCGGCCATCTTCGGTAATGTCGACCATCCTTTCGTAACAACGGTATAGCGCGGTATAAAAAGACCGGCGCTGCGCTTCGGTAGCTCCGGTGGTTTTAATCTGGTTGATGACTTTTCCCCATGCGGCCTCTGCAAGTATAACCTGCTGGTCGAAGGTGGTTCTACTCAATTCATTATTGTAGTTCTTCCTGGCCTGTTCCGCGCTCACATAAGATATAGCGTATTTAAATTCTACATTCCCTGTAGTGTTTTCCGGGAAACGAACCCATGCCCGGGCATCCTTTCCACTCACCTTGCGTGCCGGCAAAAGCTTGTTGTCCTGCACAGTTCCCACGACAGCGCCCTCACTAAAAACGCCGTACAGGTAAACCTTAATGTTGCCATGATAAACCTCCATTCCGGTAATTTCGGTAGCAGAAATAAAGCTAAATTCATTTAAACCAGGATTGTAGTTTTCAAAGAGCAGGGCTTTTTCTCCTTTTGCAGGAAACTGAAATTTATAGTATCCTGTTTTTTTACCTGGGGTAAAAGAGACCTTCACCTCATCATCAACCAGGTAAGTGCTGTAATACCAGGGACGGGTAACTTCCAGGTCGTGGTCGTAAGTCATTTTTCTTTTCCAACTGCCGGGCTCCAGGTGCTGAGCCGAAGGTTTTAAGGCAAATACCTCGCCCAAACGGTGTGACACGACATTTAACGGGAAGCTTGAGATCTGGTCATCCAGGTAATCTTTTCGCTGTGGAAACATTCTGATCATTTGATTTGGCAATTGTGCAGTTGGCCGTGTGGGTTGCAACAAATGGCCTACGTTACCAATCTGTGGGTCTACATATTTTAAATTACCTGCACCCGCATATGTTTTTTCCTGGGCAACTGCAAATCCATTGACAAGGATGAGCAGAATTGGGATTAATGAATTTCTGATGTTAAATTGAAAAAGATCTTTTAGCATTATAACGACTTAAGATGAATATATGGATTGAATTTTTTAGTTAATACTTACCCATCCCCGCTATAAAAGCAGGTAAATGGGTATTGACGATATGTTTTTATTTTACTTTGCTGTTGTGCTTTGCAGTTCCTGGATGGTCCAGTTCTTATCGCGCGTTTTGTGCTCGTTTCTCACCCTTTTAACATCGGCAGGTTTTACGACAGATGCCTTGTTGCCCATATCATTTCTGATGTAGCTCAGTACAGCAGCGATGTATTCATCATCATTGCTACCAAGTGCAGGCATCGCATCAGCATAAGTTTTACCGTCAACAGGCCCCGCTAAGCCGTGGAGAAGAATTTTTATCAACTTTTCAGGATCGCCGTTCACATCTTTTACACCGGCCAGCGGAGGTGCCGGCATATCTTTACCACCTATGGTCACCCCTTTTCCATCGGCACCATGGCAAATTGCACACAGCTGTTTAAAGATGGTTGCACCTTGTAACACCAACTTTTTGTCCTCTGTGGCCATGACAGCGGCATTCTTTGCAGCCAGGGCACGTTTCTCATTGTTCTCCTGGAAGCTTTTTTGTGACTCAACCAATACCTGGTTATCCGGATATTTTGCCACCATATATTTTATGATATTCTGTGCTTTTTCCGACTTGTTAAACCTTAAGGTCAGGGCCAACTGAAAACGAACATCGGCACTCGGATCATTTTTAAGGAAATCCAAAATAGGGATCAGTTGGTCATCTCCTTTCTTGATCAGGTCGTCAGCAATCCAGACTGCAGTTTTACGAACTTCTGCATCTTTATCGTTCAATGCCGCCTTAAGGGTTTCCTTATCCAAAGCTTTTAATCCACTCAAGGTCCATAGTGCGTGGATTCGTCCAAGCTGCCCCGTGGCTTTGTCCACGGCCATGGCTTTCAATGCAGGCACAACAGTTTTATCGCCACGCAACACCATTATTTTCTGTGCATTATCTCTCCACCAGCCGTTGGCATGTGCCAGATAAGGCACCAGCTTGTCGCTGGTCAGGTCTAACAACCTGGGTGCAGTTTGATCAGGCTTTATACCATCATAAACTACCCGATAGATCCTTCCACGGCCAATATTTTTATCAAATTTCTTTTCATCAATTTGTTTACGCAGGTAAGTTCCTTTTCTTGTCCAGTTCCCTTCCTGGATAATTCCGCGGTACATATCAACGATGTATAAGCATCCGTCAGGTCCGGTAACACTGTTCACAGGTCTGAAGTTCATGTCGGTAGAGGCGATGAATTCTTCTTTGTTATAGGCATTCCTCAAAGTTATTTTTCCGTCAGTATTGGTCACTTTGGCACGTCTGATCAATCGTCCTACCGGTTCACAGATGAAAAGGTCGCCCTGTGCATCTGCAGGTAAGGCATTTCCCCTGAATATCGATTGACCTGTACATGCTGTAAAGTGATTAAGCGTACTATCCGGTCTTAACCTGTTTAAGCCACCCTGAACATCCGGTGTAGAAATGATTGGCCATACCGCCTGAAAATCTTTATCATACTGGTCTTTAAAATCAAAGCGCCCGTAAGAAGGATTCTGCTGAAAGTTAAGTGCAGGTGTTTCAGATCCTGCCGCAGAGAAATACAATCTACCGTAGTTGTCACTGGTCAATCCCCATTGTCCGCCCGGCCCTTCATGAAGATATTCAGCCTTCAGCATCCCGTCTTCATACACATAGCGTTTATTTTCAACCGTTACATAAATCTTATTATCCAGGTTCCACATCAAACCACTTTTCTGATGCTCCAGGTTACTGGAGCTGATTTCATCATTTTTGAAGATCAGTTTCTTCTCCTCCGCCTTGCCATCACCATCGGCATCACGGTAGCTGTAAATGTTATTGGAGTTGGTTTCGTTGATCAGGATCCTGTCATCCAGGGCAAGGATCATTCGCGGTAAAAGCAATTTGTCAATAAAGATTACAGACTTATCCATTTTCCCATCGGCATTGGTATCTTCCAGTCGCTTTACGGTACATACCGCCTTCATTTCCCCGGTCCCTTCTGCGTCCTGCATATAGGTATTCATTTCTGCAACATACATTCTGCCATTTCCATCCCAGGTAATCGCAACAGGCTCATGGATCATGGGTTCACTGGCCACCAGTTCCAGATGGTAACCTTTGGGTAAAAATATCGTCTTCATGCTCTCCTGGGGCGATAGATATGCAGAAGAAGGATTGGTATTCACCACAATGTTTCCGCTGGCATCGCGCTTTACCATTTGCTGCGATACTTTACAGGTATAGATCAGCATCGATAAACTCAGGATGCCAATGACTATTTTTTTATTTCGGTTCATTTTTTCTAATCAGTTATCGTGTTAAAAGATTCGCCTAGTTCAGAGATAATATATATTCAGCCATTTTTTTGGCATCGGACTGAGAAACAGAGGGATGTGGGCTCATAGGAATTTGTCCCCATGTACCACTACCGCCTTTTATAATTTTACCAGCAAGCAGGGTATAGCTGGCTTCCTTTGCCGGATACTTTTTTGCAACCTCAATGAATGCGGGGCCGACCAGCTTCACATCCGACTTATGGCAGGCTGCACAGTCAGACTTTTGAATTAAGGTTTTACCTGCCTGCAGTTCTGCAGCCGGTATGGCAGCCGTTTTGATTGCGCTTTTTACGGGAGCTTTACCCTTTTTTGTTTGTGCGAAACTACCACCTGCCGATATCAAAATGGTGACGGCCGTACCATAAACATATTTGACTAAAAATTTCATTTGTGTGTGATTGGTTTTAATTCAATTTGGTTAGTGTGATCTATTCATTTAGTTTTTACCAAGATTACATCGTTTCGATTAATTATTACATAATAAATCATTAATAAAAGGCTTTTTTTTCCGTTAATATCAATTAATTCAATTTTTACCTAAAAAAAGGAAACATCAGACCTTCTGGGAAGAGGGCATGGCTTTAGCATTTCATGCTGCAGTATCCGGTTTTAAGCATCCCAGATGCAGCGTGATAGCTGGATGAATCCTATTCAGACAGGATATCATTAAAGCTTTTTTCGAAATCATCACCATACAGCAGCTTGTACTCTTTGCAAAAATTCTCGTAGGTATTTTTAGATTGCGAGTGTTTGCCCAGATGCGCCAGGGCTTTGCACTTGATCACCATCGCCTCCTCATTTACAGCATCAAAATAGAAAATATAATTGGCCAGTTCAATCAGCAGCTCCGGATCATCGGCAATGACGATGGAATGTGCAAAATGCAGATAGGTATCGATAATTTCGTTAGAGATCTCTGCCTTAAACTGGTCCATCCATTCATAGCCTGTATTCGGCAGGAAGGAACCGCGTTTGATGATTTCCGCCAGGTCAGAGATCTTTTCTTTATTGAGCTTTTTCTTGTCTTTGATGATCGAAAAATATCGCTGGTAGTCGACATACACACTTTCGAAATCACAGTTGATCTTCCAGTAGCCGGTCTCTTTCGAAACCATACAGTGGTCTATCTTTTCGAGAATACTTTTCAGTTTTGCAATGTTTACAGAACGGTTGTTTCTTGCACTTTCATCGGATTTATCAAACCACAGTAACTCCTTTAATTTTTCGGAGCTGATACCGCGTTCCCACCTGATGGTATACAACAGGATAACCAGGAAAAGCTCTTTGATCAATGGAGTAAATAGCCTGGTGATCTCTTGCCCCTCTTTGTCAAAAACCTGCATATCACCAAACAAGAAGACGGAGGACTTAAATTCATCCGTAACTTTTTTCGTTATAGCGGGCTTGATCAGGTCAGCACCACTAGTCGCCAGCTGATCAACCGGGCTCACAAAAGCGGGCGTTGCAGGAGCGGTTATTGGTTCAATGGCAGCCCTTTTCTTTCTCCTCGAAAATATGAACCAGCCAGCGGCAATCACAGGCAGCAGGATTAAAACAACCAGATACACATTTGTTTTTGATGCCGCGGCAACTTTAGCATCCGCATCTATTGGCGGGCCAAACAGCGAATACACCTGAATAGTGGTATGGTCGCTTTCATCCCTGAATGAAGTAACTGCAATAAACCTCTTGCTATCCGGACAATAGAAAAGATCGGCAAAAGAATTGATATCATGAAAAACATAAGGTATGGTACTGCCGCTCAGCTTATATTCCGGGTTCACTAAAGACCCCTGGATGAGCTGCAAATGAGATTTATACTTGTGTTTAGGAAATATGAGCGCATAATAAGTATTCGATTTTTCATTAATGATCATAGAATTTCCGAAAGCAAAATGCTCACCTTCCACCTTCAGCTCATAAATTTTCTTGATCGAATGCTTTTTTACATCAAAATAAAGGAGGTCATATAAATTTCGGGGATTCAACATCTGCTGACCTGTCGAGCTCCCATATCCACCTAAAATATATGCTCCCTGCTCAGTACGACCTAGTGCTGCTAAATATCTGGGAGTAAACTGATCACCTGTAACCGGCACAGTTTTCCAGGTTTCAGATGGAAAATGAAACCTTTGAATTTGATTTTTATAGAAAAAGTGGCCATATCCCCCAATCACGTATAAGGAGGAATCTGCGGCTGAATAAAACTTATTGTATTGCCAAAAATCAGTAATTGGCGTGTTGAGGCTATAATTCCTGCTCCATTTTCGGTGGATGGTGTCAAACGTACTGACCACTTTCTGGTCTACATAAAAGTTCAGTAAACGTCTGTTCCTGTCGTCAAACAAAGACTGATTACCGCGCAAGAGATTTTGATTTCCTGATAAATAATTAACCCCCGCTAATTTTCCGGATTTCACATCATATTTAAGCAAAGAATCAACGCCAACGACATTTAAAACCTCGTTTTTCACATCAAAAGCTACACTTGCAGCTCCTTTAAGAGACAGTGTTTGAAGCAACTGCCATTCATGATGAAGCTTTTTTATCCAAAGCGGATTCACTACGGATGCCTCCTTATGACCAACCAGCTCAGTTGCGTTTGTCCCTTCATACCCATCTAATGGCCAGGCATATTTTAACTCCCCGCTTTCAGAAATCTTTACGTTTTTTATCTTCATTGGTGGCACGTCGGTTGTTTTAAAACCCATGTACTCATTCGCTCCAAAAAGAATTTTAAAACAGTCGCCCTCCTTGATCTCTAAACTTGTTTGAGAGGAAAACTTCCCATAAGATAAGTGGAGTAATCGCTTATCGTAATCAAATTTGAACTTAATTGTATTCCAGGAACTAAATAAAACATCCGATGGGATGTTGAATGCTATTTTAGAAAACTTATCTCCGATAATCAGCTTAAAGTGATTTTTTTCTTTGGGATCTTTGTCATAAATCAGGTCGATATTTTTATTGTTGTTGCCAACAAAACGAAGGATATAACCGAAGTAATCGTCCTTGGAAGGCCGGAAACTAAGGTCAAACGCAATTTCAAAGCTCGAACCGAAGCAAAGTGTCTTTCCCGGACTTAAATCCAGACCTGTCCGTTGATCCTGAACTACTTCATGACTATAAAATCCAAGTCCATACGGTTGGGAAAAGCTTTTGGTATAGCAAAGAATAAAAAAGACAGAGAGTATAGATAATAGATATTTGGCTTTCATAATCAGGAGTACTAATATAAAACATATATGTTTAGATTAACCTATATGTGAAAAATTAAGTCACAGCTGAACAGCCCATACCTGGCACGAAATGTTGATATCAACAAACTATAGCAGCGACTTTGAAAATGTCTTATCTTGCTACAGCTATACAAAGGTGGTGTTTTATCTCTTAAAGTCGTCGTTCACCTCCAGCCAATGCCCGTCCGGGTCCTTAAAATAAATCTGCTTGATCCCGTCCGCCCTATCTGTAACTGTATTCAGCGCACCTGCCCAGTTTTCGAAACTGATCTGCTTCGCTTTCAGTTTCGATGTAAACTCCTGTATGGAAGCCACACAAAAACACAGGTGATTATTCTTTTCATGAACCACATTCTTTTGGGCTCCTTCGATGAGGTGCAACTGGCCCGCCGCACCGATGGAAAACCAGGTATGCTTTCCATCTTTAAATGGTTCGGGAATCATTTCCAGGTCAAATACCGTCTTGTAAAAATCAGTAGCTATTTTTAAATCTGCTACATATACTGCAATGTGGTTCAGGGCCACGGCATTGTTTTTCTTTTCGCTTTGCGCCATAGCTTTTTGTAATGGACTAAATGTGATGGCTAATAATGCCGCTAAAATAATTATTCTTCTCATCCGATATTAACTTTTCTTATCTTTTTCTTAGTAACCGCCTTCTATCCGGAGGTTGGGTATGGGCAACTCACCTATAGCGAAACGGAAACAAGATACTACATTTACATAAAACTACCATCTCCCCTTCGTCTGATCGGCTGGCCTTTACGCCCCTTGGCCCCGCTCCATTTTTGCAGGCGCATGCTCAGACGGAGCATAAAATATTGGCTGAGGGCGTTGGATCTTGTATCCGTGTATCCGCCATTGTCATTGTAATCCCGGCTGATAAAATTGTTTTGGTTCAGGATATCAAAAGCATGCAATGAAATTCTGCCCCTGCGGTGAAACAGCTCTTTTTCCAGGTAAGTATTTACGACGAAGGGGTTACTGGTCAGATTGGCTTGAATCCCGCTCACATAGTTTTTACTCGCACTATAGCCGAACAGCCAGGTTTTTAAGAAATATACTTTGCCATCAACATTAAATGCCAGCGTGCTGGTCTCATTTTGATTTTTCAACAGGGTATTTTCAGATTTTGTGTAATTATGTGAAACATAGGGATTAATCTCAAACCACTCTGTAGGATTAATTCTCGGTCCGAACCGCTCCACAAAAGTTTTAACGGTATTGATATTCTGGTCGCCGTTGCTCATTGAAATGCGGTGGTTATAGTTTGCGGAGCCACTGAAGGACAGGTTATATTTGCGGTCGCTAAATTGCTTGCTGATGGAATAGTTGCCTCCTACGCGATAAGTACCATTCACATTGATGTACCTCGTTTCAGAAATGTAAACTTCTTTCTGACCTGGTCCAACGACCACATTGGGGTCCAGCACATCAACCGTATTGTTCACCACACTGTTCTGCGTAAAAGAAGCATTCATATTTACGGAATAATTCATTTTAAGATTTGCCAGGTAGTTGTTATACTCGGATCTGATCGTATGTGTAAAGGAGGCTTTCAAATCAGGATTACCAATTCTCGGATTCTGGGGGTTAGTCACATCTTTTACCGGCTGGATCTGATCAAATGAAGGTTCATTTGCAGAACCAGAATAATTAAGGGAAATTTTATGCTGCCTTGACCATAAATATTCCATTCTGGCAATCGGGATCAGGTTAAAGCTCCTTCGTTCTGTGGAAGTGCCCAGGCTCACTTTAGTGCCGGAGAGCAAGGCGGGAATTCCGGTTAAACCGGCTGAAAACCTGAACCTGGAGGTATTCCCCACTCCATATCTGAAGTTTAGGGAAACACGGGCCTGGGTAAAAGAATAATCAAATATATTACTTAGCGAATCGATCACCTGAGAGTACCCGTCCGGCAAAACATTCCTGGTCGTCGCATTATTGCTATATCCATTATAATTTACCTGAGCATTCACTTCCAGCTGTGTATTTAGCGATAGTGGCTCGACATAGGTTAAACTGCCCCTATAGCTATTTTGCAGATTTTTACGTGCGATGATCCTGTTCACCAGCGAATCTTTCGTCTCCGTTTCTGCTTCATTTAAAAAATAAATGATATTGGCATCCCGCTGCTGTTCTGCATCGTTGTTATTGCTGTTTACATTGGCGTGAAAAGACAACCTCCTTCTTTTATTCTCAAAGCGATGTGTATAACTCAACGCGGCGCCCAGCCTGGGCCTGGTGGTTGTACTTGTATTTGAACTGATCTGGCGCTGATGCCTGAAACCAGTTTGATAGGATGAATCAGACCTTAAATTGATTGAAGAACTGTAATCAATTGACGGAGAAAAGTTAAAAAAGTTGTTGCTGTCCAGCTCGAAATCTATATCAGCCTTAAAACTGTGATTTTTCGAATTGTTGTCATTCTCGTTTCCCCTGGTACTATTTGTGGCAATCAGGGAGTATTTTTGCGTTACGGAATCTTTGAAGTTGGTAAAAGACCTTGTAAAACTATTGTTCAGCGCATTCACATCACTCCCGTTAAATCCGTAATTGACGTTAATTTCAATTTTCTTTCCTATTTTATCGCGGATGCTGAAAGAAGCATTCTGATCGTTCGTTGTGCCTCCGGAACCGCCACCACCACCACCACCGCCACCACCGCCGCCACCGCCACCTGCAACACCATTTTCAGTGTTTTTGTAACCCGTTCTAACCCCGATCTGCTGATTCCCATTGATCCTTGTTCCAAAAATCCCAGCATCATAACGCTTATTATTTCCTCCGGCTGTATTTAACCTCAGCAGGTTGCCGACCGATTTATCTGTTCTGGTGGTAATGTTCAATATTTTTTGAGGGTCACCATCTTTCACACCCGTACGCGCGGCTTCATCGCCATAATCATCAACGATCTGGATCTTGTCTACAATTTCGGCAGGTAGATTTTTTATGGCATTTGCTACATCTCCACCCAAATATTCTTTTCCGTTAAGTTTAGCTTTTAAGACTGCTTCGCCATTATGTACCAGTGTGCCGTCTGTCCCCACCTCCATACCTTCCATCTTTTTCAGCAGTTCGTCTACCGTCGAATTCTCCCTCACCACATAATCACTTGCTCTATACTCCACTGTATCCGTCTTATAGGTAATGGATGGTTCTCCATTGATGACCACCGTATTTAAAGTATTTTTCTCCTCTTTAAGCACAATCGGATCCATTACAATTCTAGGTATACGGTCATTCTGCTTAAAAAGCATTGCAGGTGTTTTAACATATCCAATACTCTGCACGACCATGGTATAGGTAGCAGATTTAACATTTTTAAATACAAAAATGCCATCACTATTTGTAGCGGTTTTTAAGGTGTCTTTATCTGAAGTCAGACTAACTGTTGCGCCGACAACGCCTAAATCTGTACTATCTTTAACAATGCCGCTGATTTCCCTTAACGGCAATGGAGGTGCCACTGGTTTTGAACGTTTATTTTGAGCATTAACTTTAATTGTCCCAAGCAAAATAAGTATCATTAAAATAATTTTCCTGACTTCAGGACGCAATAATTTTGTCATCAGCGTTATTTGCTTTGGTTTAGTTCGTTTGTTTTGGTTCGTTTGTTCTCTTCAGTTCGGTTCGTCCAATCCGTTCTCTTCCGTTCGGTTCCTTCGTGCCTTTTTTTCAGTTCGGTCCAGTCCGTCCGGCTAGCCCACTCCTGTTCGTCTGGTTCGTCTGGTTCGTCTGGTTCGTCTGGTTCGTCTGGTTCGTCTGGTTCGTCTGG
>CAMLDJ010000033.1 GCA_946478755.1 uncultured Pedobacter sp. | reverse complement strand
ATTACACCTCCCATAATTAGCGTACGGTGAAAGTGAACGAGTATATATTTGTTTTAATAGCATCCATATTAAGAAATAAACATGAAAAAAACATTCCTATTTATAGTTCTAATTATTGGTTTTAGTACATTATTCATTTATTTTATAACCTTAAGCAGTCAAAAAAAAGCCGGAAATGGCTTCGATAGGAAAATCATATCAGCAAATATTGCATTAAAAAATATAATGGAATTGCCAAATGGATCATTTGGATTTGCTGGAAAATTAGACACTAATATAAAATTAAATAACTATTCTGATAAATTAAATTTATATCAAATTGGGTATTCTCTTAAAAAATTAGATACCATAGTGATTGATTATCCATCGTTTTTTAATAAAGATGCACGCAACATATACAAAAATATTTCTCCTCCGTATATCTATTGTACGACTCCTTACGGAGATATCATGAGGACTGGACCTACAAAGTTTTATTACAAACTTAGAAGTCCTCGTTTTAATATCGTGCAGGCAGTTTCTCCCAATAACATTATTGTAAGGGTACGTAGTCAACATAGTCAACAACTCAACCTATCTTTGGCTAAATTAAATTTGTCCAAAGAAGCAATACTTGATAAAGAATATCATTTACCTAATTTAGATAATGGTCTCATATCAAATGATGGAATATTACTTTATGATAATGTAAGTTCCAAGATATTTTACATGTATTTCTATAGAGGCGAATTTATAAGTTTAGATTCAAACTTAAATATGAAATACATTTCAAAAACGATTGATACAATATCGACTTTCCAAATGAAAACTGCTCCGCTTAAGAAAAAAGGAAAAGAAGGGAAGTCAACAAGAGCGACAATAGTCACACCACCGAAATTTGTTAATGGGTACATTACAACTGATAGTAATAAAGTTTATATCTATTCGAGATTAAAAGCTGAAAATGAGACAGAATCTGAGTATATCAAAAATCAGTCAATTGACGTCTATAATATAGATACAGGAAAATACCTATATAGTTTTCATATTCCTAAATATTTCGGTAAAAATTTAAAACAATTTCAAATAAGGGGGAATGTTTTAGTGGCAATATTTGGCACATCACTGGTAACCTATACCATTGATAAATCTCTTTAAGTGTAGTTATACGTTAATGATTAATTAATATTAATTACCAGCAATTAATAATGCTATGTATAACTTGTTCAGCATTTAGGCAATGTATCATGAGCTTGTGAAGTAATTGGGCTATTCCTGAGATAGGTTCTACATATTCAAAGAATTTTATCAAGGAAGTAAACGCGCCTTCCGGGAACGCCTCTTAATAACCCTAAGAATGCATTAGCAGTAATAGTTAGAACGAGAAGATAAATACCAAATATTTTTTGATCTATTTATTTGCGGTAGTGTCTTGAATTTTGTGTAAATAAAAAAAGTAAAGGTCATTACTATTGTGATTAAAGAAATTCAGAACTTTAATTACAAGAAATGGAAGAGAATAAATTAGGATTACCAAAAGATTTTTTCAAGCAGTTCAAGTCTAAAGAACAGTTTCAGGAATCCTTTTGGTCGAGTAGGTAGGGGGAATTTCACCCCAAACCTCTCACAGCACCGGACGTGATACTCTCGCATCATCCGGCGCTTCTAAATCAGGCGACACCCAGTACCTCAAGGACGGCACAGCTCCCAATGAGCAAACAGCCCGGGATTAGTTTTACATATTTGACTTATCCATCGGATTGCTCTGAGTTTACTAAAGCCTCTGTTTTTCATCACCCATCTATAAAGTTTAAGATTCATCCACCGCCAAAGTTTTACTGTGGACCATTTACTAAATTTGCAGTAATAGTTCATCCAACCCCTGATCTTGGGGTTTAACATTTTGGCAAGTAGTTGGATTTTTCCTTTAAATTTGGTGATCCCAAACTTCTTCACTTTTGACCTTACGTCCTTCATCGAGTTTTCACTCATGCATGGAACAAATAAGAGTTTAGGTGTCGTTTTTGTGCGGCATAACCGAGGTCTGAATTGATAACCAAGAAATTCAAAAGTAGAATTGCTACCTGATTCTCTGTGACCTACATTTCTGCAGTAAACAATTTTTGTCTTGCTTTCGTTGAGTTCCAGCTTACATTCGCCCATTCTCCTTTTAATGATTCCCTTAATGTAGGTCGCTTGCTTTTCACTACTACAGTGAACTACGATATCATCACAGTATCGCTCGAATAATACGTGCGGTTGGTATTTAGCCATCCACTTATCGAAGACGACGTGAAGAAAGATATTGGCTAAAAGCGGGCTAAGCACTCCTTGTACACAATTGGTAACTTTTTTCATCATTTTCATTTTTTGTCTCCTTTAATGGAATTGAGTGCTTAATCTCTATAATATCATCTCCAACGATTATCTCCTTTACCAGCAACCTGAGGATCTTTTTTCTCTCTGTAATGTCCAGCTGGTTTAGGTTTTTATCTATCTGGCTTTTAAAGCTGGGGACATCCAATAGCTGCAACCGTTGGTCCAAAGCCGTTTCATGGATTTTTAGGTTCTCTAAGTCTTTTTCGATTGCATTCACCTTTCTTTGGAGCTCCGGCATTCTCTTTCTTAGTTGAGCCAATGGAATCAGGTCTTCCTGATAAGCATCTAACAATTTATCTACGGCTTGAACCGCCTTTCCTTTCTGTTTTTCAAGTGCTGCTTTTTGATGGATCACCGGGCTTATCCGTTTGGTATCGGCAACTCTTTTCTCAACTTCCTTTTGAATCAGATCGGGGTTTTGTAATAAAAGAACAATTTGATCCCAAACAACCTTATCTATGTATTCCTGCCTCAGTGGTTTACAAAGACACTTTCTCCCTCCTTCAAACCGATACTGATCTGAGCCAAAGCAACGATAGTAATAGATCTTATTCCCAGCAGAAGTGGTACTTGAGGTCCTGTACAAAGAATAACCACATTCACTACAAACCATCATGCCTCCCTGCAACAAGGTTTCAATATTAGTATTACGTTTAGAATGAAGTTTATTTGACTTTAATCTCTCTTGGGCAATAGCAAAGGTGTCTTCACTGATAATAGCGGGGACCGGTATCTCGATCCACTCTTCTCTTGGCTTCTCCCGGTTACAACCATCTTGAACAACAAAGCCTCCATTAGCCCTTAATGGCTTGGTGATCCTTTGACGCTCTGCATGTTCAGTCTTTCCAAAACAGGCCTTCCCTGAGTACGCAGGATTGCGAAGCATCGCCCAGATAACTGATCTTTCCCATCTGGTAAGCTTTGTCCTGGTAGGGATTTTTAAGGCTGTAAGTGATCTTGCTACGGCGCCTATTCCACAGAACTCTTCGGTATACATTCTGAAAATCTCCTTTACTACTATCGCTTCTTCTTCATTGATCTCATAAATGGCGGCAGCATAGTCTGTTTTTTTGATGTAATTATATCCATAAGGTGCCCCGCCTAAAACACTCACAACACCTGATTTTGCTTTATAAAGCTTGCCCCGGCGCGACCGTTCCTTGATCATCGCCCGCTCATATTCCGCAATCATACCCTGAAATTGAAGCAGCAACGCTTGCTCCGGAGTATCTGCTTTTGGAGAATTAACAAACAGCACCTCTGTACCACATCCGTTAAATTCATCTATTAGTAGCACCTGGTAAGCATAGTTACGGCTTAACCTATCCGGACTATAAACCAGTACCTTTTCCAGGAGGTGTTTTACTACGGTCTGACCCACACGGTCTACTATAGTAGGAATGCCCAGTGGCCTTTTACCGCCACCTTTCTTCGGGATTTCTACCAACTTCACGGCACAGAGCATGTAACTGCCGGAACTCATCTGGTTCCACAGCTTGTACAGATGGTTTGCTTTGTCTAGCTCAAAGTCTTGTAACTCATCTGATCCACACCTCCGCTTCCTTTATTGGCTTTCACCTTGTTGTAAGCATTCATTACTTCTAGTTTTCCAATTGTAAATGGTTTTGTTTTCTTCATTTCTGTACCTCCTGCTCTTAGGCAGTTTCCTTCTAGGTCTTCTAAAACTTGAATATACTCCCCCTTCCCTCCACCTCCATTACAGAGGCTTCGTGAAGCGCATCGGTACTTTCCCTCTTGCAGGCACTCCGTCTTGAGGTTTTCCCTTAGCATCGCTACGATAGGTTCGCACGTTCCGAATTAAAGCCTGTGTTAAGATCACGCCGTCTATATGCCGCATGCCGTAAGTTCAGTAAATAGGTGACTTCCTTACTTATCCCGGGTAGATGCTGGTCCCCAGTTTTGACATGGTCTAACACTCTCGACACCTCATCGATCGGTTCGCTTTCGCTCGTCTTCTTAACACTTATTTGACACCTACAGGAGGCCGTTTCCACTAACGCTCGCCACCGTGGCTCTTCACCACAGCAACTTAGTGGTGGTTTGGCTTCGGCACCTGTATGCCGTGCCGAGGGGCCCGCCCTCATCTTTAATACAGCATTGCTTGTTTCACAACTAGCATTCGTGCCACTCAATATCCATCATTTTGCGAAATGTTTGGATTTGCATTGACTTCACCTTCTGGAATTGGATACAATACGTCGCTATCTTGCCACTGTGATTTAATAGGTTTTAAAACTTCACTTGCTTTGCCAGTTCTTTTTAAATCAAACCATCTGTGGCCCCATTCGGTAAATAATTCAACCCTCCGTTCCTTTTCTAAAGCTATTAATGCATTTGCTTTACTCATTGTTGCAAGAAGTGTTGGAAGAGGATTAGAATTAACTCCGGCAACAGGTCGTTGTCGAATTACGTTTAGGTCTGCAATTCCATTGCCAATATTATTCAAATTAATTCTAGCTTCGGCTCTAATCAAATATTGTTCAGCTAAACGTAAAACCATAGAGTATTCTGTTACTGTTGTTACAGTCGAAATCACCCTATATTTAAATGGATAATAAAAAGTACCTGAATTATTAGTGTAGCTTTTAACCCAAGTGTCTTTTCTTTTATCTCCGACTTCAAATGCATTTAATACAAACTTGTTATTCAGAGAAACTACTGTTGGTGCAACCGTTAAGGACGAAGGAATAAAAAGAGTACCATCATTTGTATTTCGATTTGGCATGGGCATCAACTGCCATATGGCCTCTAAACTATTTGCTAAAAAAACAGCATCCAATTTTACCAAATTGTAAGTCCCTGTTTTTCCAATCAATAACGACGAATATTTCTCGGCATTTGCCCAATCCGACAGATACAAATATACCCTGGCGAGTAAGGCTTGGGCAGTAGATTTATTTGGCCTTGTTCTATCATTAGTGGGGTAACTATCCGATAGTAATGTCTCCGCATTCTTAAGATCAGTTAAAATCTGCACGTAAACCGCGGCTACTGACGACTTTACCGTCATAGAGGTAATTCGATAATCTGTAGTCAATTGAATTGGCACTTCTCCAAACAAATTTACCAAATTAAAATATGCAAAAGCCCTTAAAAACAATGCTTCTCCTTTAAGTTGAGCCTTCGTTGCAGGTGTTACTCCACTTGCATTAGATAGCCCCTCGATGATAGAATTACAAGCATAAATAGACTGATATGGACCAGAATATACTGCCGCGTAAGTCGTAAATTCAGGATAAATTTGGTTTTCATAAATAGGTAAATAGGTTCCATAACCAATTAGTTCATCTGAAGATAAGCCGGCATAAAAACTTATACTACTGTTGCCTGATGAATAAGATCCAGCAGCCATTTTTGCGTACATTCCGGTTACAGCAACTGTTGCTTGGGCATCATTTTTGAAAATAGTTTCGTTGACTAAGCTAGTCTTTGGGGGATCAATCTCAAGAAATTTTTTACACGAAGTAAAAACCAAAAGGAGCATCAACGTAAACACCAACATCATCCTTCTGTTGCTTACGAGAGTAATGAAGTCACCACCGTTAAGTTTTATTAGATTTTTCATTCTGTCTTATATTAAAATGTAACATTAATACCCATCATAATAGTCCGCAATGGAGGTAAAACAGTCGATTGAGTTTCCGGGTCTAGACCAACATAATTAGTTATCGTAAACAAATTCTGTCCCTGCAAACTTAATGAAGCGTTGTTTATTTTTAAGGCAGAAAGCAGTTTTTTAGGAAATGACCAACCCAGTGACACATTCCTAAGTCTGATAAATGAAGCATCTACAACAGAGATATTACCGTAGAGCACATTCGCTGTGGAATTTAAACTATTATTAGTAGAAGTTGTACTAAATTTTTGTGTTAAAGTTTCATTTCCTGGCTCCTGCCAACGAGATAATACATTTGTCATTTGGTTGCCGAATCCCGCGAGAAACCGACCTGGAGTCGTAAACGCATTAAATTTCCTTCCGTTTTGACTTACAAATGTAAAATGAAAATCAAGATGAAACTGTTTATATCTTAATGAATTCTGTAAGCCTCCATAGTAAATTTGATCCAATGATTTAGTTAAAAACCGATCTTGTTCATCCTGAATTGAATTTTTGTTTTTATCTTCAAAACTATATAATCCCGTCGTTTTGTTAACTGTAACATTATAAGTATTTAATATATTTAACGGTGCGCCAACCTTGTAGACATTAGCATTTAATGATTTCTCTAGTTCTGGATAAAATAAGAGTTTATTTTTAGGGATAGATAAGTTCATATTAACAGACCATTTGAATGACGCTAATGATATAATACTGAGGTCCATATTGAGTTCCAAACCTTGATTTTGTATTTCTGCCGGCACATTACTGTAAACATATAATTTACCTGAACTTAAAGGTAAATCTTGGAGTAGCAGTTGATTTGATGAGCGATTTCTATAATAAGCTACTTCTAAATTTATTCTTTCTTTTAAGAACCCTAGTTGTATTGCAGCCTCCAATTTCCTGTTTGTTTCCCAAGCAAAATCCGCATTAGGAGCATAAAGACTTGGGGTAAGCGTCGAACTTCCACCGTAAATATTGTAGGTATTCCATAAATCCAAGTATCCATAGTTTGCAATCTGGTCGTTTCCTGTTAATCCGTAACTTGCTCTCAATTTTCCAAAATTCAAAAATGGAAGTGCTTCCTTTATTACTTTGTTATCAGAAAAAACCCAAGCCGCACCTATCGCGCCAAAGTTAGCAAACTGATTATCTGAACCAAACCTGCTCGAACCATCTCTTCTTGCAGTTAAGTTGACGAAAATGTTGTCTTTTAAACTGTAATTAACTCTACCGAATACTGCCAGATAACGATACTGTGAAAAATCGCTCTGATCATTTGCAATTGTGCCAGCCGACCCGATATTCTCCATTAGATCATCACTGGTGAAATTAGATGCTCTAACGACACCAATCTTAGTTGTGTTATCTTGAACGCTCATACCCAATAACACATCGATTTTTCCTACTCCAATTTTTGAAGTATATGTTATTTGGGGCTCAGCAATTAAACTATTATTGTAAATATTCCCAAAATAACTTACGCGTTGTGTCGGAAGAAGATTTGTTCCTGGATTTAGGGCTGTTAACGGTGCACGTTGAAACTCTTGTCGTTTTATTGAAGTGTATCCAAATGAGGTTTTCAATATTAGATTATTTAAAATCTTATAATCCAACACCAAATTGCCCATCATATTATCTGTTTCTGACTTACTGGTTACTTCTAAAGCTGCCATAGGGTTGTAAACTACTGTATTATCCGCCCAGTTTAGTTGACCGTATTGATTGTAAAGATCTGGGGCATTTGGCGGCATATAGATAGCGCGAACAATATTTGCTAAACCAGGTAAATTACTTCGTATATAATTAAAATTTGTAGTAAAATTGGCGTGAAAACGATCTTGGCTGCGACCTAAATTAATAGTTGATCGAACTCCTGTTCTTATAAAGTCAAAATCTCCGGGATATACCGTCCCTTCCGAATTATAATTTCCTGCAATTAAGTAATTACTCCTTTCCGCTCCACCACTGATATTCAAAGAAGCATTAGTGGTTTTGGCAGCACCCCCAATAATTTTTTCTTGCCAATCTGTATATCTTTTTTGATCCCAAGTACCATTTACGTCATAATCTGTAGCACTTATTTGTAATCCGTCATTTTTTATTGCTTCTTTACGCATGAGCAAATATTGCTCAGTGTTTAGTAAATTCAGCTTATGCCCAACCTCGCTGATACCATATAAAAAATTTGTTTCAATTTTTGTATTGCCCTGTCTCCCCCGTTTAGTTGTAATTATAATCACGCCGTTCGCGCCTCTTGAGCCATAAATTGCAGTTGCATCTGCATCTTTTAAAACCTCTACGCTTTCGATGTCGTTAGGATTGATCAGGCTTAGGGGACTTACACTTCCGCCGGTACCAGTTGCAAAATTTGTACTCGATCCCGCAATTCCAGCAGATGGATAATTTACACCATCAACAATATAAAGTGGGTTATTGCCACTAGCAATACTATTTTGTCCTCGTATTCTTACATTAAACTGGCCACCTGGAACACCAGTAGTCTGAGTTACCTGCAATCCGGCGACTCGTCCTACCAGAGCCATCAACGGATTATTGATTGGCTGTTTGCCAATATCTTCTGCATCAACTCTTGAAATCGCCCCGGTCCTTTCCCTATCTGTAACAGTGTAATATCCAGCATTGATTTCTACTTCTTCTAATTTGCCAGTGCGCGGCATTAATTTAACGGTTCCTACGTTTTTAGATACTTTTACTTCCTGTTTCTCATAACCTAAATAAGAGATAACAAGCGTAGCATTTTCATCAACGTTCCCTAATAAAAACTCGCCATTTGAATTAGTCGGAGTAGAAATAGAACCGCCTTTAATTTTTACAACTGCTCCCACCAATGGTACATTATTTTCATCAACCACACGGCCGCGTACGTCAATTGCAGTAAAAAAGCTAACCACTTTATCACGAAACGAAGGCTCCTTCTCCTTTATCATTACCATCTTATCGTTTATAGAATATGATAAAGAAAGGTTACTTAGACACTTATCCAAAACATGCTGAATTGTTGCTTTCTTAAAATCTGCATCTATCGTGGTTGTAACATCGATCTTCTTTTCATTCCAGATGATATTATAGCCGGTTTGTTTCTTGATCTCTTTAAAGATCTCGATCAGTGAAGCTCCCTTTTTGACGTAGTTGAACTCCTGCGCCACCGTAGCGGCGCTTACTTGTAACATGCTGATCATAAGAATGACGGTGGTTAGGCGCATGATGAGCAGAATTTTATAGATATACCATTTAAGTACATCCTGTTTATTGATATAATTCTTCATTTCATTTGATTTGCGACAAAGTCTTAGCGGTAAAATGAGGTACCGTTAATATTGCTTTAGTCAGCAATATTGTCTAAGTTTGTTTGTCTGTTTAGTTGATAGTTGACCGATTATCTTTTGGCAGATATGAGCCAGTTGTGTTGCAATCACTTCTGGCTTTCTTTTTTTGCTGTTCTGCTAAGCAGCTTAAGCCTGGCTCTAGCTCCTCGTTCGTAGAGATCTATTCATATTAGTTGGTTGTGGTTACGTTGATATTTTTTGTTTTTTTATGTTTCGTTTTTTTCCATTCGTCTCCCCCTCCGGGGAAACACACCTCAGATAAAGAGCGTTAGAATTTTAACTAATTGTGGCCAGTCCTCCCTAAGAACCCAGCAAAAAAGAATTGCTTCCTATTTCATGATCAGGATCTTCCGACCCTTTATTTTAAACTTAACGTCGCCGGTACCTTCCAGTGCCGACAGTACCTTGGATATTTTATCGTATCGGGATATAGTTCCCCCGAACGTTTCCTTGCCTACTTCATTATTTTCATACACGATCTCGACATCATACCAGCGTTCTACTTTTCGCATGATACTCTCCAGACTTTCATTTCTGAACACGAATTCATTGTTTTTCCAGGCTACGACCAGACTGGTGTCGATCTTTTTAATCTTAATATCAGCACCGTTATTTACCGCTTGATCGCCTGGCTTGAGGATCGTCCCGCCTTTCTTTCCATGTGGAGCTGAAATGCTTACAGCGCCTTCCAACAATGTTGTTTTGGTATCAGGCTCATCTGCATAACTATTGATGTTAAAATGTGTACCCAAAACGATGACTTCCTGTTTGTCGGTTTTTACAATAAATGGCATATGTTTATTTTTACTTACTTCAAAATAACCTTCTCCTTCAAGATTAACTTTACGTTCACCCCTACCATTGTTTAAGGAAGTTCGATAGGTCAAACTGGAGGCGGCGTTGAGCCATACCCTTGTACCATCTGGCAGTACAATTTTATACTGGCCACCTTTAGGTGTAGTAATGGTATTGTATTCGGAAGTGTTGGATTTTGACCCGGCTACTTTATAGACCAGAGTGCCATCGTCAGCTTTTATGATCTCAATGCCTGACCGGCTAAGCAAGGAGCCACTTCGGGCATCACTTAAATTGATCTTTGTTCCGTTAGCAAGGGTAAGGATGGCTTTATCTGAACCAGGATCAACATCATTCGAGTCATTTGCATAGGATTCCGGCTGATTGTTCTTGTCCGGACTAAAGATTAAGGCGCCAACACCCAGTAAAATTGCAATGGAAGCAGCTACTGCAGCAATTCTGACAAACCGGATAGTCTTTCTTGATTTTATATAGTTTAGGTGCGGCCCTACGGTATCTGATCGGAGCTCATTAAGGTCCGGCTCCATGGACAACAGGTCCTGAGGTGTTATCCCGGTCCAAATGATATAATCCTCTACTATGGCTTTTTCTTCTGGTGTACATTCACCAACCTGGTATTTATTTAGCAATTTATGTCCCCCGACTTGCAACATTTTTTGTTCATTTGATATATGACGACAACGTTCAGCAACAGGGTTCAAAAAAAGTTAAAATAATGTTAATTTTATGTTTAGTAAGCATTAAAGAACTAGATATCACTTAGTTGAACAAGTAAAAACATACAACAACAAAGGAGCAATAGCCTAATTTCCTACGAAGGATTTTCAATGCGCGATGCATATTGGTTTTAACGGTATTCTCAGGAAGGCCTAAATGCTCTGATATTTCCTTGCGGTTCATGGTTTCATTTCGGCTCAACTCAAATACGATCCGCATTTTTTCGGGCAATGCTGCAATCTCCTTTTCAATCAATGCCAACAGGTCATTGTGGCGAACTAAATGATCTGTGCTGTCCTGATGATTATCAATATAATGTTGAAAATGATCAATATATTTCTGAGAGACTTTGTTATGCTTGTAGTGATCCAGGATTCGGTTTTTAACTACAGTAAAAAGAAAGGCTGCCAGTTCTCCCGGAATATTGACCGTTTCTCGCTTTTCCCAGATATCGGCAAATGCATCGTGGATCAGGTCCTTTGCAATTTCTTTATCATCTAACCGCCTGCATGCAAAGGAAAATAGTAAAACGTAATAGCGGTCGAAGACCTCAATAAAAGCAGCGTTGTCCCCCTCTGCTAAAAGGCCGACCAACTCTGCATCCGAAAAATTATTATAGTGACTCATCTTCTTGTTTTTTAATTTCCCCAATATTGATATACTTATACGTATTTGGGATGATTTTGGGAACTGTTCGCTTCGCTCGGGAACGATTGTATTAATCTAGCCTGAACTTATACCGAAAGTTTTTTGATGTTGAACCATAATATTCTTCTGGAAAAACAAATGGTTAGCCAGAGAAGGGCTTAGATAGAGGATAACTCTGCGCATGCTACGCTCGGGTAAATTCACACATGGATCTACCTTCAAGGCAATATTGAAACGAGCGTTAGACAATGATTCGTATGTAGCTATCATCCCCATTTGTAGCTTATTTTTTGTCTATTATGTATAAATTTAACTAAAATTTCGTTCATAAATATCAAATTTTGAGAAAATATATATTTTTTTTTAGAACGACGTTTTTGAGTGAATCAGGCGATATTTTTTGTCAGACTCAAAATTTCAAAAGGCCTGGAAGTCAGCATTTTTTGTCTAAAAGTGACAATTTTGACTTGGCTTTTTTACAGCATCTATTAGAAGCAAGACAATAAGACAAAGTGCTAAAAACATCCTTTAGAGGTCATTTGATTGTTTTGTTCATATAACTGATAAGGTCAGTTTTCTAAACACAATAATAAGGTTTTTAATCCCTATATCAAAATGTATTAATTCCTTTTCTTGTGATAGTATGGCAAAAGAGCAAAAACATAGAAGAAATGAGGAAGCGATAAGGATCTTAGCTAAAAATATACGTAAGTACAGACTTGAAAGAAATATGACTATTCAGCAGTTGGCAAATGAACTTGATGTTGATTATAGTCAAATTTCCAGAATGGAGAGATCTGTTGTCAATCCTAATATTTCAATTGTTTTTGATATTGCCGAAGTACTGAAAATTAAAGCACTTCAACTGTTAGAAGAATAAGGATAACCAGACCTTATACTAACTCATAAACGTTTTCCATTTGCTCCTTAAGACCGTTTAAATGCTCATTAAAGGGGGACTTAAACACCGAGATGCAATTTTTATACCGGAAAAACATGCCCATTACGTACAGGTCCTGCCAGCTTTTCAGTAAGTAAAACGGTATAGGTTCCTCGATTGAACTCAGTGCACATCGGGTGTATATCGCCGTATAAATCACCCGGATAAGATCAGCATATTCTCCGTATATCACAGGACTCCTTTGGTCCTACGCGAGTCCTGTCACATTCCTAGGATACTCCTTTGAAAGGCCTTTGGTAACTAAGTCGTACCTTACTGACTCTAAGACTGAGACTGGAAGTTGTCCAGATAGTGACTAGGGATTTGGAAATTGGCGGTTAACAAAGATAGATAGATTTGTTAAACCAATTCATATGCCTTTCCCAGTTGTTCCTTAAAAGTTATGCAAGGATGGAAGAGTGGTATCTACTGATTTTAAAAAGCTAAATCTTATTCAAAAATTCCAGTTTGCTTTTCACCTGGTCAGAAATACCCGATAATCTTATTTCAACATTTGTCTTAATGAACCCAGGGTTTTCAAATTCTATGTATATATCTCCGTTAAAAGAGTTAAGGTTGATTTTCTTAGGTTTTATAAATCTGGCGTAGGGAAATTTCACAAAGTGAAACGACGGGTCGGTTGTTAACACCAAGGGAACAGAAAGCTGTTTAAATGATATAAACCTGTTATACCCCAAAATAACCAGCGCATCTTCAGTAATATAGAGGTCACACTGAGAAAAGTAATACCCCCCATTTTTTTGCCCCGGAAGAAAATGTCTCGCACTTTACTTGATCTAACTTTAAAATTATCCTTTCACCGAGCGTATCAATAATATTAGCGTATTGCTTTCCCGACTTTGATTATTTGTGTAAATGATCAAAGCGACTACTCCAACAAACATTAATGGTATTATAACTCCAAACATTTACAAGAATACGTTAATTCTACGTATTCACAAACCATCACATTCTTCCCAAGCATGTCCCTTGTTCCAGAATACGCAATGTTTAGGAAAATAACTAGTCATTATCTTTTGAAGGTACACTCTAATCTGCGTATAACTGGAAACATATTTGTCCCTTTTGGGAAATCATTATGTTCCAAAAGGGACATCACCTATGCGCAGATCGTTTAAATTTGTTTAACATTTAGCAATAACAAACAAAAACTTAACTAACGGTCTTATGAAAAAAGTAACTTTTGGCATAGCAGTCACTATCGCCGCGATAAGCGCAAGCGCATTTACTACAACCAATAACAAATTCGAAGGAGAAGTAGTAGGCAAATTAAGTACAAATCAATGGCTGATTGTCCTCCCTGAAGAACAAGGAGATACATGGGATTGTTTTGTTGGTGGAAGTGCATGTATAGGTACCCTGAAACCAGGTGCGACACCTGATATGTCGGGATATTATTCCGATAGTGAAGTTAATCCAATAGAAGGAAATTTTCATTTTGAATTAATTACTAAATAGCGGTCTGATGAAGAAAGCATTTTTTGGCATCGCAGTAGCTATCGCTGCGCTCTGTGCAAGCGCATTTACTACCATTAATTATAAAAATGAAGGAGAACTAGTAGGCAAATTAGATACAGATCTATGGATGCTTGTAGATCCCATGGAGCAAGGAATTACATGGGATTGTTTTGACACTGGAACAGAATGTATAGGCACTTTGAAAGCAGGTGCAACACCTGATATGTCGGGATATTACGCTGATAATGAAGTTAATCCAATATTTGAGCATAAACATTTCGAGTTAATTACTAAATAACGTTCTTATGAAAAAAGTAATTCTTGGCATAGCAGCAGCTATTGCCGCGATCTGTGCAAGCGCATTTACTACAACTAATAATAAAATTGAAGGAGAAAGAGTGGGCAAATTAGGTACAGATGAATGGGTAATTGTCCTCGATGAAGAACAAGGACTTACATGGGATTGCTTTTCTACTGGATCAGTATGCAAAGGTACATTGAAATCTGGAGCAACACCTGATATGTCGGGATTCTATTCTGATAGTGAAGTTAATCCAATAACGGAAAGTGCACATTTCGAGTACATTTTCCCTCCTGAAGGCGATCCGAAATAATAGTGTTAACCATAACTAAAAAATCATGAGAAAGATTTTACTTGGCATCTTCGTTGCGATAATGGCCACAGTTGTTAGTACAGTTACTACCAATGCAACAAACCAACCAACCGATTTTGAAACAGTTACACCCGTATCTGCCACTGAATGGATGATTATAGATCACATGGAGCAGGGAAATACCTGGGATTGCTTTGATGGGGGCACAAAATGCAAGGGTACCTTGAAGCCAAATAGTTTTCCAAATGCCAATGGTTATTATGACGACGAGGATGTGATCTCCTGGGTAACCCATACCCATTACGAAACTATACCATAATATAATACCAGCATTTTTATTAGCAGCAACCAGTAGAGCAGGTATTAATTTTTAATACACAATTGAATGGTATTAATCAATGAGCTGGGGTGGCCACCTCTCCCCAGCAAAATTTCATCTCTACAAAAAACATTGAACTTTTTATCAATCAATATAGGTGTCGGAGCGCCCACCACATTGAAATATTTAATCAATGGATGATCCATTTCTTTACCCCCGGTAAACAGGTTTACCGCACTTTTAGAGGTATATACATCTGATTCAAGAGCTGTGATCCATTTTTTATAGTTCTTTTCTGTGCACACCGTGACGAAAACCACTTCCTTTGAATCTATGAAACTATTTTTAGCTACAGAAACTGTTGTTTTATAATAATCTGCACAAGGAATGCAGCCAACGTACCAAAAATCTAGAAATATAACTTTGCCCTTAAAGCTGGATAAATTAATCTCCTTGTTATATTGGTCAATTAGTAAAAAATCGTCAGGCACTATACTGCCGTTTCTTTGCTTGTTATAAAAATTGGCAAGGTCGTGTTTCAAAGCCGGACTATGCATATGATCTATGGCAAGTTGTGTTAATTTGCCATATCGCTTATAAGAAAGACCAAAAGCCAAAATCAAAAGTTTATCCCGCAGCTCAGTTTTGTCAATTGATTTAATAATATATTGAATAAAACCGGCTGTATCGTTACTCAGCGTTTTTTGTAGTTTTAGAAGCTCCGCACAATATTTTACATATCTGATAGAGGACGCAGTAATGTGGTCAGAAAATCGGGAGCGCATTAAATCTTTCTGAATACTTTCAAATTTTAGCTTTATGGCGTCTTTATCTGACTGGGGAATCTGAACATTATTCGCAGTGAGAGTTTCGGTTGCACGTATTAACGGATATTGACAGTTACCAATGATTTCACAGTAAAGCACCTGATAGGATTTTTCACTTAGCTCAGCTTTACTTTTTTCTAATAATTGAAGCAATCGTTTAATTTTAGAAAGCGTATCCTCATACCTAAAATTATATTTCGCGGCATTGCTGGTACTAAGTTGCTTCTTTTTAAACAAAGCTGGATTATCAAAATGGTACTCGTAACCGTCTTCATTGCTAAAAAGAAGGTGCAAGGTATGTTTTGCTGAGCCTATACCACAGAACGTTAGTTTTGACCCAAAATGATTGATCACCACATAATCCCCTTTTTCAACCAGGTGAAAATTAAGTGACCTATCTTTTGTTTCGGGCCAGGCCCCCGCGTTTTTGTATAAGCTGAAGTAAAGCAATTTGTCATTTACAGGGATCTCAAAAGAATATCTCCCGTTTTTCACCTTAGATGTAAAAGTCTTCATTCCTGTAATATTAAGCGATAGCTCACTGGCCGTATTTTCAGGATATAAAAATAAGCGAACAGAATCTATACCGGCTGACTCAGGAACAAGACCTATGATCGATGCATATTGATCTTTATGAGCTGTTGATCTTTCAACGCCTCGTGCTTTTGTCGTATAGAACGCCAGCAACATGAAAACATGGAGGAGATATTTGTTCATTTTCATATAATTCCCCTAGATTACCTAATGTTATCTTCCAATCCGCTTAGCCGTATTTCCTCGGCTGGTATGGGCATAACATATCGTGAACTGTTTGGAGTGAGCGTGTACGTGTTAGCATCCAGGGTTCTTGTCAAACTGATGTTAGCGCCCTCTTTATTTAACCTGCGCAGATCCTGCCACCTCAGTCCACGTAAGGGGAGTTCTTTCCGCCTTTCCCGTAAAACAATTGCCAGGGCATCATTTTTATTTACTGCCGCAAGATTTACAAAAGTATTTTTTACCCAACGTGTAAGGAGCAGCGCATTGAGGGTACTCAACCCATCCTGATAATTTTTTACTCTTACCTGGCATTCCGCTTTAATTAAATAAAGTTCGTCGGTAGCTATTCCACTAAATGCCCTTGTTGTACCATCATAGGTTGCTTTAAATACGGGTTTTTGATGGATGGTAGAATTGGTAAAAAGAATGGTCTTTCTAAGGTCATTTGCAGCATACATGTTGTATAGTTCCGTGTTGACCAGCGTGTTTGGTGCAAGCCTGTTGGTAGCGATCAGACGGGAAGCGATAAAGGACTGGTTGCAAAAAAATATAGTCTCCGGATTAAGTGCGGTTATAGGTGCGATTGAAGAAGTGCTGAGGGTAGGGAACGACATTAGTGTACTATACAAATTCAAAGCTGCTTCAGCATATTGTAAGGCTAAATCATAATTTCGCATACTTAAGTAAACTCTTGCCAGTAAAGCCTCGGCTGCAACTTTATATGGTCTGCTCCGGTCAGTACCAGGCACTTTATGGGGCAACAAAGATGCTGCCTGTGTAAGATCAGCCAATACCTGATCATAGGTCTGCTGAAGATTTGCCCGGTGTGATTTTACCGTAACATCGGATTCTAATCGAATAGGCAATCCTAAAACGCTCTTCGCTGTATTAGCATCATAGGCCTCAGCAAAATGCTGGGATAAGTTAAACAGGGCGTGTCCTCTGATAAACAGTGCATGCCCCTTGATCCGGTTGTATTCCGCTTCATCTGCTGCGCTATATGTTAACTTTTGCAGGCCCTCGAGCACAATGTTTGCATATAATATCTGCTGATAAGGAATTGCCCAGTCATTGACGTCTTCAGATCCCTGGTATATGTCTTTGGCCCAGATATATCCATTGCGTTCATATGGGGTAATAATTGACTCCCAGATCTTATAACTTGGTAAATAATAATCGTCGGCCGACACTGTCCCCAGCATACCTGATACGTTCATATTAGGGTTATCTAATAATTTTGTGAAATCGGCTAGTGTTGTGGGTACCAGCAAGGATGTACTGGGTTTCTTATCCAGGAAATCATCTTTCTTACTGCAGGAAAAACAGAAACTGAGCGATAGGATAATTGCCAGTTTTACAAATGCATGTTTCATAGCTCTTTTTTTAGAATTGTGTTTTGAAACCAATGGAGATATTTTTTTGCAATGGGATGATCTGACTTTCAGGATCTAATCCCTTTTTATTCGCTTTCCATATTAATCCTAAGTTGCTTGCATACAAATAAATACCAATATTCTTAAACCTTGAGTTTTGTTTGTTGATGTCGTAGCTCAGGCGGACATCCTGTAATCGAATATGATCACCATTTTCAACCAATACAGATGACATGGCATAGAAACTTTCTCTTTCAAAATTTGTTGGATAAACAGCGGAAGGTACGTACGTCTTTGATTCATCTCCTGGTTGAAGCCATCTCTTATTGTAATCCTGATGTGATCCGTTAAACCCAAATAACTTCGTATAATCTACTGAATTTGACCTGAAGTAGTAACCAAACTTATAGATAATGTTGAAGGATAAATTGAAGTTCTTATACGTTACACTGTTGCGGATACTTCCAAAATAAGTAGGTGTTCCCGGGCCACTATATACCGTGGTATTGTTTAAACTATCAGCATTGGCAATATTCCCCCATTCCGTACTTTTTTTCCCTGCATAATAGCCTAAAGGATCTCCGGTTAGTGGATCAAGCCCTTCCCAGCGATAGCTGAAAATGCCATTATAAGGATAACCCACATGAAAAGCTAATGGCGTAGTATTGGCATTGTAAGCCGTTATTTTATCTTGTGCTTTGCTAAGGAGTAATGCGGTTTGCCAGGCGAAATTACGTTTCACAATATTTCGACTGGATAGGGTAATGTCAAATCCATTGCCCGCGATGTTTGCCGAATTCCCCTTAAACACATTAATTCCTGAGGAAGGAGCCAGTGGACTGTATCCTATAATATCTTTTCCTTTTTTATGATAATACTCTATATTTCCTGAAAGACGGCTATTGAATAAGGAATATTCCAATGCAAAGTTTATCATCTGAATCTTTTCCCATCTTAGCGAGGGATTAGGAGGGTTAACCACCGTTGCAGTTAACTGATTGAACCTGTTATTTCCAGTAGATTGAGCCGTTACAAATGCGGAAACAGTCTTATCAACATTCCCATTGTATCCAAATGTTGCTCTGAACCTCAATTGATCTAGCCATTTTGCAGATTGAAAAAAATCCTTTGTCATATCCCACATTCCTCCTACTGACCATAAGGGCACCCCTTTCTGATTGGTTTTAACGCCGAACAAATTGGATTCGTCAAACCTTAAGCTTGCCGACAAGATATATTTATCCTTGTATGCATATTGTGCGTTACTGAAATAGGATATATATCTATCCGTTTGACCCGATTCACTAACTCTGCCTGGGATAGATACAGAAGAACCGTTAACGAGATTTTTATAGGAACCAGCAAAATCAATATTCGACACCAGGCCATTCTCTTCGTCATATCCATACAAAGTATAGTCGTGAGTTTGATTATGGTAATCTTTGATGTCTGATCCTGCTAAAGCAGACAGTGTATGCTCGAGCCAATTTTTTGAATAATTAACCTGAAGCCTTAAACTTTGCGATATACCTCGGGTAAGTACTTTTTCCAGTATATTCCCTAAAGGGACTGGCCGGATAACTTCATTAGGTTTAACAATGGAGAACTGATTAATCAGATTTCTGGTATAATAGGAGTCTGATGTAGAAAGATGATTAAGTTCATCTGATCCTTTGCTATACTGATATTGGCCCTGGATGTCTAGACCCTCAAGTATTTTGTATTTCAAATCTAAATTCAGCACATAATTGTCAAGTGTGCTCCTGTGATTTGTTCTATCCAGTTCATCCTTTGGTCTCCATGCCCAGTCCAGCAAGCGGCCTGAACCGACTGTATCCAGCCAGGCTTTTTTGTGCCGGAGAACAGAAACTGCATTTCCTTCTTCATCAACCAGATCTATGTAAGGTTTCATATAGAAATCAATAGAAGCATTTCCACTATTAGAAATCCGTTTTAAAGAAGTATATCTGATGCCAACGTTGGCGCGTAGTTTATCTTTCAATAGGCTGTAAGTGTTCTGAGCGGTTAAATTTAGCCTTTCATTGGAGTCACTCACATAATCCTGATCATTATGATCGTAACCGATGGAAAAGTAATATTGGTTTTGCCTCCCTCCCCCATCAAAGCTTAATGCATATTGCTGGTTTAGCGCATTCCTGTAATAATATTTTAACAGATCATTTCTGATATCCTGCTGTTTCAGCACATTGAGCTGTCGTTCTATCTCATTTTGATCTGTTTGAGTTGATAAAATTTCAACTACTGGCGAGATATAAGTTTCCGGAGTTGCGAGTTCAACGCTAAATCTTCCCTTTGCAAAAAGGAAGCGCTCCACTTCGATGTAATCAGAAGCTTTCAATTCCGGGCTGGCAAATAAATCGGGCTTTTCTCCGATGGTAACATTACTGTTGAATCCAACCTTTAACATTTGATCGTACTTGCCTTTTTTTGTAGTGATGACAACCACGCCATTACTGGCCCTTACGCCCCATATAGATGCTGCTGCTGCGTCTCTTAGAATGCTGATATTTTCTACGTCATTAGGGTTAATCGTACCAAGATCTCCGTCATAAGGAAAGTTATCCAAAACAATTAATGGATTTGTATTGGCAAAAATGGTACTTCTTCCTCTTATACTAAACCCCAGGTCTGTTCCTGTAGTGTTGTCAAATAATAACCCGCTGGTCACGCCTTTTAACCGGTCCAGAATGTTGGTAGAGACACTCCGGTTAATTAACTCATTATTGACCAGCACAAAGCTGCCGGTGGCCCTCTCCTTGGGAAGATGCTGATATCCGGTACTCACCACTTCCACCTCTTCAAGCCTGCTTTCATAGGAAGTCAGCTTTATCTCGCCAAGGTCTTCTTTTGCCGAAACCTCTATCGCTTCAAATCCTAGATAAGAAATGATCAATACCGCCTTCTCACCTATGTTTTTCAATACAAATTCACCTTTGCTGTCTGTGATCGTGACGGTATTGGCTCCTTTTACTTTAACCGTAGCCCCAAATAGTGGCTCATTTTTTTCATCGAGCACCCGGCCACGTATATCGATAGCAACAACATCTGCGGACACCTCGTCCAAAGCAGGTGGCCCGCTCCTTTTCAGGTTGACCGTTCTATCTACAATCGTATAGACAATGGGCAAACCCGACAGGCTATTTTTCAAAACTTCCTCCAGTGCTGCGTTCTTGAAGTTCACCTTCACCGTTTTGGAAAGATCCAGGTCTTCTCCGCTCCAGATGATGTTGTAGCCGGTCTGTTTCCTGATCTCCTTAAAGAGTTTGTATAAAGGGATGTTTTTACCCACGTAGCTGATATGCTGTCCGAAAGACCTGGCAGCATTGAGCTGAAATAGGGTGACTAAGATAATGACAATAGTTAGCCGCATTATGAGTAGTATTTTACGGATACGTGTTTGCCACACACGCTCGCTGTGAGTATTAATGTACATTTCCATTTGGTTTGTGACAAAAACCCAGCGGCCAAATGAGGGACCGTTAATATTGTTTTACCAAACAATATTGTCTAAGTTTGTTTGTCTGTGAATAGTAAATGAGTTGTGCTTATTTTCTGAATACAGGCTCTTGGTCAGTAGGTTTAGCTCTACTGACCTTTTTTTAGATAATTTTTATCCCTTGCCAAATGGAATCCCCCCATTTCATTTAGCCTTTGTTGGAAATGTTTAAAACGTTTGTTGCCTTGTATTGCGGTTTGGTGTGTAGATTTTATTTCATAACGGTCACTCTCCTCCCTTCCACTTTAAAATGAACGTCCCCTGTTACTTCAAGTGCCGACAATACCCGGGCAAGCTCTTCTGACCTGGATATCATGCCACCAAATAGCTTTTGAGCTACCTGTTTATCTTCGTAGACCACGTCTACATTATACCATCTTGATATTTCAAGCATAATGTTTTCTAAAGGCTTGTTCTGGAAAAGGAATTCACCATTTTTCCAGGCCACAGCCTCTTCAGCGTCTACTGCTGCAATTTGGATGTTATTTTGTGTTAGGGTTGATTGCTGATTGGGTTTAAGGATCACGCTACCCAGGCGGGTACCCGTAGAAACCGGGTCAGGTGATGCCAGATGAGAAATGCGTACAGACCCTTCCAATAAGGTAGTCCTGGTAGCGTACTCATCGGGATAGGCCGAAACGTTGAAATGCGTACCGAGTACTTTCAGTTCCTGCCGATCGGTTGTTACGATAAATGGATGGGCTTTGTCTTTCTTCACTTCAAAGTAAGCCTCACCACTCATTTTTATGTGCCGCACCTGCGCACCATTATTTAAAGAGGCGTGATAAGACAGACTGGAAGCAGCGTTGAGCCATACCATCGTGCCATCGGCCAGGACGACCTTATACTGTCCACCCCTTGGGGTAGTTATGGTATTGTATCCCGAGCTATTGGATCCTGAGCCTACAAGCTTGTAAACCAGGGTACCGTCTTCCGTTTTTGTGATCTCAATCTCTTCACTTTTCAGCAATGGTCCGCTTTTGGCCTCGCTTAAATTGATCTCGGTTCCATTGGCCAGCGTTAAGACCGCCTGATCTTTACCCGGGTTGATTTTATTGGCAAGCACTGCAGGCGGAACGCTGTCCGGAGCGCCTAACCGAGCCATAAACAAGGTGCCAACAAGTGATAAAATAATGATGATTGCGGCGGCAACGGCAACCCGCAGCGGCCAGCTCATTTTTCTTGTTTTAAGATGCGGGCCGACTGTTCTTGACCGCAGCTCCATCAGATCGGACTGCATTGCGATCAGATCCTGAGGCGTTATGCGGTCGTTAGTGATGTAATCCTCAACAAATTTTTGTTCTTCTGGCGTACATTGACCAGCCATGTATTTTTCGAGCAACGTTTTTGCATCCACGTGGGGTATGTTTTAGGTTTGTTAGTATATTACGATTAAGTAGGGTATTAGGGTTCAAAAATTTGATAAAAAATTTAAGTTACAAGATATCTGCAAAATATTATGTGATAAAATCCATTTCATGGGTAATACCGCATAGGTTAACAAAACAACAAGCTTAATTTTCGGCGAAGGATTTTTAAAGCCCGGTGCATATTGGTTTTAACGGTATTCTCCGGAAGGCCTAAATGTTCTGAAATCTCCTTGCGGTTCATGGTCGTCTGTCGGCTTAGCTCAAACACCTTCCGCATTTTCTCCGGCAGCGCTGCAATTTCTTTTTCAATCAAGGCCAGCAACTCATGATGGCGCACCAGGTGATCGGTCACATTATGCGTTTCATCAATATAAGCCTGAAAATCATCTGCATATTTCTTAGAGATTTTACTGTGTTTGTAATAATCGAGAATCCTGTTCTTAACCACAGTAAAGAGAAAGGTCGCCAGTTCTCCCGGAATGTTGACCGTCTGGCACTTTTCCCAGATATCAGCAAATGCATCATGAACCAGATCTTTTGCTATCTCTTTATCATTTAACCGCCTGCAGGTAAAGGAGAACAGTAAAATGTAATAGCGGTCAAAGATCTCTATAAAAGCAATATTGTCGCCTTGTTTTAACAGGTCAACCAACGCTTTATCCGAAAGATTTTTATAATCAGCCATGTCCGTGTTGTTAAATATTCCAAAATTTGTTATCCGCAGAAGCCTTTAGGCACCCGTTCGTAACCGCTCATTTTTGTTCATAAATGATTTATATAAATCGAACCTGAACTTATTCCGGAAATTTGCTGATTCTCGACACTGATCTATTTTTTGAAAGCGTTTTTCCTCATAACCGCAGGTTTCCCCTGCAATAACCCGGGTCCCTTGGACCTCAGAAAAGTGATGGTAATTAGTGATCATCCCTGTAATACTAATTATTTGCCTGCGTTGAATAAATTTAACAAAAATTTCGTTAATGCGTATCAAATTCTGATAAAAAATCTATTTTATTTTAAAAGCATGTTCCTAAATGAAATAGAAAGTGTTTTTTGTACAGATGAAGCGACTCAATGCTTTTTGCTTAACAAATTAAATCCGTAAGCACACAGCAACAGCAGAAAGGCGATCCCTGCCCAAAGCCAGTTGTATCCCAGTTGCTTGGCGATATAAAAACCCGCCAACGGACCCACAACCTGTGCAACAGACCAGCTTAAGGTATAACCGGCAGCATACAGGCCCCGGTTGTACTCATTACTCCTGCTGACGACCACCGTATTGATGAAAGGAAGCACCAGCATCTCACCGATGGTAAAAACCAGGATCACAGCTATAGCCATGGCCACATGAAAAATCAAGGGAATGCTCAGCAGGACATAAGAGCTGGCGAAGAAAACAGCCCCAATAATGATGAAAAACATCGGCGGCCGCTTTTTCTCCAGCTTATTGATCATGATCATTTCGAAAAGCGCGATGACCGCTCCATTGAGGCCTAGGATGATCCCTATGGCAAACTCATCAATGTGCCATTGATCTTTAAAGAACACCGGGACAACCCGGAACATTAAAAATGCGCAGGTGATAAAGACCGTAGTCAGCAGGATGAATTTAATATAGAAGGGATCCTGCCAGGGCTTACCAATCTGCTGCTTGCTCCGGTTCTCTTTTGCCTGTTTGATAAATCCCCTCGCTTTTGGCAAAAAGAAGAGAATGGAAAGCCCGACCATAATGCTCACGGCACCTTCAACGATGAATAGCAATTTGTAATTGATCGACGCGATGATTCCGGCCATGCTGATTCCGACCGACCAGCCAATATTGGTCGCCAATCTGTTTAAGGAATACGAACGGGTCATCGTCCCCTCTTTTGCATAACTGACCACAGCGGTAAAATTTGCCGGTCGGAAAGCCTCAGAAAAGAAACTGATCACTACCGTTAACACACAAAGGGTCGAAAAATGATTGATGGTGGAAAAGAGGATAAACAACAGGCCGCCAATAATGGAAGATAAGATCTGTACCGGTCTGAAACCAATCATATCTGTCAGTTTTCCGCCTGTTGCAGAACCTAAGATTGAGCCTATGCCGAATAAGGTAATGACTAATCCCGCATCCACCTCCGAACGGTGCAGGCTTTGGGTAACGTACAGCCCCATAAAAGGCACCGCCATGCTTCCACATCTGTTGAACATCATCACCATGCCCAGCAGCCAGGTTTCCCGGCTTAAGCCACTAAATGACGTTTTATAGGTATGGAGAATAAGTTTTAACATCGGTAAATTTCAAGACCCGAAATTAGCAAAAGAATCAACATGGTGGGCCCGGACTTTGGCCAAGCATTCAAACAATATGAAGGTTGCTATGTTTTGTGCATATAAATCTGTTAGTACCATGGAAAAAGACCTGAACCCCTATGAATTTACGCTCGAAATAGACGGTCATCCTCAGGCCATAAGAGTGGAACAGCCGAAAGCGGGCGACTATATCGTTTATATCAACGGAGAGCGTACAGCACACCTGTATCCCGTTGTTGCAGATACCACACTGGAATGGAAATCGGAGGACAAGATAGACCAGGCATTGGTCAATGAGATCGGCCAGCACATCGAAACACTGGAAAAAAATTCACTTTAATCAGTAGGACATGACCAGATAAAAAGAAGGTACCATGGACTACTGCAATTAAAAAATATTATAAAAACATCCTCAGCTACTTAACCGTTATGCAGATCGTATAATACCCTCAAGGTGGTAAAACAGAACTGCTCATGGTCACATTAACCCCGAGATACCTCATACTGGCATGTTTGATCCTGTGCAGTCTGAGTTCCTGCTTTAAGCAGTATAAAGGCAAAATCAATATTGATGGGTCCAGCAGTGTTTATCCGCTAACGGAGGCTGTGGCAGAGGAATTCCGCAAAAAAAATGAAGATATCCGGGTTACTGTAGGTATATCGGGTACCGGCGGAGGATTTAAAAAATTTTTAAGGGGGGAAACGGACATCAGCAATGCATCCAGACCGATCAGTGCATCTGAGCTGGAAATTAGCCGGACAAATGGCATAGCCTTCATCGAAATCCCCGTTTCCTATGATGGAATGGCCATTGTAGTAAGTCCGAAAAATAAGTTTGTTGACTATGTGACCGTAGCTGAACTGAAGAAAATGTGGTCTCCTCAAAGTCAGGGCAAAATAAGATCCTGGAAACAGGTACGTGATGCATGGCCGGACCTCCCCTTAAACCTGTATGGTGCAGGAACCTCTTCTGGGACCTATGATTATTTCACGGAAGCAATAAATGGCAAGGCTAAAGCCTCCCGGGGAGATTATACGGCGAGCGAGGACGACAATGTACTGGTCCAGGGTGTCTCTTCGGATATCGGTGGTCTGGGTTATTTCGGACTGGCCTATTTTAGCGAGAATAAGGAGAAACTCCGCTTGATCCCGGTAAAATACAATGAACAAAGTGAAGCGGTATTTCCCAATGATTCCACCGTTCAGCAGGGTAAATACCAGCCCCTCTCCCGCCCGGAATTTATCTATGTAAATGCGCAATCTGCTAAAAAGACCTATGTACAGGACTTTGTAAAGTTTTACCTTCAGCATGCGGCGGCATTAGCCAAAGAAGTTGGCTATGTCGCCCTGCCGGAAGAAGTTTACCGCTTGTCGGAGGAGCGCTTTGCAAAAGGCATCACCGGATCAATTTTTGAAAATAAATCGACAGTTGGCGCAAACCTGTTACAATTGTTATCAACAGCCAATAAGTGATGAGGGGCCTGAAGATCAGATCGGAGAAATGGATAGAATGGGCCATGATCGGCTGCAGCCTGGTATCCGTGCTGACCACCATCGGCATCATTCTCGTGCTTTCTATAGACACGATAAAGTTCTTTGAAGATGTTTCTTTTATAGATTTCGTTACGGACACCCAATGGACGCCGCTTTTCAAAGATCAACATTTCGGCATCCTGCCCTTACTAACTGGAACGTTACTGACGACCACCATAGCCGTCTTGGTGGCGGTCCCTATCGGCATTACGATTGCCGTATATTTAAATGAGTATGCCTCTAAAAAGTTCACGGCAACAGTTAAACCCCTTCTTGAGGTATTGGCGGCTATTCCCACGGTAGTTTATGGCTTTTTCGCCCTGCAATTCGTCACGCCCCTGCTTCAGAAAATCATTCCCGGCCTGGCAGGGTTTAATGCGCTTTCACCCGGACTGGTGATGGGGATCATGATCATCCCTTACATTACTTCATTGAGTGAAGATGCACTCAGGGCAGTGCCGAGGTCGCTGCGTGAAGCGTCTTACGGACTTGGAGCCAACCGTTTTCAAACAGCATTTAAGGTCATCGTCCCGGCCGCCAATTCCGGTATCATTGTTTCCGTCATCCTGGCTATATCAAGGGCCCTTGGTGAAACCATGATTGTGGCCATTGCAGCGGGACAGCAGCCGAAACTAACCTTTAATCCCTTGGAGTCGGTAGAAACGATTACCACCTATATTGTTCAGGTAAGCATGGGCGATGTGCCCCAGGATTCTTTGGAATACCGCACCATATTTGCCGCAGGCATCACCTTATTTGTATTCACCTTCCTGCTCAACAACATCAGTTTCTGGATCAGGAAAAAATATCAGCAGCGCTATGAATAACAAACGTCTGTTCAGCCCGGGCATACAGGATAGCTTATTTAAGGTATTTGCAGTATGCTGCACCAGTCTTGGTTTACTGACCTTAGTCATCTTATTAGCAGATATTGTTATTAAGGGCATCAGGCGCATCAACTGGTCTTTTTTCGTCAATCTTCCCTCCAGACATGCCGATGAATCGGGCATCTATACTGCACTGGCAGGAATGGTCAGCCTCCTGGTCATCACCCTGATCATTGCCCTGCCGGTTGGCATACTGTCGGGCATCTATCTGCAGGAATATGGTAAAAGGAGCAGATTAGCAAAGCTCATCGAGGTCAACATTTCCAATCTGGCAGGCGTGCCTTCTGTTATTTATGGGATCCTGGGCCTTGAGCTGTTTGTCAGAACTGCCGGATTGGGCAACAGTATCCTTGCAGGAGCACTCACACTTGCCTTACTGATCATGCCCCTGATCATCGTTTCTACCCGCGAAGCCATTAAGGCAGTCCCTGATTCTTTAAGGGAGGCCTCATTTGGACTTGGCGCAACCAAATGGCAAACCATACAAAGGGTAGTCCTACCTGCTTCCTTTGGGGGTATCCTTACCGGGATCATTCTTTCCACCTCCAGGGCTATCGGCGAAACGGCACCGCTAATCGTGGTGGGTGCATTGGCCTATGTGCCCTTTATTCCCGAAGGACCAATGGATCAATATACCTCTCTTCCCATTCAGATATTCAACTGGACCTCACGTCCGCAGCAAGGCTTTGTTGTCAACGCAGCCGCAGGCATTATTGTATTGTTATTATTTACTTTTATCCTTAACGGAGCAGCAATTTACCTGAGAAACAAATGGTACAAAAAAATAACAGCTTAACGGAAAGCAATTATGGAATGTACAAATTAAGGACCAAGCACCTTAACTTGCATTATGGCACGAAACAGGCGTTGAAAGATATCTCTATCGACATTGCGCCCAATACCGTAACTGCATTTATAGGCCCTTCAGGTTGTGGAAAAACGACTTTCTTAAGGTGCTTTAACAGAATGAATGATCTGATTGAGGACGTTTCTATAGATGGAGAAGTGCTGATTGACGACGTAGACATCTATAAGAACCTGGTAAATGTATATGAGTACCGGAAGAAAGTCGGGATGGTCTTTCAGAAACCCAACCCTTTCCCTAAGACGATATTTGAAAATGTGGCCTTTGGCCTTCGGATCAATGGCGAAAATTCAAAGATCGTCCTGGCGGATAGTGTGGAAAGCGCACTCAAACAATCGGCCTTATGGGATGAAGTAAAAGACAACCTGAACAAGTCTGCTTTGGCCTTGTCCGGCGGCCAGCAACAGCGTCTTTGTATTGCCAGGGCCATCGCCGTGCAACCTTCAGTCCTGTTAATGGATGAACCCGCTTCCGCATTGGATCCCATATCTACGGCAAAGATTGAAGAGCTCATCTACCAGCTGAAAAATAGCTTTACCATTGTTATTGTTACGCATAACATGCAGCAGGCAGCCAGAGTAAGTGATAAAACAGCATTCTTTTTTATGGGGGAACTCATAGAATTCGATAGCACAGAGAAGATATTCACCAATCCCAGCCAGGATGCCACTCAGAATTACATCACCGGCAGGTTTGGTTAATCATTTAAGAGTTTTAAATTATGACACAGCTACAAATAGAACTTGGCAAATTAAAGATCGATATCACCGAAATGTGGACATTGGTGGCTGCGCAGCTTCATAAGTCCCTGCAGTCCCTAAGAACCTTCGATAAAGACCTTTCCAGGGAAGTGATAGCAAACGAAAAAAGAGTCAACGCGATGGAGCTTAAAATTGACAGGGACTGTGAAAATATTTTTGCGCTTTTCAACCCCGTTGCGATAGACCTGAGATTTGTACTTGCCGTCTTGAAAATCAACAATAACCTGGAGCGGATCGGAGATATTGCTGAAGGCATCAGTAAGTTTATCATCATAGAAAAGGAAGCTTACGATGAACCATTGCTTAAGAAAACCAGGTTTCTTTTGATGTTTAAAGCAGCCATACAAACCGTGGAGGATGTTTTAACCTCATTTATCAAAGAGGATACCAAGCTGGCAAGAAGCATTTTTGAACAGGATGACATGCTGGATGAAATCAACGCCGAAGCCAATCAGCTGATCTCAGACTATGTGCGGGACAACCCTGAAAAAACTGAACAGGCCTTAAATGTGCTTTCTGTGATCCGTCGACTGGAACGGGTGGGCGACCAGAGTAAAAACATCGCTGAAGAGATCATCTTTTATCTTGAAGCCAAAGTGCTTAAACATAAATAGTCAAACAAAACGCCTCCATATGAAGTTAACTAGTAAAAACACAAAAATTCAACGCATAAAATTATGGCACAGCTGGACGTACAACCTAAAAGGAAAAGTCACCTGGTAAAGTTCATCGGGATCTTGGTTATTATCGCCATTTTGTTTAGCTTATACAAGGGATGCTATGAAACGACACCCAATGCAAGCATTCCGAATCAAGATTCAGCCCGGTAAACCCGGATACACCTTTAAAAAGAAATTATGGAACCAAATGGACATCACAGAACAGTCAACCTCGAAGAACTCAGCCACAGCGACTTTGAAATAGCAGACCATCATCCCGATATTATGGGATGGGAAGTGGTAGACAGCGATGGCAATGAGATCGGTGAGGTCCAGGACCTGATATTTGATCCCCAGGAAGGTAAAGTGCGCTATATCGTAGCGGATATTGGGACCGACCAGGAAAATCATACCGGCTATGTGCTGATCCCGATCGGCATCGTAACCCTCGATGATGACGAAGATGAGGTGATTGTCCCCGAGCAACATACGATGGCGCTTTACACCCTGCCTCCTTATGAAAAAGGAAAGACGATTTCTCCTGTGGAGGAGCTTGCCGTAAGGTATGCCTTTTTAGGGGCTGGCTCACTTCCGAATGCGGAGGCCGTGGTATACGAGAGCCATCCGGAAGACTTTTATAACCACGGACACTTCAGTGACGAGCACTTTAGGCGCAGGCCGGACTATACACAAAACGCTGCAGCCTCCGCTACTGGCGGCAGATATGGATTGCATGGCAGTTTAACGGCAAAAGAAGGTCGGGGCCGCGAACTCGCGAACCTGCTGCTGGAAGCAGCGGCATCGGTTGCGGAAGACAAGGGATGCAGGCTTTATATGGTCAGTGTTGATCCCGACAATGCTGACCTGATCTGGGTAACGGAAGCCTGGGATTCAAAAGAGGAACACGACAACGCGCTAAATGCCCCTGCGGTCAGGGAACTGATCAGCAGAGCCACACCCCTCATTGCGGGCAGCCCGATGAAAGGTCAGGAACTGCTGGTCATTGGCGGACATGGGGTATATTAATCGACCTGGTCGGTATCCTCCGGCTGCACTTCAAATGGATCTTCATAGTCCTGCATCTTAGGATTTGTCCCGTATTCATTTTCTTTGGGGTCACCATCTGCAAATAACATCCATAAAACATAGAATGGGATAAGCTCGTACCAGCCACTATTATCTCTGTCATGGCACCTTTTTGCGCCTTGGGCCCAGATAAACCAGATTGCCGGGGAACAGGCGAAATAAAGCATGAAGGTGTTCTTAGAACTGTCGCTATCATCGATAAAGCCGGTGCCGTATAAAATTAAAGCGGTTAGGATGATAACGGCCAGATAAATAATAAAACTAAGACCAAATTCCAGCCTGCGGATCCGGCCTTCAAATGAGAAGGGATTTTTAAACATGAAAAATGTGATTTGGTAAAATTGATAAATATTCGATCATGATTGAGCAGCGTTTGTCGGTTTGGTTCGGTCAAATATAACATTCTTTTCCAAATATATTTCGGTTTCCCAGGCGATAGCCTCCGCTTATTAACCGGAGGTTAAACACCTGTTAAACGGATACTGAACGGATGTTAAACGGATCAGTCCGTACAGTATCCGTTCAGTATCCGTTCAACATCCGTATAAGAGCCCTATAAGAACCGGTAATTATACAGCAGCTAAGGGGCATCAGACTGCACACAAAAACAGTGGCATTTAGCTGAAATCCTGTCATTCGGTTCTGTCATTTTTTCTCTGAAAATGAAAAAAAAGCAGTAAGCAGGCCTTGAGATTAATGCCAGATAGGGGCGAATAGATTTGGCACCCAACTTGTTCAACATCAGTAAAATGAATTTCTTATTAATGGTTTAACTAAATAATAAAAAGGAGGATTTTTTATGTCACTGATCAAATTTAAAAATGGAACAAGTGGTAACAGTTTAACCGGTGGACTGGGTGATATCTTTGAATCCATGTTCAATGATTCATTTATATCCGATAGAATGATCACACGTGTTCCGGCTGTTAACGTTTTTGAGACCGAGAACCATTACCACATAGAAATGGCTGTTCCGGGGTTAAAAAAAGAAGATTTTAAAATCAACCTGGACAGAAATC